>CBDVBE010000425.1:0-5446 GCA_965372145.1 uncultured bacterium | reverse complement strand
TCATTCCCGCAGTTTCCTGGGGGCAAGCCAGTGTTTTGGTACAAATCGAGGATTGGAGCCCCCACCGAAACATTCGGGAAGGACGTTTCCGGACAGGCACTAATTTATAGAACAAATCTATTTTAATATGGCACAATTTTACATACGAAGGAATGAACGGGTAATAATACGTGAGCCCATTTTAATCCTGAAGAGATACATTCCGGAAGCAATATCGTTTAAGCGGACTTTGACAACCTTTTGTGTCGCGCTGAATCGGCGGGTATATATTCTGCGTCCCCGGATATCATACAGGGTAACGGTGACAGAAACTTTCTCACCGTTATGAACGGTTAATCCACACCTGTTATTTATAAGTATTCTGTTTTTAACCATGCACTGTTTATTAGTAATGTTTCCGGTAACTACCGTAGGTGAGAGGTTTTTAATCTCCTCTTCATTAATCGTCGCACTCACAAAGAGTAGGCCCCCGTCAGCCAGACTTGTGTCAACAGCCGGCACTTCAATAGTGGCAATTTTCATTTCAGTGTTCTTATCAAAATCGTCAGTAGTGGTAATGGAGATGATTAGGTATTTTTTAACAACGTCAAGTGATGATTCTATGTTCAGGAATAAGTCTGTCGTTATGCTACCGCCAAGTTCTGCAAGAATTTTTGTGGTATCGTAGTACAGTACAATATCTGCTGCAATAGTACCTCGTATGTTCTCACCAAACAGATCGAAGTAAACAGTATTGCCATTATTTTCAGGAGTTTTAACCAGTCGTAAAGCGGCATCAGGAAACTGTTCCGGCCCATATCCCTGACCGTTCCCATAGGATTCAACCGGAAATTTCTCCAGCATGCCGACACTGTACTGAAACACTAGTGCAGCGTCATAACTTGTTATTGAAGTATCCCCACTTACATCAGCAACAGTCTGAGTAAAATTTGGATAATCATCACACGGCAAGTCAAGATTACCGACAACATACTGTACTATCCCGGCACCGTCAAAAG
This sequence comes from uncultured bacterium, assembly GCA_965372145.1. Taxonomy (GTDB): domain Bacteria; phylum Fibrobacterota; class Chitinivibrionia; order Chitinivibrionales; family JANQEN01; genus CBDVBE01. The sequence continues at coordinate 4,448 of CBDVBE010000425.1, read as the reverse complement.
GAGAAACCTTATTATTGCCTGAAACATCTCCATAGAGTATCGCAATCTTATCAACCAGTATCTTTCCATGGGTTGTTGACGGTATAACACCGCTTCCCTCATCAATATCAATATCCTTAATAACCAGGTCTGAGTAACTCCCACTGGTGACACCGGATTTTACTTTGAATTTGAACCGGATAAGTTCACCCTGGCTGTACCCGATAGATTGAGTAATTCCTCCCATCCCGACAAACAGTGAATCACCTAAATCGTTTACTGCGAATTGCCAATCTTTCGCTATGCTGCTGTCAAAAGAAGCTTCAATATATTCTATGATAGCGGCATTAAACGTTAATGAGAATTTGACCGCACTGACATCATACTCTTCTTCAAAATTTGTGATATACAAAGGTACCCAGATTTCATCACCGGGATTAGCATAATGCGCTTGCATACCAAAATTAATTTCAACAGTTGAATCCATAAGCTCATTGTAATGTTCCAGGATGATATCTCTAGGAAGGGCGTAATCATATATAGTTATTTCATCAATTTTACCATCGAAATAATTGGAATCAATGTTATTCCCTAAACGAATCTCAGTATCGGAATCATTCATTATTCCGATTCCCGGATATATGAGAGAATCTACCTTAGAGCCGTTGATAAACAGTTCACATTCAGATTTACCGCAGGTAAATACCAGATGCACCCATTTCTTAATGGGAACCAGACTATCACTATTCAGCTCAAAGGTTCCTCCCCCACACACAACACCATGTAATCCATTGGTGTATCGACTGATGTCAAGGCCCCAGGCATCATCCTCTGTACTGCCCGGTCCCCATTTATTAATTATCGGCCCCCACTCATTGGATGCAGGATACGCGTCAGCCCAGACAACTGCCTCAATAGTAAGGGCATTCATACTTGTTTGAACAGGCATATCAGCGCATAATCCCATATCATCAATACCGTCGAAATCAAGTGCCGTTCCATTGAGTCCTTGCACCCAGCCGACTCCGTTTAACAATTTGAAATGGTTTCCGTTGCCACTCTGGTCGTACGCACTGTCGCCACTACCTTCATCGAATGTCCAGCGGGCAACAACATGCTGCGTATTATTATTCGTAATCTGTTTAACAGGAATGGAGTGGTTCTTAAGGATTGTACCAGCATACTTAGCAGACTGGCTGTCCGTTATATAAACCGTAAAAACTGAAGAAAATATAAGGAAGGAGATTCCCCAAAAATCTCTAAACGACATACAATGCCTTGAACAAAGGTAAAAACAAATCCAGTGAACAATCTATAACCATATTGCAGTTTTCATGCCAAGTATACTATTGCTTATAGAAAGCGATATTGAGCAATTTAATCGCTAAAACCGTCCCATATCTGGGATTTGAGTCTCATAAACGGGACGGTTTGTTGACAAGATGTTACAAATTGCTTCGATCACTACATTTAGTCAAATTTAAACGATACGTGTCCTTGCTGAACCATAAAATTATCCCATCGGCAAAATCGTTTACTTGCTAATGCTTCAGCCTTCATCCTCAGGTGTACATACAGTGTGTCATATAATGGAAATGCGACTGTCTTCAGGGGATTTGGATTTGACTGTACATTTTCATCCCAGCAATAGAGTGACATTTCCGTGCCTTTTCTTTGAATCTTCATATTGCCGGTAAAAAATGTGATAACCTGCGATTTAAGATTCAGACCCATGCCGGCTTTTATATGCAGTAATCCTTTTTCACAGTAAATATCACATCCGGCTTTGATCCCGCTGTATTCGCCGGTGTCAGGGCTGGTAGATACAAAGAATGATACTTCGATACCGGTAAGCTCATCTATATTTTCTTTCAGTCCGAAAAGGATTGAAAGACAAAAATCACCATTAATACTAAATTTGCTCCTGATACCAACGGTTCGATCATTCGCATCTGAATCGAGAAAAAACTGTAACATCAGATTTGAGATATAATATTCCGGTATTATTTGATCGGCATCTCCCGGGCTGTATAATGACCAGATATCAGTGTTGGGAGACAGAAGAGTAAAGGTATCGAGTAGTGATCTTTGAATAGTATACGGCAATATGACTGAAGCATCGTGTTCGTCACAAATACATAATTTTCCCGTTAGTATCCCCATGTCATGACCAGGCAGCGTAAGAATAATTTCTTTGGTATCAAAATTTTTATTATACTGGAAGCAATTCCCCGGCCAATCAGTCGTATCTCCAATATTTAGAATGAGTTGAGACGTATCATTAACAATTGACTTTACATTAAATTGCGTGTCATTAAGGTCTTCAATCTGCAGGGTACATACAATCGTATCAGGGTAATAAAGAATATGATCAATCCCGGTACTGTTCACGATTTGTGGGACATCATTTTCCAGTGGCACATCGAGATTATGGCATGAACAGGCAAATATAAAAATACCTGCAGCAACAAGGGTGATTACGAGGTGATGTGCTTTCATAAGAACCTGATAAGGGTTTTATTAAAACTAACGCGGATAAACCCGCAAGTAAGTACCTTATCAGATTCCTTTCTAAAAAACAAGAAAGCAATCTGTAAGGTACTAATGTAGCCCGATTGAGGAAATGTATCGGAAAAAAGTACTCCTTCCCAGTCCCAAAATACGTGCAGCCTGTTCTTTATTACCCCCGGTACTTTTCAATGTCTTTTTAATCAACTGTTTCTGAAATTCTTTTGTCGCATCTTCAAATGTCAAAAACTGGGCTTTATATGAGGTAGTGGCAATATCAAGGGAACCAAGGGGACTGGTAGATGAGAGTACTGTTTTATGGACAGCACTTGCAAGTTCTCGAACATTTCCCGGCCAATTATATGATTTTATAAATTTAACAGCATCCGGATGAAAATCAATAATTTTCCTGTTTGGATACTCCGCTTTATATTTTTCTAAGAAATAATAGGCGAGGTGAATACAATCTTCACCCCGGTCACGCAAAGGCGGCAGCCTGTAACGGAACTGATTAATACGATAATACAAATCTTTTCTAAACGCTCCCTCTTCAACCATTTCTTCAAGGTTTTTATTCGTGGCACATATAATCCGGACATCAACATCATTTTCATGCGATGAGCCGACCGGACGTATTTTGCCGGTCTCAAGGGCTCGGAGAAATTTCGCCTGAAGAGTGATATCCATATCACCAATTTCATCGAGAAAAAGTGTACCGCCATTTGCCGTAGCAAAAAGTCCGCGATGATCATTTACCGCACCGGTAAAACTGCCTTTAATGTGGCCGAACACTTCTGATTCCTGCAGGTCTTTCTGTATTGAGCTGCAATTAACCACCACCATGGGCTTTTGTGACCTGCTGCTTTTCTTATGAATAAATTTAGCGATCAGGTCCTTGCCGGTACCGGTTTCACCATCCAACAGTATCCCTATGTCAGAGTCAGCCATTGAGTCAATACTTTCCAGGATATCATGCATGCCTTTCGATTCTGCGATAATACCTTCATAATACGTACTGTATTCAGTCAATTTCCTGATGGTGTTTCGCTGCTGAGAAATAAATTCAACGTGATTAATCAATGTCCCGGCCATAACTGCAAAGGTGTTAAGGATATTCAGGTCGCATTCAGAGTATGTTTGTGTATTTTTCCGGGCACCGAGATATATAATACCGATTATGTTATCAGCTACTTTTATTGGGCTGCACATTACAGAGGTGAGTTGCAGGTCTGCAATACTGCGTGCGTTTCCCAATTCGGGATCTTCAAGTGCATTCGGTATCAGAATACCTTCTCCCAGTTTCAGCGCATGCTGGACTATCGTATCACTGAATCTCTCTTCAGTCAATCCCCCGTTGGAACTTACAAATATCTGCGGTTTTTTATCGGAATCAAGTTTAAATATAAAAACATCTTTTCCCCCAACCGATTCAATTAGAATCCTGATAATGGTACTGAGCAACTTTCTCAGATCTCTCTCCCGGCCGACGATTTCCACAAAATGAGCTATTTTTTCAAAAATATTCGCAGCATATTCCGGATCCTGAACAGCTTTCTTCCCATTTGAAGTATGATCAAAGATAAAAATGTCTTTACCGATTTCAATCCTGTCACCGGGATTAAGAATTACTGTTTTGCATTTCTTCCCATTTATTCTGACTGAACTGGATTGAAGGGTTGAAATACTGTACATTCCCCGTTCAAAGGTTATTTCCGCAGCAATATCAGGCACCCTCGAACCCTTTAGCACAATATCATTATCTTCCAGGCTCCCAATATGCACTGTTTTCTCAGGTAATGAAATAGAGTGTGATTTCTCCGCCAGAATATGACGCAATTGAGGCATGATTTTATTTTCCAGAAATTTTAGTTTATAGAGGTAATTGCAAAAATCGTTTTTGGATCCATAAATCCCTTATTAAGGGACTTTTAAGGAGTATTTATAGTTATAATTCGACTTAT
>CBDVBE010000424.1:0-5449 GCA_965372145.1 uncultured bacterium | reverse complement strand
ATACACCTCGTCTATAACAGCAATCTGGTCACTTTGCCTGGTAATAAAAGAAATTGGTATAAATTAGGAATATTTCTATAAAAATGCAAATGTTTTGTTGAAGATATATCAATTTAAAAATCTTAAAATGATTTAATTTATTTATAAGGCAATGATTTCGAGAATGTTGCCTGTAATATTATTGCCCAAATACGTATCATGAATTACTAAGTATCGGAATGTTGAAAAGAAACAATCTACCGAGGTAATTGCAAAAGTCGAAATACAACAGAAAAAAAAACCTTATAAGTCCCTTAGTAAGGGATTTAGGGATCCCAAAGACGACTTTTGCAATTACCTTTACCATAATAAATATTTGCTCTTTTTGGGGAGGAGAGATGTTTAATAAAATGCTTTCTGCGTGTTTGCTTCTTGCGCTTGCCGGAACTGTTACTGCTGATTACCTGTTTCCTTCACCAAATCCACCGGCTGGAAAGGACCCCAGCCAGGTCAAGCAATACATTGTTTTTACCTGGGATGATAATCAGTATTCCGGTAAACAGGGAACCCAATATGAGGATGAACCCGGCGGTAATTACCAGAACAGCTCCTGGGTTGGCGGAGTAATCAAGGAGGGTAATTGGGTTGGTAAAAAACCCAATGACCTTAATATTCAAGAGGGTGGTATGGGTGTCAGTTGGGCAGCTCAGACTCTTGCAGGTAGAATAGTCCTTTCAATTCAGGAATGGGATCCTACTCTTACCTATGCACAACATGACTCAGTTATTTACAATGACACTGTATGGCAAGCTCTATTATGGGTTACAGCAGGTAACATACCACAAATTTATCCTGATAGTATACCTGTTTGGGAAAAATGGTGGCAATTTAAGAAAGTCGTACCCACTGAGCTTACCAGAAAAAATCCTGACGGCTCACCGCTTCAGTTTACATTCAATGTTATAACCGGTCTTTTTGTCCCGGTCTGGCCCACTAACTGGCAGGCCCGTGAGAGTGAATATGGCTTCTGGGTACCTGATCCTGATCTGGATTATCCTGACGGCACTCCTATTAACAGCAAACACACGAAAATTGCTGTTGCCTGGGGTCGGGAAATGGAGATTCAAGAAACAAAGGGTGGTAAAATTTTCCAGCAAAACTATATTCTTGAAGCTTTTCAGGATGTAAAAGAAGCTGGGCATGAAATCGGTAACCATACAATAGACCATATGGAATCAAACTCTCCTCTGCCAAACGATAATAAGGGGTTTGCTAGATGGGGTGGTGAGGGATTTGATTCAACCCAGAATGATGTTATGCCCTGGGGTGAAGTTATCAATGAAGCTGAAATGTTTGGCCAGAAACCGGGGGCCTCAGCACAGACTATGGGCTGGAAAATCAACGCCGGTCGCTATATCAGCAAAAATGGCTGGAAAGGTGCCATTGAACTGGCTGAAGAAGAACTGGATAAAGGTCTGGGTATTTCTGTTGCTAACGGCAATTGCTTTTCATTCCGTGCTCCCCGTCTTGAAGTTGGTTCCGGCTTATTCTTTGCTCTGAAAGAGCTTGGTTATCAGTATGACTGCGGTCTTGAGGAAGGGTATGAATACAACCTTGACGGCAGCAATTTGCTCTGGCCCTATACCACTAATAATGGATCACCAGGTGTTACTTACCAGAGAAGTGTTGGTGAAAGGGTACACATTGATGATATGCCTGCAGGACTGTGGGAACTCCCGAGTAATGTTATTGTGGTTCCTCCAGAAATTCACCAGGCTGTATATGACAACTACTATAGAATTTCCATAGCAGCACCCGATGGAGGAGAGCCCCAGACTTTTGAGGAGTGGGTTTCCGGCGGTGCTAAGATCACGGCCTACGACTTCAATATCTGGATTCTCTGGGGTATTACCAGAGATAACTGGATGAAAACCATGAAATACAATGTTACTCAGCGCCTTAACGGTAATAAAGCGCCTCTCCATTATGGTGTGCATACTGACTATTATACACCCGTGTATGACAATGCCACACTCATGAACGATTTTAATAAATCATCATACGGTTTGAATATCACTGAAGGATGGAACACCTGGAGGATTCGTATTTCAGCCATGGAAGAGTTCGTGGACTGGGCACTTTCACAGGACTGCTATTTTGTTTCCGGACACACCCTGATTGAAAAGATTAAGGAGATGCAGAAGGATGAACAGTTCGGTGATAAGGGAAAGATGGCTGTTGCGAACTGGTCCTTTTTCAAGAATCCCGACCTCACTTCTTCAACCTCACAGCAAAGTTTTACAGACAATATCAGCAATGCGGTAGTAACCGTAGCCGCTGCCAATGGAAGTGAGTATCCATATGCCGGATATGGGGTATATCAGAATCCCGGCTATTTTAAAGGGCTCACCCATATTGAGCTGACGTATACATCTACTGCACCGCTGGCTTTGAGATTCTCCATGGCAAACGATCAGCCGTGGGAGGTTGTTCTCAGTAATGTCGGTCCGGAAACCAAGAGTGGGCCGATTCCTGTTTCAGCTTTTCATTATAACATGTATGACACTGTCGGCACCAACACTTCAGTTAATACAGAGGCTATTAATGGTGTTGAAGTGCAGCTTATCACTTCTGCACAGAAGCAGGAAGTGCATACGATGTCTATTAAAAATCTGATACTCTATGGTGCTGAAGGCGCTGTAACTGCGATTAACAATTCCGTTGTCTCCATGATCCGGCAGCACGTTGCAGTGCAGACCTTCACAAAGTCAATTCTTCGTCTTAAACTAGCCCGTGAGGGTAAATACACGGTTACTATTCTAACTGCAAATGGGAAAACAGTCAAAACATTCAAGAATGTTAAATTCTATCCCGGGGTAAACAATCTGAAATTAAACCATATTGCCGGTGGATTATATTTCATCAATATCAGGAATACTAATTTTAATACCACTCTCAGGTGTATGGTAATGTAAGAATATTCATTTTTTTTGAGATTAAAAGGGTGGCTACTATTCGTATCTGCCCTTTTTTATTCCCGGTAGATTTGGTGCTTTAATTTTAAATAATCTTTTTAAAAAGAGAAAATTGTTGTAGATTAGCTTATAGGGGATTATAACTCAAAGCGGAAGGTTATAATTGCAAATGCTACTAATGGCAAATAATTGTAAGTTTTTTTTACTGGTAACTATTTTAGCAGCTTACTGCTATAGTTTGGGAGAAAACGACTATTCGGATACCTGCTCGGCATCGCAGAATCCTCCGGGCGGCTTGACGGTCGCACAGGCGCCTATGTTTGTTGTTCTCGGTTTTGACGATAACGGTTATTCCGGGCTTAATCCATCAGTAAATGACGGTGGCATGACCTGGGCTACTGACTTTTTCTCCTCAAAAAACAATCCTCCGGGTGAGGGTAATAGCGGTACCTTTGACGGAGAACAGTGTAAGGTATCCTTCTATTTCACCACTCAGTACATTGATACATGGACAGGAAGCGCAGGATTGAACAAAAAGTCCTGGCGTACAGCAATGGATAAGGGGCACGAAGTTGGAAATCACACCCATGACCATGCGGACGGCAGCGCTTTTTCGGTATCCCAGTGGGAAGAGCAGATTCAGATCTGTCAGGACTGGCTGAAAAAACCTTATGATCCGAATGAATCATCAGCAGGGGATAAGTCAAAAGGGATAGGCGTACAAGATTCTGATTTGTATGGATTTAGAACTCCTTTTCTCAAGTATAACAATAATACGTTTACCGTGGTGATAAATAAAGGTTTTCGGTACGATTGCAGCATCGAAGAAGGGTGGCAAAACACTCATGACGGTACCAATTATAACTGGCCATACACCCTGCATAACGGGAGTCCCGGTCATACCTTTCAATATACGAACGGTATGAAGGATTTTGCAGTCAGCAGCCACAATGGTTTGTGGGAGATGCCATGTTACCCGATAATAATCCCACCTGATGATAAATGTAACGAGTATGGAGTTAATCCCGGATTGCGTGCAAAACTTCATGCGGTTTTTGACCAGATAGAGTTGGAAACCGGGAAAATCCGCGGTCTTGATTATGATATGTTCGTTGATGCCAAAATGACCAAGGCTGAATTTCTAGCCTGCCTTAAATACTCATTTGATTTACGGTATAACGGGAATCGCAGTCCCATGGTGTTCGGTACGCATAGCGACCAGTACGCAACCAATGCTGACGGTTGGGAGGCGCCAAATGCAACAGTGGCGGAACGCCAGCAGGCCATTGAGGAGTTTATTATCTATGCGTTAACAAAGGAAGAGACCCGGGTGGTAAGTGCAAAGCAGCTGATGGATTGGATGAGGGATCCTGTAGCTTTGGAGGGGACCTTTATTCAGAATAACTCATTTATTCAAGATAAAATGGTATCTATTACCGTTAACGGCGGCAGAATGCTTTTTGATGGTCTTGCTCTAGGTAAAATAGCTTCAATTAAATTGTATTCAGCACAGGGGAGATGTACTGCGGTCGTTTCATCAGTAACAATTGATAAAGGCCACTTCATTTGGAAGCCTGAAAGTTATCTCGCAAGAGGTGTTTACACAGTTAAAATTGACACAGGAAGGAATAAAGTTTTTAAAAGGATAATAGTGCTGAAATAATGGAGAGTATCCGGGGGTTAAGATTATTATAAGCATTACGTCAAAGTCTGCAATAATTGGCACTACACCATTTATGACACCATTATTGACACAATAATTTATATTTATACATCGTTCTTAACTTTGAAAGTTATTATGGATATTTCTTCAAATAACAATCCAGCTTCCAAAATAGGTCCACTACTCAAACACTACCGTGAAAGTGTTCGTTTAACCCAATCGTATGTGGCAAAAAAATCCGGCATCTCATCAAGTATGCTCAGTCAAATTGAGAGCTCTATTGTATCCCCATCGGTAAGTACGCTGTTTGCGATATGCAGTACTATGGGGATGGATATGGCCAATTTGATGAAATCGATAAACCAGACAAATCCTATTCATATTTTTCATCCGGATGAACGATCAAGAGAAGATTACAGTAATGCAGTTTTTGAGGACCTCATCTATCAGTCAGAGACTCCTAACGGTGCAAAATTGCTCCTTCAGGAAATTAATCCAGGCCAGGAAATATCTTTAACGGGTAAAGGTAAAGAAGTACTGGTAATGGGGTATGTTCTCGCCGGAACAGTGATGCTGATAGTTGAAGAGGAGGCAGAGTATATATTGAAAAAAGGTGATAGTGTTCTTTTCAAGTCCCTATGTCCGCATTCATTTAAAAATATGGGCAAATCACTATTCAGGGCTGTATGGAGTTTATCCCCACTTTGTTATGATATTGCTGAAAAATAAAAGTTTTAAACTATCCCTCGTAAAGTTCGTCTCTATGTGACTATTTTTTAGATTTTTCTCACTGCCGGGGCAGGATTTACTACATACTATATTTTAATAAATC
>CBDVBE010000423.1:0-5452 GCA_965372145.1 uncultured bacterium | reverse complement strand
CTTCCGCTCAGATCATATACAGCTATTGATTTTTTCATCCCGTAAAATCGATGTGGTAATACGATAAATCCGCTATGAGATTTAAATGTTTCCGAGATGTTTTTAAAGGAGTGTGTTTTAGTCAGTTGATTTGGTATTACACCAGTGCCATCTGCTTTAAATTGCCAGGAATCAACCTCGTTACCATTTGAATTATACACAACAACATCACCCACAGTTTCGCTCTGCGTTGCCGAAAGAGAAATCCTGGCTAATTGTCCCTGCCCCACAACGAGTGTGTGGAAGTTTTTACCGTTTCCGGGACTTTTATGGTTGTAGGAATGGGTATGGCCGGCAATAAGTAAAACGAGACCAGCGCTGTTTGCGATTGCATCATAATTGGTGTTGTATCCCCAATTTGGATCATGTGCAAGTCCTATTTTAACTGGAAAATCAGCCAGTAGAGATGTGTTTTCTTTTACATAATTCTCAAACCAAATTTTCTGTTCAATCTTATAGGGTTCACACCGGATAATACCGCCTAAGGGTGAACTATTATCAGCTTTATCTTCGCCTGTATCTATAATAAAGAAGAATGCCGGCCCATGGTAAAAGGTGTAATGCCAACGTCCGGTGGTATGTGGGAAATATTTATATAAATGAGGTCCCAGACTCCCGCGATATTCATGGTTTCCTCTCAGGTAGAGGAATGGTTTACTGCCGGCAAATCTTTCTACACACGGATCCACCACGACAGAGTATATCCTGGCGGAATCTTTTTTACTTAAATCGTCAACAACATCCCCTGTCATTACCAGGAAATCAGCTTTTGTCCAGTCCGCGCGGTCAAGGAGCGTGTTCATCCGAGTGGTGCTATTGTGGATGTCAGTTACAACATAAAAGGTATAATTTGTTTTCCTCTTGTTAAATGTTGTAAAGGTATTATCGGTACTATTAATTGTATTACCGATTGTTGGAAATAGAGGCGTATAGTTTTCCACTTCAGTTGAACTTACACGATAATTATACACCGATCCCCCATCAAGACCTTTAAGGCGGACTTTATGTAGTGTGCCAACTTTTAAAACACCATGTTGCACCGCTTCCACTTTATCAGGAAATGATCCCCCGGTGCCATACTCCACACTTGCATAACAAGGTTCATCAGTGAGCCAGATAATGGTAACCTCATTTTCGGTAAGGTCGTAAAGATATGGCCCATGCGTGACAGATAAACTGTAAACTGCAGTACAGATCAAGAGAACGATCAGTACTCCCACGTTGTATCCTTTTTTAAAATGATTAGGTAGCATAAACAATCCTCTCCCGAATGTTTAAAGATGATATGGTGCTTTTGTAACCAGGTTCAAAGATTTGCCTGTCCGCGAGCCGGAACAATTTTTCCTATTCCATGTTTGCATTATTATTCCTTTTTATCAATCTACTGTTAGTGGGCAGGGCACACTGTTCAACTCGCCCGAATTCGCCGAACCTGAGAACAGCGAAAAGAAGGGCTTGTGAACAACTGGATCTTGAATAGTTTACTTTTTAAAAAATGTAGGAGTAATTTTTTGATCTCCCCACTCATGAGATGTTTCCATAAATAAATGTAGTTATTTTTCATTAAAGTTTCATTAAAAAACTTGTTTTTGCAAAAAAAGTGTACTAAAAAAAAGTACACTTCTATTATTAATATCATTAAGTTATGTGTTTTTGTGTATATGGTGTGCTTAATTATTTAAGCACACCATCTGTGCAAACAATCGAAGAAGCGTGACTGGCTATTTGTCAGGGATGAAGTTGGGATGGATATTTTTTTGTAAGGGAATATATAGATGGATGTTTTTGATTGCTGAATATAATTAGGTTTTTATATGAACGGGAGTGTTCAGACAGCGAAGCAGCCGTTGATATGACTGCATTTTTGGCTGACCAGCGAATCTTTCTAATTCCTTTGCGTAAACCAAAAAGGATTCCGGGCAATCCGGAATGACAGTTTTTGATTTATATAAAAAATTAGGTTTACCACTGGCGCTAGAAAAGATAAGATTTCTCGCTTCGCTCGAAATGACATTCATAACAAAAAGAACTACTTCAACTCAACAACATTCGATCCTGCTTTTTGTGTTTCATAACACAACTTAATCCAGTCGTCAGAGCAGGCAGTTTTTAACACGCGTATCTCATCAAGGCTTCCAGTAAATTCAAAGGCTTCGTTAGAATCATAATACATACCGATTCTGCAACCAAGGGGCAGGTGTTCCCAGTCAATTAGACCGCCCTTCTGTTCCGATGCGACAAGAATTCCATTGAGGTAAAACTTAATGGTACTGCCGTCATAGGTGCCGGTTAAATGACTCCATACATCTTGCGGTACTGCACCGGAGCCAGGATTATCATCCCAGTCCTGAGGCGACATTGTATCAGTAACAATGCAGAAGCGCCATTGATTATCGTTAAAGGCAAAAGAATACCCTGATTCCCAGGTGTTGTTATCATAAAAGTTGCCGATAATCCCTTCCCATCGCGCAGGAGGGGCACTGGGTTTTATCCATGCCTGAAGAGTCATTGTCGTGGTGGGGTGTAAACTGGGACTGGTTCCAATTGATATATAATCGTCATCATCGATACCGTCGAAGGTTCTAATATCGCCTATTATACCAGCTTCACCAGTGGAGCCGTTATTCGACCCGTCATTATCATTGGCTGTAGCATCAGAGAATGTATCGGCAGGCGCGAAATGCCATACCCCGCAGAATCCATCGGTTGTATCAAATACCTGTGACGGTATACTGCTGTCAACAGCAGTGTTATTTCCCCAATAGAGGTTAATATACTGAGTGTTGTTATTTGCATAGATAGTATCCATCTTTACCCATATCTCAGCCAGCATTCCTGCTGAGTCCCACTTTTCAATTTCATAAGGTAAATTACTATTGTTTTGTTTGGTTAAACGGATATCCTGCCCGTTTCCTTGAGCATTAGTGAAAGAGAAATTGCTGCTGTTTAACCGAATGAGCAGGGGAAAATCAACAACATCGGTTACAGTATTCGCCCCGGTTGGAGTTGTATTAATATAAGCCTTCTTCCGGTAAGCCCATTGCGGTAGCGTACCATGAAACGTGATAGTACCTACAGTAATTTCAATAGCGTCAGTTTCTGCAAGAAGGATCGTGTCTGAAATGTCATCGGTATTGACATAATATATCGGTGGCAAAAAGCCGACCGGTATTGAATCAAAAACAACCTGATTTGATCCAGCAGTTATTTTTACATATTCAGTGGTTCCCTGAATGTATACATACCCGGTAGTTGGATCACTATTTTCCGGGACGGAAAGTATTAATTTTTCTAGTGCATTCAGGGTAACATCGCGAATGACAGTGGTATTCGGTTGAAGGTAAATATTGCGAACCAGTAAACCGGCGCCCTCCGCACGGTGCATTGCTGAAACATTATAATACCCCGAATCAGCTACCGAGATACGATATAATCCTGAGGCATCGGTAGTATCTATCAATGAGTCCGGCAGCGCACCCTGAATGAGTGAATTATATGTTTCAGGAATAAGCGAAACCTGTACATTTTCAACAGGTGTTCCCGATTCATTAACCACCATTCCAACGACTATTGCATTCCCACTCTCAGCAGTACCGGAATACGAATCAGTCATACTGCAGGATAGTAATACAAGCATGAGGCAGGTTATACATACTGCTAATTGTTTCATTTCCCCTCCTCACCCGTTTTTGTAACTTTTTTTGCAAGCGGAAACAATTGTACATAGAGCTCATACACTTCATCCGGCTCTTTACAATTATCAACAATACTCAAAAGCCGATCTTTGTATGCCTCTGTTTCGGCCACTATAAGATCATAACATTGACGGGTAATACCCATGGTGATACCTTTGCAATATCTCTGATCGACTGGCACATTTACAATTGCATTGTCCGCGAGTTCCAACATTTTCCTGTTATGATTTCTTACAACATGTGAAGCAATCTCAGAACCGGTAGTAATATCCTTCTCTACCTGTATATAGGTACCACCACGTTGTCTTGCTATCAAGCCGTATTTTAACAGTAATTGTACCGATTTTCTTGCCTGAGGTACAGTAATTGCAGGATATACCGAAGCAGCCAGTAATTCATACTTATTCTTGAAATTATACTGCGTAATTAATTCCCTGATTACACAGGTATACCATTTATCATAAAATTCAAAGAACTCTGTTTTTAAGATGTGTTGATTTATCAGATTGGCCATTGACTTCAGTACGACATAAAATTCCTGTTTTTCTGTAGCGGTTTTCGCTTGATTAAAGTGAACCAGATTTCTGAAATAGGTTGCTTCCCTTTGTTTAAATTTTATCGCAGCGCAAAATTTTTCTATCATATTTCTCGATAAATTTTTCTTGCCATCGTATACCTCTTTTAAAAATACCGGTGATTTAATGCCTGCTTTTTGACTAAAGAACCTGAAAGAGAAATATGGCTTCCTTTCTTTTTCAAAATCATAATAGTCCTTCAGAAATTTTCTGTAATCAATGTATGTAAAAATAGAATCAATATTCAGAACCTTAATTAATAGGGTGAAAAAGGCTATAATCGCATTTCATCTCAATCTTTTCTCCCCAGCATTATTAAAATAACATTTTTTTCAGAATATACCACTATTAAACGGAGGAATTAAATTTTTATGCTATTAAATTATATACAAAATACATTTTAAAATCAAGTAGTTAATTCATATCAATACAAATATATTTCAAAATATTGAGTACATAAGCAGAATGGTTTTATGTGTAACTCATTGATAAATAGACTAGATTATTCTTGTGTTTCATCACCTACAGGAACAGAGAATTGGAAAATAATTTTTACAAAAAAAGCAAAATAGTGATATGGATTGCCTGTTCCCGATCCGGCACCATTATCAATTGAAAAAATCATACTAGCATTCTTTTAAAATAGGTAAATGTAATAACCCTTGATAAAAACCTATGATTTGATAATTGTCCTTTTTATTTATCTTATTACAGGAATTTTCTTAATTATATTTCTGCCATCAATCTGAAAGTGTAAGCAATACAGGCCACTTTTTAGACTTTTGCCATGTAAAGAAATTGAATGTGCACCTGATTCTAATGTGCTGTTTTGTATGATAGTGCTGATTTGCTTTCCTAATGAATTAAACAGACGTATAGTAACTTTCGAAATTTTAAATAATTCAAAGTGAACTACCGGTCTGGCACCAGCATTTATCCACCCGCTGTTAACATCAACAATTTTATTTTTCTTAAATGCATCTTTAACATTTACCGGATCCAGCAACTCCATTATTGCCCAGACGGGATCATGGTCGGAAGCGTTATACTGAGTAGGTTTATCAGCTTTGACAACCTTCCATCTCTGTTCCGGGCGATACATGATATGGTCAATATTGTCCATGATATTGCCGTTCTCATCTC
>CBDVBE010000422.1:0-5470 GCA_965372145.1 uncultured bacterium | reverse complement strand
GCTTTCTGCTTTTACGCAATGTTATCTAGGGGCTTTCGTACAGACCCACTGGGATGAACGGGGAACCCTGAACCTGTGAACGCTTACTATCCTTGCAATTAGAACCAGAATGACATATCTACAGCGAATTCCTTATCAAAAATATCCCATGCGGCTTCAACGATAAGGCTTCTGCCGAATATATGATTTTTAATAAGCCCCAGCTCAATACCGAGACCGATCCAGTGTGAAACCGATGCATTGTTCGATATATAGTTTTTATCGAAAAATACATCTTTAGTTGATTCTGCAAAGTAATCATTGGTACCAGCAAAATCGAGTTGATAAAACAGTTTACCATATAGATTATCCGCATAGAGCCTGCCGCGGTTAATATTTCGAATAATGGGAAAAGTGAATACCGCCCTATTGGTTGAAGTAAGCAGAAATGTATAATCAACCGAATCAATGTCACCAACCCGACCTGAGACCTTCCGGTCGCATTTTATACCATAATTTTCAGTACTAAGACTGAATGATCCATATTTGAATAACGGGAATGCATGCATACACTCCACCCCAAAAGACAAAGAAGTAACTGTCGTTATCACCGTATCAGATTCAGTAAACTTGAAATAGGGTGTAACATCCGGGCCGATATAGCCGCTCAACCGAGTTAAACCTGCTTTATTATAGTAGAAATCTTCATTGAAGTACCGATAGTACTGCCACTGTGCCCAGACCGGTAGTGTCATGGCAAAACAGCCATCCTCCTCACCGACTAGCAGTAACAGCGGCATGATACTGAACGTTGGTGAAACGCCGATAAAAAGATCACGAGTTATATGCCACTCAAAATAGGGATCTATATAAAATACCGCCGGTATCATGGAAACAAGGGCCACCATGCCATCGACACCGATTGTTGGTTTCAATTTATGATTTTGGATGCCAAAAAAAGGCACGATATACAGCATGGTCATAACAGCGTCCTCTTCCTCGGTTAAATCTTCAACAACAGGATCCTGACGCGTCGCATAATAAATATCCCGCTTTAATGCCGGTGATAACCTGCCGTGACGCTTCTGATAATTTCTTTTCTGATCATGCGGCTGTGCATTATAAAAAGCATGGGTTAACTCAGGTTTTATAGATGAGAAACGGTTGCTGTATTGTGCCGTATCTTTCGAATCATTATCATCCTGCCAGCCGGCATTGAAAACAACAGCAGCGCCCAGATACATATTCTTCTTTCCCACCGCATCGGATCGAACCATACCAATCTCTGCAAAAAGATCCAGGTAAATATTCCATGAAGAGTCCTGTATTTCACCTTCAGTGACCTGATCCTGCAATGCCTTGTCCATATCAGTACACGTCGCACTGGTGATGATTTCCCATGCCGGCCTGAGATATTTTGCCTTGTATGGCCGTGATTTTATGCGTACCTTTCCTTTCGGGGTCGGCAGCGGCTCGAAAAGGCATACCGGCGTATTCGGCATTTCATACGGGATACCGGCGGGACTGCATGTCCCAATACTAAAACCGCCAGCGGTATATTCCGATACTATGAGAGTCCCACTTTTGTCAACTACCGGAGAGAATACACCACCCGTTACGGAGGTATGGCGTTTAAGATCGGAGCCATCAGGCATCAGCGAATAGATATTAAATATCCCGTCATAATCAGCACTGAAATATATCCTCCCGTCCTGAGCACAGAACGGGCTTTCTTCCTGAGCCTCTGTGCTTGCCAACGGTTCAAGAGCGCCACTATCGATATCCAGTGTAAACAATCCGGCTTTACCACTGATAATTTTTGATACAATGCATGTGTTAGTATTTGAAGGAAGGTATGAAATGGTCAGGAATGGCTCACCGGCAATACCTTTCACAACTGGAGTGAACTGTTTCTTTTTCAGAGAGAAGCGTACGAGAGAAAAGATGTTCTCCTTATACTGAACACAGAGTAAATCCTCCCCATTCGGCGATGCCGCAACAGCATAGATCCGTGCAGAACGGGTGAGTCTTGTTTCCTGATTCTCTTTAATTGCATAGCGAAACAGGTCATTGAGGTACGATCCGTTTCTGTTGGGTGTCCGAGCTTTTATATAATACACCGAGTTCCCGTCTGCACTGAAATCCCAATCGGTCCGGGCATACTTGATTCGAGCAACGGGGGTTTGGTTACCATAAGGCGCGATGACCAGGTCAGTCCTGCTGAAATCATCCTTGTGATTTGTCAGCCATCCCCAGTATGTTCCATCCGGTGAGATTTTCGGGGTAGCATTCATAGTACCAAGTGCCCAGACCGGGGTAACCTTTGTTGTACCATTCGTTTTTACTTTTTCGTAGGTGGTTTTAAGGCTGTCCAGCCACTCTTCATGCAGCGCATCCAGAGAAAGGTTGAATGCTTTTCTCATATACCGTTCTAACGACATGCCGAAAGGTTTTCGTCCACGGTTCTTATTCCATATCTGAGCGATTTTCTTTTCCCCCAGACGCTCCTCAAGAAACTTTGTAAACGCATATCCCTGATTATAGACCTTTTCGCTGCCAATGATATCATGGGTAAAGTTCCCCATCGCATCGAGGGATAATAATGAATTGTTCAGAACTGCACACCGCAGGATCATATCACGCCTGCTGTCCCAACAGTCACTTCCCATTTTTTCCGCACCCAGTTGCGCAGTTCCTTCAGCGAACCACATGGGAAAAAAGGAGGAGAATGCAATAGGTTCACCATACAGGACATTGACATTGGGTGATGCATATTCCAGCGCAATAGTCCAGTCCAGAAGCTGCATTCCTTTCTTCTTATCAAGCGACATAATATGAGCAAGTTCATGGGTGATGACATCCCGCAGCCAGGTCGTATTACTTCGCAAATTATAACGCGCATCCGGCACCCATACCATTATGGTACGCTGTGTCCATGCCGCATACCCGTTACTGTAATCATCATAGTCTGCCAGGGCGAGATGAATCTTATTGTTGTCACTGAACATATACAGGCTGTCAAAAACCGAAAATGCCTCTTCTGCTATTTTCCAGGCTGCATAGACAGCCGGTTCTGTCTTGTCATAGTAATGGATATAGAAATGTTTTGTCGTGACTGTTTTCCATTTTATTTCCGGATGGTTATAGGCAAACAGTGATACGGAATTCAGAAGTATTACAAATAACAAAGCAAGATAATGATGAAATACCACATTTTTATTAGTCATGTGCATACGTTATCCTTAAACAAGTAAGGTTCTGTCAATAAATAGACATTATGAAATATATAAGATTGAAGAAAAAGGGAGGGGGATATTTCACTGCTTGATATCAATACCGAATAATTTTTTGGTTTAAAACACGTAGTTTTTTATAGGACATATAAAAAATTCCCATAATAATACTCGGCTTATACTACTATAGGAGATAATCTTAAAAGATAAGCTGGAAACTAATTATATAAACTGATACTAACACCGAGTCCAATAAAAGGCATACTTATATCATCTTTAATTACAAGATCCTCCTCGAATATCGAGATTTCACGTCTTTCATATGTAAAACTCAACGGCCGTATAAGGAACTCAAAACCCATCCCCACCCTTGGAGTACCCAGGAGAAACTCGATTCCTACTCTGCCACCTGCGGAAACCTTAAAATCAACATCCGTACCCCTTCCTTCCATATCTTCAAGAAAACTGTAATTCCATTGATCAGCCTCATCCATATTAGTAGCCTTATAGGAAGTAATTGGAATATTACCGTCAAGCATGAAACCCACATTGATTTTTGCAGGAAAGAAACGAAAAACCAGATTTACTCCGGTTAATATTGAAATAATATTATGCTTTATTTCAAGTTTATGATCATGATCAAAGAATGACTGAGTATCCTCAGTGTAATATTCAACTTCTCCTCTGGTATACCCCGCACCGATATTTATCGCAATTATCGAACCAGCTTTAATAATAGCCCTTATTTGCGGACTTATAAATAATTTGTCATTAGTATAATCAAACTGTTCCTTCCAATCACTCCACGATAAATTTGTAGATGTCCCCTGATGTAATTCAACATCATGTCTGACATTTCCAGGAAATAAAATAAAGTTTATCCTGACACCACTCTTATTTTTGTTTTTTCTTTTCCATGCACTTTCAGTGACGGGTTTCTCCTCGGGCGTTGGCACAGGAACCGGTTCCGGAGGTTTCTCAACAACTTCCGGTTCAGGCTCCGGCTCTGGTGGCGTCTCAACAACCTCCGGCTCAGGTGTTGGCTCTGGCTCTTGAGGCTTCGCTACTTTCTTTGGTTTTTCACCGGTAAGCTGCAATGCAATATTCGGCAAATATTTCACGACATCTTCTATCCCGCCGGTAATATCATGTGACACGACCTTGATAATTCTCGCTGTCTGTACATCGATCGCACGGAAATTGAGTAAAAACATAGAGCCGAGTTTACCGATGGAACCACTGATAAGCCTCTCAACTCCCAGCAATTGCCCGAGTTCAATCATACATGCTTCATCAGTGCAGGCGCCTGACTGTTGAAAGCCCTGTTCACTCAGAATCTCCTGCATCTGGTCACGTTCCATCATATTGGCGGCGCCGGTATTAAAAAGTTCTATACGAAGGCGATCTGCAATAATATCTGCTTCGCCGGCAGAGACACCTTCAGCATTCTTTAGACCGATAACAGCATAATTTACTTTTTTGATCTGCGCTGATAATGAAATAATCATACACAGGGATATCAGTATTGCGTGAAATGAAATGCTCCTCCGAAATGACCTCATCTGTTTCATTGTTCTCTCCTCTTGAGGTGAATTACAATCTATTCAATCTTTATGGAATAAACATATAGTAATATAAAATGCCACGAAAGTAAAGCCAATATTGAATACAAGTAAATTCAGCCATCCTGAATTTTTATGATAAATCAACCTTTTTGCCGCCAGACAGGTAATTCTGATTTAAATTCATCTTTAATGGAATTGAGAGGGATACTGTGGTCTTTTCATCAAATTGGTGGTATAATATAATACAGACAGTTTTAGAATGTTAACCAGGTAAGCATATATGGATATGTCGTTTAATGCATCGATTTCAGGAATTAAGGCTGCAATAAAGCGCCAGGACATCACTGCGCACGATGTCGCAAATATTGATACTCCCGGTTTTGAGGAGCGTATTCCACATCAGGTGGAAACCAAACCCGATGGTACAAAGATTTCACATATCAGCCGCAGACCAAACCCGCAGAAAGATATGTCAAATACCAGCCTCGCAGAAGAAACAAAGGAACAGATACAGAACAAACGAAGCCTGCAGGCAAATGTAAAAGCCCTGAAAGTAAAAGATGAGATGCTGGGTGAAATTATTGATCTGGCGGGTTAAGTTCAATTCACAATTATTATTTTACATTGCTAATTGATAATGTCTAATTGCTAATTGTTCAGTGCTTAGTTGTTGAGTTGTTGAGTTGTTGAGTT
>CBDVBE010000421.1:0-5474 GCA_965372145.1 uncultured bacterium | reverse complement strand
AATCCGCAACCATACAATTTTGGATTTCAACCCTGAACCCTGAACCCTGAACCTTGAACCTTGAACCTTTGAACCCGTGAACGGTTACAATATTTTAATCAGCAGATCTATACTAAATTTTAAAATAAGGAGAAAAAATATGAAAAGAGATAGGATGAGGGGTACTGGTATAATTATCTTAATTGTAGGATTATTTGTTGTTTTGCAGTTTTCTCATGCGATGCCTGTTGAGGAAAAGGAGAAAGATAATTTCATGTTCCTTGCTGATTCGAATTCTCAGTTTGCTGTTGAACTCTATAAGCAGGTAAAAGGAGAAGAAGGTAATCTCTTTATTTCGCCTTTCAGTATTTCTACCGCGCTTGCAATGACCTATGGCGGCGCCAGGGGAAACACCGAGAAGCAGATGGCACAGGTACTTCATTTTGATATAGACCAGAAGGTTGTGCATGCTGCCTTTTCAGACTTGTTAAGCCATATAAATTCTCTTCAGGAAAAAGGTGTGATTCAGTTGCACAGTGCAAATAGCGCCTGGCTTCAAAAGAAGTTTGCATTTAATCCGGATTACCTTTCTTTGGTGAAAGATTCGTACGGTTCTGTTTTGAGAAACGTAGATTTTAAAAAGCCGGAAAAGGCCAGAAAGACTATAAATACCTGGGTTGAAGGGCAGACAAAAAATAAAATCCAGGAGCTTATAAAAAAGGGGCTTATCGATAAGCTCACCCGCCTTGTTTTAACTAATGCCATCTATTTTAAGGGTACCTGGGCGTCCAGATTTGATACTGCGTCAACGCATGATTCCCCGTTTTATATTGCTACCGAGGACACTGTTTTAGTTCCCATGATGTACCAAAAACGGAAATTCAGGTATACTTCTGATTCACTATGTCAAATTCTCGAAATGCCTTACAAGGATGATGCTGTTTCCATGCTCTTTGTATTACCAAGGGAAAGAGATGGCCTCGCAGAAATTGAAGACCGTCTTCACGTTGATTCAATAAAGAGGTGGACTACCGGTTTACGAAAGCAGAAAGTAAAGGTCTATATTCCCCGGATAACAATGACCTCTGATTTTTTATTGAGTAAAACGCTTTCTGCGATGGGAATGCCCGAGGCGTTCAGTAAACGGGCTGACTTCTCAGGCATAACAAAAAAAACGGGTGTGTATATTTCAGAGGTGGCGCATAAGGCATTTATAGAATTAAATGAGGAGGGTACTGAAGCTGCGGCTGCTACGGCCGTACTGGTGCGTGAGTATTCTGCCGAGGAGGTGCCGGTGTTTATGGTGAATCATCCATTTCTGTTTATGATTCGTGAAAATAAATCAGGTTCAATTCTTTTTATTGGCAGAGTCGTGAATCCGAAGATATAATATATTTTTATTTTGCATGAGTAACTTTTTTACACTGGGCTTTAAATCGAGATACCTATGAGACTAGGTGCAATATTTGATTGGGATGGTGTCATTATTGATTCGTCACGATATCACGAGCGAAGCTGGGATCTGCTTGCCGGAGAAGAGGGGTTAATGTTACCGCCGGGCCATTTTCAGAAGGGCTTTGGCATGAAGAATAAATATATAATCCCTCAGATTCTTCACTGGGCAAGTGATTATCGTGAAATAGACAGATTGTCTCTTCGCAAAGAGATACTGTATCGGGAGATAGTGGTAAAGGAAAATCTGCAGCCGCTTCCGGGAGTGGTGGGGTTTCTTTCAGTATTGCAGGATCTCAGCATACCCTGCGCTATCGGCTCATCAACACCGTTTCTTAATATCCAGGTAGTTCTGGAAAAAATCGGTATCAGTGAATTATTCAGCGGTATAGTCAGTGGTGATGATGTAACCGAAAGTAAACCTGATCCGCAGGTATTTCTCATGGCTGCACGGAAGATTTTATGCAAACCTGAGCATTGTGTTGTATTTGAAGATGCACCGGCCGGTATTGCCGCAGCGCATAACGGAGGCATGAAGGCTATTGGTGTCGCTACCACCCATCCCGCCCGCGTGTTGAAAGAGGCGGACATTGTTGTTCCCGGTTTTGAGGAATTGACTTTAACAAAACTCAAGGAACTGTTTCATACTCCTGATGGCAGAGCTGCATAAATAAACACTGAAATGTATACACAAGAAGCAGTATTAGAAAAGCTCTTCAAGCGTACTACTCACGGAATAAGGTTCGGACTAGACAGAATCACCCAGGCAGCTAAAGAGCTGGGAAATCCCCACCATACCTTTAAATCAATTCATGTCGCAGGTACAAACGGAAAAGGGTCGGTGTGTGCTTTCCTTGAATCCGTTTTGCGTTCACAGGGATACACAACAGGCCTGTTTACCTCTCCCCATATTGTCAGATTTGAAGAGCGTTTTATTGTAAACGGCACATGTGTGCATAGTGAAGAATGGCTTGAAGTATATCGTGATATTGAAGGTCTGGTTGATCGGTACGAGCTTACCTTTTTTGAGATCTCTGCGCTTATTGCTTTCGAATTGTTCAAACGACGGAAAGTAGACTGGGCTGTAATTGAGACCGGACTAGGAGGGCGGCTTGATGCAACCAATATTATTCTCCCTGAAGTATCTGTTATAACCAGTATCGATATCGACCATATTGAATATCTTGGCAATGATATTATTTCCATAGCAAAAGAAAAACTGGGTATAGTAAAAGAACAGGTACCACTCGTACTGTCAATGCAGAACAGCCGGGAAGTTATTGAACTGGCGCAGGATATTTGTGCCGAAAGAAAATCCCGTTGTATTGTCGTGCAGAAAGATGATGCAGTTGATATAACTGAAGATAATGATGGCGTTTTATTTTATTACAGGAATATACCGGTGAAAGTACCGTTGCATGGCCATTATCAGGTAGTAAATGCCTTATGTGCTTTAAAAACTATTGAGGTATTAAAACTTTCAACCAGAGAAATTTCGATAGAAGGTATTGGTGCAACTGTGTTGCCGGGGCGATTTCAACAGGTTCATATCAGAGATAAGGATATTGTATTTGATGTTGCACACAATCCTCAAGCGGTTGAACAACTGTGCCGACAAATTATGCACAGGTTTCCGAAAATTCCTGTATGTATAGTAGCAGGAATAATGCGGGAAAAAGATGCTCGTGAGATAGTACAGCATTATTTTTCGTGCGCTTCAGTGCTTATAATCACCCGCCCGAATACTCCCCGGGCTGCGGAACCTTCCTTCTTAATGAGTGTAATTCCGAAAGATGTTACCGGTGAAGTTATTGTTAAGGAGACAGTAAAAGAAGCCGTAGATTATGCCTGTGAGGAGGTCGACGGTATTATCTGTATTACCGGTTCTTTTTATACGGTAGGGGAGGCAATGGCAATTTTAGGAATAGAACCGTATCCTGGATAAATTTTCGGGCAGGTAGTTACTATACATTGTTTTACCGCCCTTCAACTTTACCAGGGTGGTATTTATATCTTTTAAAACGAAAAAGCCTGCCTGCTGTATTTAAAGTACGTTTCAGCGCCGTAGGGGCACAAAATTTTGTTGCCCCTACGGCCATGTTAAATGCCGGCTTTCCTTGTTGTTAAGTTTTTGGGGTGCACTCATCTTTTAAAACGAAAAAAGTCTGTCATACTGAGCGGAGTCGAAGTATGATTTACCCTTTTTTATGAAGGGTGCGATTACTTATTGTTAATACAAATCCTGTCGGTAGATTCTGATGCCGCCGGAGATTCGTAACCGTTTATCTCTGCTGTCAACAAATCCGAAAATATTTCCATATAATACACCAAAATAAACATCAATATTCCGCTTTATTTTATTCCAGTGAAGCAACAAACCTGTTTTTGCAGTAATGGTATTTACTTCTTTAATGATTGGATAGGTTGTTTCACGCAGCGTAACAGAATTTCCATTATTGTAATATACCCAATCCTTCTTTTCTTTTTTCCCATTGAAAATAAACCGGTCAAAGGCGGAAAGGTAAACCGAAATGAGTTTATTGATATTTCGCCTGTACTCCAGGCCGAGCGACAGGCCATGGCCGACAGAACTGGTATTTCCCGGTAGCTCGGGTGTATTATTTGCATTAAAGTAAAACTGAAAGTCAAATCTTCCGGAAATAACGTTTTGACCTATGAGATGTAACTGGTTATATCGGATCAGTAGTGAGTTAAGATTAATGTTTCGATAAATATCATCATACAATGCTTCAAAGGCATTAACGGGCGATTTTTTAATACCCATGGTAGGGTGAGCGCTTTCATGCTCATACCCAAGGCTGATAAATAATTTTCTCTCCGGTAAATCTTGGATGATTGCATTTCCAGCGATTAAAAAGAATCCCCGCCAGTTGTGGTTTGGAAGGAATTTGCGGTTAAAGCACTTTTCATCACGGACTTCAACAATGCCACCCATCTCGAAATATTTTATCTGCAGGTAGTCGCCGATTTTAACCGCAGTTGCACCGAAATAATCAAGGCCGCTGCAGATGAGATCCGGATCTGCTTTGACTGCATTTTCAGCAGGTATAAAACACCAGGTGAGGAGGAGTACCAGAAAACTTTTTACCGGTATCATAAGGCTGTTTTTGAGTTATCCCTGAAACTAAATATGAAAGCTCCTTGATAAACAAACAGTAGGAAATTCATTTGCACTGTTTGTTATACTCGCAGTGTATAACATTATGTAGGAGCACAGAGGCCACTATCATGTCCTTCCGCTCAACAATGATGCATTGTTCTGTTTTTGCCTATAATCAATCGCTACCAAAACCCGCAAAAATGGCATAATGCATTTGTTGTTTGCTGTTTCTGAGACGGTTCGCTTTCTTTCTTTGAACGGTTTGCAGCTTTTAAAAACCCTCCTCCTTTTACTTTTTATCATCTTCTTAATACTTTCTTTATCTGCAAATGTTTAAATGTCTTTTTGTTTTGTTTGTTTTTAAATGCATTGAATAAGTTCGGTTTGTAGTTGCTTTTTTCAATATGCTTCAATAATTAATTAAATTGGTGTTTCCAATTTCATAAATTCCCAGGTAAGTATCCAAATAAATTTTATTGTCGAATTTAATCAAGCCATATACTCGATTATTACTCCATCCAAAATCATTAAGGATTGATTCCCAATTAATACCATTGTCTTTACTTGCTACAATTTTATCATTTGAAATTAATATTATGGTGCCTTTATCATTAACATATAAATCACCGCTGGTAATCGCAAAAGGTAATGTGTTTTCGTAAAGAACAATTAATTTTTCTTGTAAGGAATTATAATAATACTTTTTAAGCATTGTTGATAATCTGCCATGTACTATTAAAACTGTGTCTTTGTTTTTCCAATCGGGAGTAAAATAATCGGTAGCAGAGATAGATTTTATTGCATCAACAGTATACCACAGTTTGCCGGAAAGATAAGTATATACAGAATCTAAATAACTTACCTGAGCGCTTACTTTTATGCCTCCAATGATACTGCAACTTCCTGTAGTGTAATTTTCTAT
>CBDVBE010000420.1:0-5481 GCA_965372145.1 uncultured bacterium | reverse complement strand
AGTTACCCATGAGCATAGAGGAAATATCAGGAATGAATATTGCTGAAATAATTGTGCATCATGGTACAGACAGCTCAATAAAAGAAAAAACCTTTATTATGTTCAGAGATGAACAGGGTGAAATGCAGTCCATAACATACGAAGATTATTATCAAAAATCTTTGGAGTATGGCAACATGATTCATCAGCTAAAACGGGAGCACGGAGAGAAGATTTCAGAGCGATTTCATGTGGGAGTTTTCATGCAGAATATCCCTGAATTTTTTTATATCCTTGGAGGATGTGCGTTTACTAATTCAACACTTGTTGGAGTAAATAACGCCCAGGTCGGAGATAAACTGGCATTTGATATTAATACTATCGATATAAAAATTCTTTTTGTGGATAGCGTTGAACAACCGGGAACCGGCGGTACGTTTCTTGAGACTGTGTTACACGCAAAGGACACAATTGGATTTACAACATTGACAGAAGACTATATAATTCTCGCGGCAAAGGGTAGTGGGAATGATAAGTATAACATTGCAGATATTCCGGGAAAGCTGAAGAAATATTCTCATACACGTGCAGATTTTAAGCCCGTTGATTTGGATGTGTCAAATGCCGGGGTTATCATATTCACTTCAGGAACTACCGGCGTTCCCAAGGGTATTGAGGTTTCCTGGAAGAAACTGTTTGATGTCGGTATTACTGCGACAAACATATTGAAATATACTGACAAGGATGTCGGCTATGTATGCATGCCGATTAACCACTCCAATTCGTTATACCTTAATATTATGCCGGCCCTTATTAATGGGGCGAAGTTACTTACCCGAAGAAGGTTTAGTGTCAGTAATTTTATAAAAGATATTGAAGAGGTCGGCGCTACTGTCTGGAATTGCGTCGGTGACCCGGTACAGTACCTTATAAATCACATTTCCAGCACTGTCGGAGAATATGCTGATTACTCACACCTGCCGTTAAGAACCGTTATCAGCACCGGTACTAACGCAGCAAACCGTGCTGTTTTTACCGGATTGTTCGGCCTGGAGATATTTAAGGAGGTATACGGGTCTACAGAAGCCGGCGCTATAACGGCTGTTGATGAAAACACACCTGAATATAGTGTGGGAAAGCTTGTAAAAGACGTTCGGGTTATACATGAAGAAACATTAGAGGAATGTGTACTCGCTGAAGTTGACGAACAGGGAAATATACTCAATCTTGACACATCCGCGGGTGAGATTATTGTAAGTCAAACATCATTGAGATCATCGGCGTTTACCGGCTATTATAAACTCACGGAAGAAAGCTCAGATAAGATATGTTCCATCAAGGGTGAGGATTTTTATCGCCTGGGTGATTTGGGTGCAATCGTTGAAAAAGATGCGGTTAAGTACCTTGTTTTCCTGGGAAGAACCGGTGACTGGGTACGATACAAAGGAGAGAACTGGGCTCCAATCGAGGGGGAAAAAATAATTACTACCTTTGAAGGAATAACAAGTGTCGGTATTATCGGTGTGCCCCAGTCCACCGGTAAAGAGGATGACCCGATGTATGTGCTTGAAGTAAATAATCCGGCAGAATTTGATATAGAAACGTTTTATTCGTTTTGTCAAAAAAAAGTTCCCCGCTATATGATTCCCCGTTTTATCAGGCTTGTTACTAACCTTCCTATGACAGAAACGATGAAATTGAAAAAGACAGTATTAAAAAGGGAATTTTTCTATCGTTCGTCAACGTTAGACGCTGATGGCAATGATAGTATTTATGAAATTGTACAGGGTACGGTAAAAGAATTCAGGGAGGAAGATTATAAAGCGGAAATCGCACTGTATACCGATCCGACGAATCAGGATACATTAACGGCATTTACCAAGAGATCGGATTTGTTTTAACGTCGCGAAGAGGTACTCATTAAAAAGTTACTTTTGTTTAGATTCCAATCCCTTTACCAGCGCCCGTAATGTGGTGTTGTAGGGAGTTTCAATGTTCGCCTGGTTACCGAATTCAATAAACTTCCCATTCATAAAGTCAATTTCCGTTTTCCTGTTATTTTCAATATCAATAAGCATTGACGGTTTATGGTTTCCTGCAGATTTAAGATATGCAACCGCATTCGGATAAAAATCCCATCCTAACGTGATTTCATTTGCGCGGGCAACGTTTATACACTCCTTTAATAATGAGCAAACAATCTGAAAAATTATCGGATCGTTTATGGCCTCCGCCATAGCCAGGCCGGTTACAGCACACACGGGATTCATGCAGGAATTTAATATGCCTTTACGCCAGACTATGGAGACAACCTGGTCTGTGTTTTCTGTTATGAGACCTGTTTTGCTTAAAATTTCGGCTATAGCAATTGCAGCGTCTTTTGATGCAGGGTCAAGTTCCTGGATAAAATGGGGATAATGATGGAATGCCATTCGAACGTGGCCGGGTGCAATCAGTTGACACCCGTAGTTTACCACCGCACGTAAAGCGGCCTTTTTGCCGAGGGCTTCTGCAATTTCATGTTCCGTGTTAATACCATTTTGCCAACTGACCACATACATGCCCTCTGTATAAAAACTTTCGATTGCTGAAGCAATGAGTGGCAGTGCGTTTGCCTTTGCTGCAATAATAATAACTTCAGGATTGTATTCAGCCAATTCATCGACATGGGTGCAGGTCCTTGCTACTGCCTGTTGAAAATTTTCTTCACCCTCGATTATAATGCCGGGTGTTACTGCCGGTTTAACCAATTCGGGTATGAGGTCGCACAGGGTTACATCATAACCTGCTTTGGCCAGATGAGCTGCAACGATACACCCTACCGGCCCGGCACCAATAACCGCAAACCTTTGGGGATTAAAGCCAGAATCAGCTTTCATGGAATGCCCTCCGTGCTGTTTTATTATACCTATGTATTATAAACGATTACAGTTTTCCCTATTGGACAATATCGAATGACTTGGCATTCAATAGTGTAATATTATTTTCCTGCAGAACTTTAATTGCTTTATCGTTATCGCTGAATCGGAAAATCATAACGGCGGTACTCGGTGAGAATTCCGTCAATGCATAGGTGTAGAGCACCTTGACATTTGCGTCTAATAAATGTTTGAGTATTGTTGCAAAGCTGTGCGGCTTATCTTCAATTTCAACGGCAATCACATCATCGATACGGGCAGGCATCTGCATTTTCATCATAACGCGCCGGGCCACGGAAACATTGGAGACCAGCAGCCGCAGCAGGCCGAAATCACCGGTGTCCACGAGATTCAGCGCCCGCAAATTAACCCCTTCATTTCCGAGGGCATGGGTGATTTCATACAGCCGTTTGTGGCAATTTTCGATTGAGACGGATATCTGCTTTAATTTCATTCATTCCTCCGTGTAAATAGGTTACGGTTACGGTGACGATGCCGGTTTCGTCTTTCGGTGATGTCTGTCGGATATATGCCTTATTATCATTTATTTCATGCTCGTCCTCGTGCTCGTCCTCGTGCTCGTGCTCGATCAATAAAAACCTTAAAAATTTCGAGGACGACGGACGAGGAGGAGGACGAGAACGATTTGTTTTAGTCAGACACTATTTTGCACCATATCGTTCCCTCAGTTTCCGGTGCAGTATCTTACCCGATCCGGTACGGGGCATTTCATCCGGTTTAATAAATATAATTTGTTTCGGACGTTTGTATCCTGCTACTTTATCCCGGCAAAATTCAATAATTGCTTCTTCAGTGATCTCTGACTTGGGAATGACCACAGCCGCCACCAGTTCACCCCATTTTTCATCAGGTAAACCCACGACAGCGACATCAAAGACATCAGGATGGCTGCCGATAACCTCCTCTACCTCACTGGGATAAACATGTTCACCGCCGGTAATGATCATGTTGTCCTTTCGATCGACAATATTGAAAAAGCCATCCTCATCACGTCTGGCCATATCACCTGCACTGAACCATCCATCCCGAAAAGAATTCGCGGTTTTTTCAGGCATCTTGTAATATTCATCAAACAGCATCGGCCCACGGGAGTACAGTTCACCTATTTCACCGGGTGCCACCTCACCACCCTCTTTGTCAAGTATTTTAATAAAGTCGGTGCCCAACGACTCATAGCCGATAGAGCCTAATTTGTTGAGTTGATCTTCAGGTTTAAGGACAGTAACAATCCCCGCTTCAGTAGAGCCGTACGCTTCGTAAAGGTCAACATCCGGGAAAAACTCCATAATCGCTTTTTTCATACCCATCCTAACCGGAGCTGAGGAACAGAGCAGTTTTCTGATAGAGCTGATATCTCTTTTTTTTGCCTCTTCCGATATGTTAAGAATGAGGTTATAGTGTGTCGGTATAAGCGATATGAAGGTGATTTTTTCCCTCTCGATAATCTCGAGTATTTCTTCGGCCTGGAAATGGCGTTCCGGGTGCACATACACCATACCGCCGATATAGGTAAAGGTGAGGGAAAAAAAGGTGGAATTGACATGGCTCAGGGGCATCACATTCAAACAGATGTCATATTCATTAAACCCAAAGTCAATAGCATTTATAAGGTAGAAGGCAATATATGATTCGTGAGAGCGGACCACCCCTTTGGGTTTGCCTGTGGTGCCGGATGTATAAAGCAGAATCCAGGTGTCCTCCGGGAGGACCTCCACTGACGGCTCCTGGTCCGGGGCTTCACGGATAAAACGTTCATATTCAGTATACCTCTCTTTTTCTTTCCCGACAACGATATATCTATCCGATACTATGTTCTTAAGGTTCGACCTTATTGCGTTAATTGTCCCGGTAAATTCATCCTGGATTATGCATGCTTTAGTATCTGAATTATTAATGATATAATCTACGTCCTTATCGATGAGGCGGATATTTATGGGGACGATGACAAGCCCGGTCTTCGCTGCTGCAAGATACGCCTCCACGATTTCAATACTGTTTGGAAGCAGAACCGATACCTTATCCCCTTTTGTTAACCCAAGCGAAAGGAGGCTGTGAGAAAGTTTGTTCACTCTCCTGTTTAATTCCGGATAGGTAAGCGTTCGCTTGCTGTCTTTTAAGGCAACCGCGGCGGGAAATTTCTTTGCGTTAACTTTAAGTATCTGTCCCAGGTTTAACCAGCAGGCCATAGTATTAGCTCCTCGATATAAATTTAGGGATTAGGAAACATGAAAGAAAAAGGGCATTTTGGATAGTCATGTTGTATCCCATATAAAATGGGTAATTAATAGGATCGTGGAATAATAAAATAATACGTATTAATAAAAATAGGCATTTTAATGGGGATTATTTTTTATCCGGGCTATCATTCTGCTGGTAAAATAGATTTGTTTATTTAGATATCTTTGAGAAAAGAAAAAGCAATCCCATGTACCCATTCATGAGATTGCTTCTGTATGTAATACTTTATAGATACTATTAATCAACTAACGCGGGGTAAACCCGCAAGTAAGTACCTGAATTTTTCACTACAAACAGGAATTTTTATTTTGAAATAATAAAAACC
>CBDVBE010000419.1:0-5584 GCA_965372145.1 uncultured bacterium | reverse complement strand
TATTAGACCGAAGAGGTGAGGTTATAAAACAAAATAAATTCAACATTCCTTATTAGACCGAAGGGGTGAGGTTATAAAACAAAATAAATTCAACATTTCTTATTAGACCGAAGGGGTGAGGTTATAAAACAAAATAAATTCAACATTCCTTACTCTACGAGTATGTGAGGTTATAAAATAAAAACAATTCCAAATCCCGCCTACTCCCTCACAAAAACCACCTCTTTTTTAGTTCTGGTTATCTTCTCATTATTAGATGTCGTTAAAACCAGATAATAAAATCCTGTAGAAACTTCACTGCCATTTAATCCGTTACCATCCCATACTGTTTTATACAGGCCTGTTTGCTTATTGCCATTAACCAGAGTGACGACTTTTTTTCCATGCAGGTTATATATATCCAGTAAAACATGACTGTTTTCCTTGATTGAATATTCGATAGTTGTTTTGGTGTGGAAGGGATTTGGGTAATTGGTTATGACTTTAAATTTTTTGCTTATATGAATATCATTCATTATGGGACCCTCAGAGTCCTATGAGACAACAAATATATCTTAGAGCTCTTAAAACCTGGACTCCTGAATTATCTATCATACGCGGCCATTTTCTTACTCATACGGTTAGAATGCCCCTTGCACATCCTACCAATAGTGAAAAATTTGCGGAAGTAATAAAAACAGAAGAAAAAGGATCGGATGTAAATATTGCGGTTCATTTACTCAATGATGCATGGTTAAACAGATTTGATTGTGCTGTTATTGTATCAAATGATAGTGACCTGGCTGAAGCAGTTAAAATAGTTAAGCAAGACCTTAAAAAGGTTGTGGGTGTTATAATGCCGGGTAAAGGAACACCCTCTAAAGAGTTAATATAATATGCTGATTTTGTAAAGAAGATAAGAACCGGGGCGTTATCATTTTCTCAGCTTCCGGATACTATTCCCGGCACAGCAATAAAAAAGCCTGTTGGATGGTAAGTGTTCAGGTAAGAAAAGAAATCAGATAATAAAAATTGTCCCTCCCCAAATTTCTGAAGCGAACCGGCTAAAGGGACGCTGTTTTCCCTTCAATAAATTCTGATAGCTTTTTTATAAAAGTATCTGCTTCGATTAGATAATCTGATAGAAGTTTTTCTTCGGGAATAAGCAAGTCCATATAGTCAAACTTCTGGCGATATTCGAACACTGTGTTGAACAGCTTTCCGAAATCAACTGGAAAAATCCCGGTTTTGATATATTCTCTGTTGAAAAAGCCCTTTACTTGTCCATGTTTTGAAAAAGTACTTTCATTAATAATCAGCAATGCCTGTACTGCATAGAACATGGAATAGTAAATCCTATTCATTGCCGGAATATACAGTTTATTCTCCAACATTAATTTGGCTGCCTTTAAGGACTCATCCGCCCGTTCTAAGCGATAATTAATTAAGTTTATTTTCTCTTCTTTTGTCAAATTCTGACGCCCTCTTTTTCGATGTTTTGAAATAATGGAATATTGGTCTTCATATCCTCTGAGAGTACAATGATACCAATAAGGCAATCATATTCAAGCTCAAGATCATAAGCAATATTAAACAGATCCTCTTCAATCTTTCGATTAACGGTTGGCAGTTTGACCATAATGTCAATATCAGAACTTTTTGAAAAATCGCCCCTCACTGAAGACCCAAACAATTTAATGTCGAGAATGGTATATTTTTTTTCGATAATTAATCTGAACTGTTTGGTGATCCGCTCAACTTTATCTTCAAACTTCATTTGATTTTATCTCCATATTATTTTATGGATACCAATAATAATATGTTATTTATTTTGGTAATTGCAATTATTAATAAAAATAGCCCCTCCCCAAATCCCAAATACCGGCCTTTATAGAATCTAAAAATTATCTTCTCCAAAAGGTATACTTACTCAAACTCTACAGAAAAGTTTCCCTCCTCAAAACCGACAACAACTTTTTTATACTGCTCTTCACCACTGCCCATCTGGGCAAGCAGGGATTGTGAAATTGACGGCAGCAGGGTCTGGTCAAGAACCACGTCGATATTCCGTGCACCGGTCTCGATGGTTGAGCACTGCTGAGAAATACTTTCAACCAGTTCCGGTGCATATTCAAAATCAATGCCATGTACATTTTTCAGTCGTTTACCGATTTTATTCAACTTCAGAACAACGATGGATTTCATGGCTTCACTGTCAAGCGGATAGAATGGGACTGCTCTGCACCGGGCAAGCAGTGCCGGTTGAAAGTGGGCGGTTAACTCAGGCCGGATGGCCTCAAGCAGATCGGCTTTGCCGGGGCGCTCTTCACCGCTGCACTCCTGCAGTATCGTGTCTGAACCGAGGTTTGAAGTCATGATTATTATTGTATTACGGAAATTGATATCACGACCCTCACCTGAGCGCATGAATCCCTTGTCAAATACCTGGTAGAACATATTAAGTACATCACGATGCGCCTTTTCTACCTCATCAAGAATAACGATTGAGTATGGTTTCTGGCGTACTGCCTCGGTCAGGATACCTCCCTCACCATAACCGACATATCCCGGAGGCGAACCCTTGAGCTGGGAGACAGTATGTTTCTCCTGATACTCCGACATATTGATCACGGTAGAGAATTTCTCGCCGCCGAAAAGAATATCCGCGAGAACCAGGGCGCATTCTGTTTTACCCACGCCTGAAGGGCCGGTAAAGAGAAATACCCCGATCGGTGCATCCGGGTTGCTCATACCGCTTTTCGATGAACGGATCACCTCGGCAAGCTCAGCGATTCCTTCATCCTGGCCAATGACCCGTTCACCGATTCGCTGTTCAAGCTCAAGTAGTGTCTTGGCTTCATCTTTCATCATACTGCCGATAGGAATACCGGTCCAGTCACCAATAACCTGAGCACACAGGGCCGGTGAGACATAGGGATGGACCATGGGGTTGTCACCCTGTACTTCCGCCAGTGTTGCTGCCTTTTCATCAACCTGTTTCCGCGTCTCTTCCGCAGTTGATGCATCCTCTTCGCCCAGTTCCAGGAGCTGTTTCTGAAATTCAACAATCTCGGCAACAATCTCTTTTTCCCGCTCCCATTTTTGTGTGAGTGATTCTATTTTTTCCTTTTCAGCACTGATAATCTCTTCATAGTATGTCATGTCATCTTCTTTTATTTCAATACCGGCATTTTTATCCTTCTGCAATATTTTCAATGCCCGTTCAGCATTATCGAGCGATTTTTTGGCATTGTCAAGCTCGGCGGGGACCGTGGTTCTGCTCATTTTCACCCGCGTTGCCGCGGTATCGAGCACATCAACGGCCTTGTCCGGAAGCTGCCGGCCTGAGATGTAGCGATGTGAAAATGAGACTGCTGCTTTGATGCCTTCGGCAGTAATATGGACGCCGTGATGCTTTTCGAAACTGGCGGAAACCCCGCGCAGCATGGCACAGGCTTTCTCTTCATCCGGCTCGTCAATTTTTACCACCTGGAACCGGCGGGTCAATGCCGGGTCTTTTTCGAAGTATTTACGGTATTCAAGCCAGGTGGTGGCCGCGCAGGTGCGGAGCCCGCCGCGGGCAAGCGCCGGTTTCAGCAGGTTGGCCGCATCACCCGAACCTTCAGAGCCGCCGGCGCCGATCAGGGTGTGTGCCTCATCAATAAAGAGTATTATTTTACCGCCGCTGCCTTTTGCAATGTCAATAATCGATTTCAATCTCTTTTCGAATACACCTTTCACACTGGCACCTGCCTGAAGCAGGCCAAGGTCAAGTTCCCACAGCTCGACACCTTTTATTGTGTCAGGGACATCACCTTGTGCGATGCGCAACGCGAGCCCTTCAATGATTGCGGTTTTTCCCACACCTGCCTCACCGACAAGGATGGGATTATTCTTGCGCCTGCGGCTGAGGATATCCACCACCTGCCGGATTTCATCATTGCGGCCGAGGATAACATCAATTTTTCCTTCCTCTGCTTCACGGGTGAAATTCTTGCAGAACTTCTCCAGCACCTCCTGGGCGCCTTCAGGGGTGGACGGCGCACCGCCGGGCAGTACCTGCTCCGAGGAGGAAGAGACAATGTTAAGGAAATCCGTTTTCAGCTTTTCAGGATCGATAGTACGAAGCTCAGCAGCACTTTCTGTGACAGAGCGCTGCATCTGTTCAGTTGCAGCAATGAATAGAAGACCCGAGGTCACTTCAGGCCTGCCGTAGGAGAGGCTGGCGTAGCTCCATGCCTGCTCGATCAGAGCAAGAAAATTGGGTGAAAAGGTCGGTTTTGCCGAGTTGCCCGTGGGAAGCTGCTCAAGGTCTTTGGTCAGTGCTTTCTTTACATGTGCGGGATCAATTGCATAATGTCTCAGGATACAGGCGACGTCATTATCGGTACTATCAAGATACTGCAGCAATATGTGTTCCCAGGTGAGTTCATAATGGGTTCGGCTGACACAATTGCCGACTGCCGTTTCCAGAGATTTTGTACAGAATGGGTTTAACTTTTCAAGTAATACACGAAGATCTTTTACTGCCACGAGAACCTCCAGGGGTTATAGGTTATACTATCGTTATCAGTTTAAAAATTGGAGTACTGGTACAAGATTTGATTGTTTAATAATCCTTTCCATCATTCCAACACCCCATTACTCCAATACTCCAATGTGATTTTCAGATCCCTATCACTATCGAATACGCATCGGACGTCTCTGACGATTTCCCGCACGATGTGCTTATGCCAAGCCGTGCATGGTTATCCCCCAGAACGACCGGTAGTAATGCAGCCGGTTTTAATTTGACTACAATGTCATAATCAAGGGTATCTGTACAATACAAATTCACCAACTCCTTGAGTATAGGTATATTCTGTTTTTCCGGCAGAAATGTTTCAAAGGTATCCTTTTCAAGTGGCCCGAGCGTAATACGGAATTTACCGCTGGTATCACGAATATGTGTCCCTGCCATAGCGGTGGATCCCAGCACGGCGTCAACACCTATCTGTTTCAACTGAGGTACCGGAACCCAGCGGGGAACCCATTGTTGTACTGCAACCGGAACTGAATCGAAAAAATCGGCAATAACCGTTTTTAAACCTTCGGCACTTCTGCAGGAACCGGCAAAAATACCTGCATACGCTACCAGCTTTCGCCATTTTTTCTGCTGCTTCCCCTGCAGGCCGGCAAGCAGTGATATTTTTTGGAACAATCCGAATGTATCACGTGTACCGGCGCTGCTGATAAGGCGATATTTTTTCCAGGCCCGGTAAAAGAGGACATACATTCTATGATTGAACACACTGAGAAAGTCGGAGAGCGCTGTTTCTTCATCGTCATGCTGTGTTGCATATTCTGTAAAATATTGCGGCAGGGGAGAAGATACTCCAAGCAGGCCCATGAAATAAAGAGAGAACCGCACCGCACCCTTCCGGTCTGTCTTGATAGATGCGATGTCATTCGGAGGGAAAACAGTTGAGGTGTCCGAGGTGAATCGGACCCTTCCCGAATTGAGCGGATCAGTATCGATTCCCTTTTTATGGTAATATTCTTCCAGCAGTGAAACTGCCTGGAAGAAGTCAAAGTCATGACTTCTTTCCTGCAACCGATCAATTAA
>CBDVBE010000418.1:0-5603 GCA_965372145.1 uncultured bacterium | reverse complement strand
CGTCATATCTTAACAGCGTTCCAAGTGAACATCTCGGAATGGTTCTGGAACTTGAAGCTGACCGTATGCGCAATTTATTATTTGATGAAGAGCTTTTAGAAACAGAGCGTAAAGTGATCATTGAAGAATATCACACCTACATGAATAATCCGGTAGCAAAAGCATTTTTAGAATTTAGAACAACTTTTTATGATAACCATCCCTACCAGGTAAGCCCTCTCGGTAAAATTGAAGATATAAAATCTGTTACAAAGGATGACATAACCGGGTATTATCGGAAATGGTACTCTCCTGATAATGCTATTCTGGTGGTAGTCGGAGATTTTGCTTCTGCTGATGAGTTATATGAAATAGTATCAGAACAATTTGGTGAGTTTAAACCGGCAGGCAATAATAAGGGAAAAAAGGAAGTACCGTTAAAATCCAACACCAGTGCATGGATGAAACGCAAAGTTGATTTTGATGTACCGATCATATTATCCGGTTATCCCACACCTGCTTCTGCGAGTGAAGATGCCCTTCCCCTGGATATTCTTCAGATGATCGTTTCACAGGGGGAAACAAGCCGTATGCACCGGGAGATTGTGCGTAAGCAATCGCTGGCAGTTATGGCCGGGGGAATGAACCACTTCATGAAGCATGCGGGGATGTCCCTGTTTTTTGCAGCATTTACCCCTGATACAAGCCATAAACGTGTTGAATCAGCAATGAAGAGACAAATTGAAAGTATTAAAAACGATGGTATTAATGATAACGAGATTGAAAAAGTAAAAAATATAACCCTGACATCACGAACTTTTGAACTATTCTCAGCTGAACATCTTTGCCAGCGCATTGGCTATTCTGAAACGGTTGACGGTGATTATAGAATATGGGTGAAAAAACTGGATGATCTTGAAAAGTTGACACGTGACCGGCTGGTAGAGGTCGCAAATAAGTATTGGCAGGATAATAGAAAACATACATTGTATCTGAGACCAAAACGTATCAATCCACTGCTGTTTGGTGTAGGACTTATTCGCAGAATTATGCCGAAAGGAAAATAGGAAGAGGGTCGGATGAACTTTCAGTATACATTTCCCCCAATGGAAGAGTACACAATGTCTACCGGTATGCGTGTTATCTGGCTTCCTGATTTCAGACACCCGGTGATAACAGTGACGCTTCAGATTCCTGTCGGACGTTTCTATGATCCGTTTTCCAGTGAAGGGACCGCTGAGTTGACAGCCAGCCTCATGCTGAAAGGGCCAAAATCGCTTTCAAGCGAAGCATTTGCTGAAATATTTGAAAATGCGGGCGCTACCGTATTCGCGGATGTAAAGGATGAGTATATCATAATCGGTGTTCGGATGCTTAAAAAAGCAGCAGATACCATCGTGCCGCTTTTTTGGGAAATGATCACTGATTCCGTACTGGATGCCAGGGAATTCTCACGCCTGAAAAAAGAGATGATAACGGGACTGCGGGCAGAATTTGCAGACCCGGCGACGCTTGCGAACAGGCACTTTTATGCAGAATTATTCGGGGCCACACACCCGGCAGGAAGAAACCACACACTTGATACGGTAAAACATGTTTCCCTCGAACAAATTATTAAATTTTGTAACGACTATATTACGCCGCAAAACAGTTGCCTCGTTGTTGCAGGTGCATGTGAACTAGATACCATGAAAAATCAGTGGGAAGCATTATTTCAAACCTGGAAAAAAGAAGCCCATGTATTACCAGCGAATACCCATACTGTTCCGGATTTACAGGAAAACAGGATACGGATAATTGATAAGCCGGAGTTGTCCCAGACTACCATATTGCTTGGACATCAGGGCATAACCGAGCTGAATATGAATAAAGTTCCACTCGCAATAGCAAATTATATCCTTGGGGGAGGAAATTTCTCATCCCGCCTTATGGCCCGGATACGTACGGAAACAGGACGGACCTATGGGATAGCTTCTCAGTTAAGCAGTATGAAGAATTATGGCTTGTTTACTATTGGGACATCTACCCAGAATAACCAATTACAGGGTGTTATCAGTTCAATTCTCGATGTGTATGCAACCTTTATGCATGATGGCCCTACTGAATCAGAAATTGAAAAGGCCAAACAGTTTGCCACCGGTAATATGGCGTTTGAACTTGAAGGATTGAATAACATTGTTGAGAAACTGGTATGGTTACGTTTCTATGGACGAGAAAATTCCTATATTGAACAATTTAACTCTATGATTGAACCTATCGATTGTTCTGCGGTGAAGGATGCACTACAAGAAGATTTTGCATCACAGCATTTCGTTATTATTGCTGTAGGCCGAAAAACTGAAATTGCCGGTCAATTGGAACAATTCGGTACTTCACGATTCTTTAAATGCCGCGATAATCCATTGAAAAATTGATATGATGAAGGTAATCCTTAGTCTGGGCACCAATCTGGGCAATCGTCTTGATAATATAGACAAACTTGAACACTTTTGCACTGAACTGCTGTCCCCTCCGATCATACTTTCACAACTTATGGAAACTGAACCAATCGGAACACCGGATGAGCAGCAATGGTATTATAATCGTGTTATTACGGGGAACTATTCCGGAACGGTGTATGAATTATTGGTACACTGTCGGAAAATTGAAAAAACACTCGGCCGCCTGGAGAAATCAAACCGGAAAGCGAGAACTGCAGATATTGATATTTTACTGGCTGATGATTGTATACTAAATGAACCGGATCTTATAATCCCTCATCCTGAGATACTGAATAGACGATTTTGTATTGTGGGAATTGCTGAAATTGCTCCCCATAGGGTACATCCATTGGAAAACAAACCTTTCAGCGAGTTGCTGACGACAATGGGAAACTATGTTTCAGAACAAAAAGTCAATTTTATCGATATATAGCCGACATTGATACATTTTATATTATGATAACAGCTGATAGAACACCTTTTTTGTTTAGAGATTACTAAACACAACTATGGCAAAAGTATTACATAAAAAGTTACCGGACTATATCAACTACCTGTGCGTTGAAGGGGTGATTGGGGTGGGCAAGACCTCGTTATGTAACCTTCTTGCAAATGAATTTAATGCACGGCCTATCCTTGAACCGGCAGAAGACAATCCATTTCTTGCTGATTTCTATAAAAACCGCCGGTCCATGGCGTTTCAGACTCAATTATGGTTTCTTTTATCACGGTTTCGGCAGATGACTGAGAACTTTTTACAGCAGGATCTTTTCCATAAAGCAACGGTAACCGACTATATCTTTGCGAAGGACAGCCTTTTTGCAAGTATAAACCTTGATGAGAATGAAAAAGCTATGTATGATGTTATTCATTCAATAATTGAGAAAAATGTACCCAAACCTGATTTTGTGATCTACCTTCAGTCCTCAACGCAGGTGCTTATGAAGCGGATTGAAAAGAGGGGCAGACCGTTTGAGCACAATATAGATCGATCATATATTGCAACTCTTAATGAAGCCTACAATCATTTCTTTTTTCATTATAAAGACTCTCCGGTTCTTATTGTCAATACCGATGACATAGATTACATAAATAATCGAAGTGATTTTGAAGAAATTGTTGAGCAGATATTTCTTACAAAATGGGGGAGTAATTACTACCGTCCCCTTGGTAGTAAAGGTCGCGCAATACTTGATGAAAAACGCGAGAAAATGTAATGAAAATCATTAGTAGTATAACTGAGATGCAGAATGTGAGCCGGGATTTGCATGCTGCTGATAAAAAAATTGGCCTGGTGCCAACCATGGGTGCTTTACATGAGGGACATCTGTCGTTGCTTCATATAGCACGGCAGCACTGTGACATCTCAATAATGAGTATCTTTGTCAACCCGGCACAATTCGGGCCGTCGGAAGATTTCGCTCAGTATCCACGCCCATTTGAATTAGATCGGAAGAAAGCGGAGGAACAGGGATGTGATATTCTTTTTATTCCGGATGCGAAGGATGTGTATCCCGATACGTATATGACCTATGTAACCGTTGAGAATATTACCGAAAAGTTGGAAGGGGCAAGCCGGCCAGGCCATTTTAAAGGGGTGACAACAATAGTACTCAAATTGTTCTCCATGGTAATGCCGGATATAGCTGTTGTTGGCCGGAAGGATGCGCAGCAGGCTGTTGTCATTCGACGTATGGTTACTGACCTGAACCTTCCGATAGAACTCATTATTGCCCCGACTGTCCGCGAAAAAGACGGGTTTGCAATCAGTTCACGCAACACCTACTTGACTGATGAAGAGCGCGCGGATGTGCCGTCTATGTATAAGGGATTATGTATAGCCGAACAGGAGTATAACAGGGGAGAGGCAGCAGCAGGAAACCTTATACGGCATATACAGGATATATATAACAAATCCAAACTTTTTAAAACTGAATACATTGCAATCGTAGATACGGAGACTCTTGATCCTGTTGAAACAATAACAGGTAAAACACTTATAGCCGTGGCCTGCAGAACTACCCGGTCAAATACACGGTTGATCGATAATATTGTTCTTGGTGGTACGCTGTAACGATTTTTTATGTTATCTTATCATTTATATTTCTTCCGCTATCTTTTTCAATATTCGTCCATGATCTATTTTTCCCAGTTTTCCTGCTTCCGTCATTCATCCAGCATCAATCTCTTTTTAGACTTCTTCAGTTTCTTTAACTGCTCCCGTTCAACCTTGCTGATATTTTTTACAGGTGTTGGTAAATTTTCCGGCATTGTACCGCCTACTCGCTCGATAGTTCCCCTTACTTCTTAGCCAACAATAAAATGGATTTCATTGGCGGCATCTGTGGTTGCTGCTTTGTCTTTCTTTAATTTTTCTTCGGCTTGCGAGATTCTGAACAAATTAGCTATGAGTTCCGTGCTGCCCATATATTCAAGAATACGTTCATTTTTTTCAACCCCTTCTTTTTATGGATATCCGCCACCCTTAATCCGCCATACAGCCCCATGTATCCTGCATTCTGAAAAGCTGCGTACTCATCATCACTAATGACTCCAGCATTGTGTGCCGTTTCGGCAAGCATCTGGTTCCATTGCTTGATATCGCCCCGTATAACCAGCCGCTTATT
The DNA here is from genome assembly GCA_965372145.1 of uncultured bacterium. Taxonomy (GTDB): domain Bacteria; phylum Fibrobacterota; class Chitinivibrionia; order Chitinivibrionales; family JANQEN01; genus CBDVBE01. Next base: position 517 of record CBDVBE010000418.1, on the reverse strand, counting down.
GTCTTCGTTAAGTTGATTAAAGTATTCGGCCACTTCCTGCCGTCTGGTTTGAATGGCGAAATAGGTCTGGCCCAAGGCGATTACCTCTTTTCGCGGGTCTCCATTCTGGACAATCAGGTAACAGGCATAGCGGGTAAGTTTATAATCAACAACCTGTTTTGTGGCTGTTTTTGGCATTTTTATCGTTTTGCTGACCTCAGCAAAATGTTCAGGAATCTCGTAACCGCTGTTCTTGAAGGCAAGCATAGCCCTGTCCAAAACCTTGGCAAAATTCCGCCATTGCACATACTCAAGCACAGGCGCAAGTTCCCGGGCATTCCAGAATTCATTAGAGGGGTGGCAATTTGCCCCCACCCTTTGGCAAGTTCTGCATCACGTTTTCTCATATTTTTGATATAACCCTTTGGATTTTTTGAATCGGTTAATGCAAAAACCACATCTTCTATAACAAACCACCATTCGTTATTACCTGAATTTTTCACTACAAACAGGAATTTTTGTTTTGAAATAATAAAAA
>CBDVBE010000417.1:0-5627 GCA_965372145.1 uncultured bacterium | reverse complement strand
ACAAAATTGATTGCAGAATGTGTTATGGTAAATTTTATTTTGTTTTTAAGGATTTTCTGGGGAACGTGTTTAATAGCGATTTCATCTTCAATTGTCAATTTCGGTCTCAATGAAGTGTCAACTGGATAGTCTGAAGAATAGTATAAGCGCTGAATATTATTTATTTCTTTGTCACTTATTACAATAAAACCATAATTTGAATCCGGATTATCAATGAAAAATTTAGTTATTTCAGTGATATCATATTCCTCCCAGGTTTCCGGTGCAGCACATGCCGTCTCAGCATAGTCCTCTTCGGTAAAAGTACCGCCCTGACCTAAAGTATCTTTTGGCGGATTCCACATGCCATCATCCTTTTTCGGGGTTAGCCAGGTAGCCTCGTCTGATTTCCACCCTTTTATCATGCGATAGAGATATGTTTTTTGTACTCCCTGAAACCCTCCGATAAAATAGGATGAGAATGTCACTTTAGTGATACTGTCTGATGAAACAGATAACGAGGAAAGGTCAAATTTGTATAGTGCACGGGTATAGCTGCTGCCGCAGTCGTCATCGTTTGCAGTTTCTACGGTTATGCTGGTATCGTAATTGTTGTTGTAATAGTAGAAAGGATAGAGTTCTGTGCCGTCGCCTTCAATTTTAATATACGTGTCGGTACATCCTTCATATCCATTGTATCCGTTCTGCAGAATGATTTCATCTGCAGAATTCATACTTCCGGAGATTAATACCATCAATAGTAAAGAAAACGTTTTTTTAGACATAGTTACTCCATACTGTTATTTAACATCTCACTCAACACAGATAGCTGATTTTGATTGGTAAAATCTTAATAGCGAATTATTATTTAACTACAATAAACTTTATAGTATCACTTCTATAATTATATTTAATATTCAATAGATGCACGCCGTTTGACAGCATACTCAAGGGTATTTCATAACTATTTCTATGGTTTTCTCTGAATGATACAATCTTCCGGCCTTTAGCATTGCTTATTGTTACAATGCTATTGTTGAATGATAATGAAAAACGTACTGATGAATTCGTTATTGTAAGGTTTATTTTATCTTTCAGCCCTGTCTGTGGAAAGTAGGTAACAGCAGTTCCATATTCTATTGTCAGTTTCGGCCTCTGGGAAATAGTATCTGTAAAGTCTGAACTTCTATAGAGGCGTTGTACATTATTATAATCTTCATCACTTATTATAATAAAACCATAATTTTCGTCCGGATGGTCGAGAAAATATTTTAGTATTTCAGTTATATCATACTCCTCCCACTCGTTGGGCTGAGCATATCCTGTCTCAGCGGCGTCTTCTTCTGTAAAAGCGCCTCCCTGCTCTAAAGTATCTGCGCCAGGATTCCACATTTCCCCTTTTTTTGCATGTACCCATGTAGCTTCATCTGGTTTCCACTCTTTTATCATGCGATAGAGATGTGTTTTTTCACCATTGTCCTGAAATCCTCCCAGAAAATAAGATGAGAATGTCACTTTATTGATGTTGTCTGATGAAACGGATATGGAAGAAAGGTTAAATATGTATGCCGCACGGGTATACGTGCAGACGCATCCATCGCAGTTTGCGGTCATTAGATGTGTGTCACTGTGGTAATTTATATGTATATAATTAAAATTCATATCTACTCCATCACCTTCACTTCTAAAGTAGGTGTCGGTACATCCTTCATACCCGTTATATCCGTTCTGCAGAACAATCTCATTTGCAATGATTAGTTCTCCAAGGGAAAAAATACACAGAAACGATAGTAAGATTTTATGATCCATAATGACCTCTTACGTTTTTTATATGTAAGTATGTAAATCGCTCAATGTATAAATAAAACAGCACGCCGTTTAATACCCCAGAACTGAAACGGCGCCGGAACTGAGATCTGCAACATAGACAGTGCTGCCGTCGGGAAGTACTGCAATTCCCTTTGTTACGCCGCCGACCGGGATTTTTTCTACGACCGTATTTGTTTCAGTATTAATGACCGACACATAATCATATGACAAGTTTGTTACATACACATAGCTGCCGTCAGGCAGCACATCGCAATCCCTCGGATGTCCGGCAACAGGTATTGTTTTTACAACAGTATGGTCTGACGTCCGGATAACGGTTACCTTTTCATCCCATGGGTTTGCAATATACACGTAGTTACCGTTGGGAAGGACCGCGATGCCTTTTGAGAATCCGCCGACCGGTATCCAGGCGGTAACGGTATTGTCGGCGGTTCGGATAACGGCAACTGAGTCGCTGTTACAGTTGGTTACATAAAGAAAATCTCCGTCGGGCAGGATACCGATATGTCGCGGTGAGCCGACTACACCGGTGTGTCCGACAATCTGATTGTTCGAAGCATTGATACAGGCGACATTTTTCCGGGTAAAAACGGGAACGTATAAGGATGCATCATCCGGATGTGCCGCTACATCTTTTGCGCTTCCCTCCAGATGGATTGTAGCGACGACGGTATTGGTTGCATGCTCTATTACCGATATGGTACCGCTGCTGTAATTTGCCGCATAGATACTGTTTCCGGAGGAGAGTGCGGTAATACCGAGCGGCATCTTGCCCACAGGGATGGTATCGCCGATTGTAAAGGTGGCGGTGTTGATGGTAAAAACCAGATTATCGTTTTTAACCGTACAGTACATTGTTTCGCCCGATGGGTGGGCGCAGATAAAATGTGGATACCATCCGGTGGTGATGGTTTGTATTTCCCGATAGGGATAATCACGAATAAAAACATTCACATCCTCTTCATTACTCCAGCAGGTATATGACTGGTCATTGAATGTTTTTACTACATAGTAGTATCTGGTATCGGAGGATACAGTAGAATCAACAAACGTAGTTTCTTCAGCCGTACTTATCTCAAAAAGTATTGTTGCACTATTTTCATTTATTACAATATCGGGCGTTAGTGAACGGTAGATGGTGTAATGATCGAAATTGTGGTCAGGACAAACGGTCCAGGATAGCTTCACCCGGCAATAATTTCCCGCTGTATCACAGATACTCTGTCCGGTTAATACGGAAGGTGTGGGTTCATAATCCTCTGATGATGAGCACGATAACAGGTAAAATAAAAAAAGTTGAAACACAATGTAGTGATATTTCATTGTATGGTCGTCCAAGTTAAAATTCGTGTTCATCCCGTTGAAGTGGGAGGCGCTCTTGCTCGGACATGGTGAGACGGGAAAAAATCAATTACATACTAACCACCACTCGATTCAGGTTTTACTAATCTCCAAAATACATTATCCTGCATGACGTGGATATATTCCTGAAAAAAAGTGGCAACTAACAAAAGTTAATTGCCACTTTAATAACTATAGTACCTATTTCGTTACAACTATTTAACGACAATAAATTTTATACTTTCGCTGCTCTGATTATGTCTGATATTCAGGAAGTGCACGCCGTTTGACAGCATACTCAGAGGTATCTCATAACTTTTGTTATAGTTTTCTTTAAATGAAACAATGTTCCGGCCTTTTGCATTACGTATCGTGGCAGTGTGACTGTTATACGGTATAGAGAAATTGATGGCCGCATTGGTTATAGTAAAGTTTATTTTATGGATAAGGCCTTTCTGGGGAAAGTAGGTAATAGGTGTGTTGTGGACAATTTTTAGTTTAGGCCTCTGCGAAGTATCATCTGTAAAGTCTGAAGTAGCATAGAGACGTTGTATGTTGTTCATTTCTTCATCACTTATTATGAGAAAACCATAATTTTTATCCGGATGGTCAATTAAATATTTGACTATTTTAGTGACGTCATATTCCTCCCACGCACCGTTTGGGGCATAGCCGGTCTCAGCAGCGTTATCTTCGGTATACGCGCCGCCCTGTTTTAAATAATCATCAGATTGGGTATCCCATTTCTCCCCGCTTTTTGCCTCTAACCAGGTAGCCTCATCTACGTTCCACTCTTTTGTTATGCGATAGAGATGTGTTTTTTCACCATTGTCCGGGAATCCCCCGACAAAGTAAGATGAGAATGTCACTTTATTGATTTTGTCTGTTGAAACTGATATGGAAGAAAGATCGAATTTGTATGCCGCACGGGCATACGTGCCGAAGGCTCAATCATCTCAGTTTGCGGTCATGAGATAGGTATCGCTGTGGAAATTTATATCCTGATAAGCGAAATCCATATTTACACCATCACCCTCGCTTCTCAGATGGGTGTCGGTGCATCCTTCATATCCCTCATGTCCGTTTTGCAGTACAATTTCATCCGCAAAATTCATGCCCCAAAGCATCAGTACAGCTATTAATAAGAAAAGTGTTTTTTGTAACATATGCACTCCATATAAATAATTATTTTAAACATGAATTGCTGAAATGTGCAAACCCTGTTAGATTTAATGGCCTTTTATATTACTTTTTCTTACCAGTCCCCTTTTATAATATACCTAAAAAAGCTTAAAAAATGATTAAAAAACTTTTATAATAGCTTATTTTTAATAGCACTTACCCGTTTTGATTATATATCTATTCTATTTAGTGTTTGGCCGAAAACGTCATTCCCGCATGTTTTTAGCGGGAATCCATGCCCTAAAATATCAGAAAAGCTGGATTCCGGCTTAAAAGAATGCCGGAAAGCACAAAGGACATAATAGAAACAGACGCAGTCTGAACCTCCTTATGCTTCAGAACGAAAGTGACAATGACTGCAAATAGGTACTTTCCGGCCAGAAACTATTTACACGAGATCAGGTTTTTAAGTTTTTCTGAAGATATTATCTCTCTTCTTACCGACCAGTTTCCTCTATTGTACCCGCATTGTTCGACACACAGGCCGCAGGAGATACATTTTGACTGATCTATATGAATTGAATTATAGTTTCCCTGGCTGTCCGGATTAGGATCGTAATAGACTGCATTTACCGGACACGCTCCCACATCAATACTGTCGCTGGCAAGAGGATTGAGTATATAGCAGCCTGCGCCGCAGAAACCGCACCATATCAACCCAATAGCCTCGTTGTGATAATTTTTATTGACATACCGCGATTTATAAGCGTAATCAGTGCATGTCACCTCTTCCGATTGGACATTATCACCCGAATAAGATCGTACTGCAAAATAATAAAATTTTGTTTCGTTCAGGTCTGATACGGCATTAAAAGTACAGACCTTATAGCACATGCCGCATCCTATACATGAGTCCGGATCAATAACAGCTTTTCCCTTGTAAATGGTTATTGCATGCCTGGGGCAAGCCGATACACATTCTTGACATCCGGTACATTTTTTCCCTGAAATTGACGGCTGTATTCGATCTATCCGGGTTCGCATTACAGTTGTCCCCGTATCCTGCACAGTCGCTGCAAGCGTTGCTTTTTCCCAGTTATTACCGGTAATTCTTTTTTTTGAAATCCGTATCTGATAATAATCAGCATCCTCAACATGACTCCATGACACCTTGAATCCGGCTTTATTTAAATTCCCGGCAAAGGTTTTCCATGCCATTCCGCTATCAGGCCGGTTTGTAGAATCTGTAAGTCCTGTTGTTACACTAATCCATGAGACGGCTCGAGGACCATCTTCAGGTGAGATATTATTGCAGGAAATATATAAACCTGCAATAATTGCAAAGGATACAATGC
>CBDVBE010000416.1:0-5628 GCA_965372145.1 uncultured bacterium | reverse complement strand
CAATCCCCAATCAAAATTCCACAATCCGCAATCAAACAATTTTGGATTTCAACCCAGAACCTTGAACCTTTAAACCCGTGAACGGCTACAAAACATCTATCTAACTGTATAAACGAAGCGTCAGATATCAAGCCATGAAAACTTCCACCGACTTCCTCGTTATCGGTAGCGGTATTGCCGGACTCTGCTATGCCATTCATGCGGCAGAATTCGGTAAGGTTATTATAATTACCAAAAAGAAGGACAGTGAATCAAACACCAACTACGCGCAGGGCGGCATTGCCTGTGTGTTTGGCCCTGCCGACAGTTTCACCTCGCATATTAATGATACCCTTTCCACCGGAAAAGGACTTTCAAACACACAGGCAGTTCAAATCCTTGTTGAAGAGGGGCCTGACCGGCTAAAAGAGTTACTTACCTGGGGAACACAATTTACAAAATCATCTTCATCACATGCCTATGCACACCTTGACCTGGGCCGGGAAGGAGGCCATTCGGTAAACCGTATCGTCCATGCCCGTGATCTAACCGGTAAGGAGGTGGAACACAGCCTGATCAGCCATGTTAAACAACACCCAAATATCACCATGTATGAAAATCACTGCCTTGTTGAGTTGATAACCAACCACCATATAACGAAAAAAGTGAAACAGAATACCTGCTATGGCGGATATGTCCTTGACACCATTAAAAGAAAGATTATTCCTGTCCGGGCAAAGATAACGTTTCTTTCCACCGGCGGTGCCGGCCAGGTATATCGCCATACTACCAATCCGGATATTGCCACCGGTGATGGATTGGCATGTGCATACCGTGCAGGTGTAGAAATAAGGAATATGGAATTTATCCAGTTCCATCCCACGACGCTCTATCACGCTGATTATCATCTGGAATCAAAAGCCTTTCTCATATCAGAAGCACTGCGGGGTTACGGTGCCGTATTAAAGGACAGCCGGGGCAATGAATTCATGGACAAGTACCATCCAATGAAATCCCTTGCTCCACGAGATAGTGTTGCCCGGGCGATTGACCATGAAATGAAAATATCCGGTGAACCGTGTGTCTACCTTGATATACGCAAGGCTTCAAAAATCAAGACGAAGAATAGGTTTCCAACGATATTCAACCGCTGTAAAGAATACGGTATTAACATCACGACAGATCTTATTCCGGTTGTTCCTGCCTGCCATTATATCTGCGGCGGTATTCACGTTGACATATACGGCAGGAGCACCATAAAAAACCTCTATGCGGGTGGTGAAGTGTCATGTACCGGGGTTCATGGTGCAAACCGACTGGCTTCTAATTCATTACTTGAGGCACTGGTATTCTCTAAACGTTCTGCCGACCACGCATTACTGTCACTGCGATCACTCTCACGTATCAAGGCCAAGCAAATCCTCCCATGGGATGACAGCGGAACCATTGACAACGAAGAATGGGTACTTATCGAACATAATCTTGGAGAGATAAAAAGTATAATGTGGAACTATGTCGGCATTGTCCGCTCTAATCTGAGGCTCGAACGGGCTATGCGGCGCATTAAACTCCTCGAAAAAGAAATAGAAAATTTCTACCGGCGGACAAAAATAACACCGAAATCACTTGAATTACGTAATATTATCACTGTAGCCAAACTTATTGTACTATCAGCACTGAAACGACGGGAAAGCCGTGGCCTTCATTTTACAACAGATTACCCTGACCGGAATGACCGTCTCTGGAACCGTGATACAAGAATAGTTAAACCTATTCAACTATAACCATCAATGACACTATCTTTCACCATCATACTAATCCTTTCCTGTATCCTTTCCTGTTATACTCTCTGGCGAAGCACAGTATCCATACAACGAAAATTATTCCTGGTTGTCATGCGTTTCCTTCTTTTCACACTTCTTTTCTGTGCATTCATTCAGCCGGTTCTAAGCATTAATCGCCTTGCATCTTACGAAAACAACGTGTCCGTTCTCGTAGACCTCTCTTCAAGTATGCGCCTTTTTAATCCTGACTCCATGATCTTATATTTCTCTCCCTTGCCTAAAGCCGGCGAGAAAGAAAATGACCGCCTTCCACCACGCTTTACCTTTTTCGGATTCGGTGATTCTTTACGTCCTATACATTCTCTTGCATCGATGCAATTCAATGACAATAACAGTTTATTCCCGCGATTCCTTAATAATTCTACGTTAAAAAGTAACAATAAAATACTTATCATTTCTGACGGCAACTGGACAAATACGATTTCCAACCAGCATGCTTTACGTAATAAAGAATGTTATTATCTGCCCTTACAACAACGCACTCATGTCTCCTATCTGCGCACAGAAGCACCGAACGCCATACATTCCATTGTCTGTGATACCAGCAGGACTGTTCCTGTATTAATCAGCGGATTTACCGGGAGAAAAGATTCAATAACACTGACCTGTATGATAAAAAAACACACACTTGCCGAACAGAAAATCGAAATCGACTCAGGCTTCTTCAACGAAGCACACGCTTTACTAATCCCGGCTAAAAAATCCGGGACCCATCTTCTGGAAATTTCGGCAAAACTCGGAGACAGCCTCATCAGCAACAGTCATATTCTGCACACCATATCGCCAAGCAATTTCTCCGTGTACTTTTATGCTCCTTCTCCTTCACTCGATACAAGGTTCTTGACCCTTGCTCTGTCACGAAAGAATCAGTGGACTGTCATCAAGGAACATAATCTGAATAGCAAGAAACCGGATATTCTCCTTATTTTCGACTGGGATACTCAGGCACAGCATCTGATAAAAAGATTCTCTAAAAGTTCTATTGTCTTTATCGGATGCCTTCCCTGTGATAATCCGACCACACATCACCCCTCAGGTGCCATACCAAACTTTCATTCTGATTTCAAACATCTCTTCAGCAATGAGTCTTCATCTGATTTTCCTCCGTTACCGACGGCAACAACCTGTACCTCTGCGCCATTTACTATCCATAGAGTACTTATATCATATGATTCCACTGAAGGCAGCCGTACCATACCTCTACTCTTTGAAGCACAATTTAAAGGAAACCTTGTGATTGCACTGGCAGCCCGGGGATTGTGGCGATGGGACTTCTGGCCTCATTCTATAGCAAAAAACAGAAATGCGCCATTCTTTTCAGATTTTCTCATTAGCCGCATACAGGAGCTGGTTCAATACAATACGAACAAAACCTTTTATGTATATCCGCAAATTGCACCGCTGTATGAAACAGATTCATTATCATTCAAGCTTGCGCTCCCCTCATACCTCTGTAATTTCTCGTCATTGAATGTATCATTTATCCTTTCCACTCTTGATGGGGATACACTATCAAATGTACAGAAAACCAGCATACCGTTTTACCTGCAGGCGCATCCCATTACAATACCACCATGTGAACAGGGAACCTATCTCTATTCCTGTGCCGTCACTTCTGAGAATGGCACGATTATCTTTAACGACTCAATAACTGTCGTTGCAGACAATTCAGAATTTCAGGTTTCCGGCCAGAATACGGTTTTACTTGAAGAATTAGCACATCCGGTACCACTTTCTGCAGTGAAGAACATCGATGCATTCTTTACCGAATCACAAAGTAATAACCATGTGAAGAGTGAAATAATTACCCGCACCTTTCACCTGCGTCGCTCATGGTATATGCTTATTTTTCTTTTTATCCTTTTCAGCATCGAGTGGATAGCAAGAAGAATTTGGAGGCTGGATTAGTTGGAAATTGTTTTATACATTCCTGGGGATTACAATCCTACATGAAGGAACTCAATCAGCCCGGGTAAGTCAACTACCACCACCTGAGAGGCTGTGGCTTGAATGTTTGCACCTGGAAGATGCGCTTCTTGAATTATTCAACCACATTCGAATACGGTAACGGTAAATGGTGACGAAGGCCATATCTTATTTCCAGTTTTCTTTTGCCCGTTTAAAAATATCTGCTATAGTCTGATTTTTATAAAGCTTTCTGGAAATCTCGACATAATCCGTTGGTTCGCGATTAAGTAGAGTCAAAAAACGATGAGCGTTAGAAGGCCCCAGTTCTTTATTAAGGACATCAATTCCATTAATCTTTATTTCTGTATCGTTTAAAGATGTTTGTGCTCTCATTTTATTACCTCAATTCGGATAAAATCTACCGGATTCATTATTTTGGTTTTACCTGAATATTTTTTTGTTCTTTTTATAATTTCATCATCACAAGTCAGAAAATAATCTGCCTTTACATTCATGGCACACGCTACATGAATTGCATCTTTCGATGACAATCTATATTCTCTAAGAATGCTTTCCGCCTTTTTCAATATTCGGTTATCCGGTCCAATTTGCATTTTACAGATTTTAGAAAGTCTTAAGGCTTCATGCGATCTTTCAGAAATTGGGCAGAGCATTGTTTCATCAAGATGCATGAAAGACCATACCAATTGAATTTTCTTTTTCTCTGCTCTTTGAAATATTTCCTGGCAAGCCAAAGATTCCAAATGGATTCTTAATTGGCTTAAGTCGTCAAAACCTCTTTGAAAGCAGTTATAATCTAAATATATGAGATTCAAATATTCTTCTCCTTAGTTTCCAGACACATTATAAAATACACTATTTATGGTAAATTTTCACAAACAAAATTACAACAATTCAGTTTTAATTGGTAGGATATTTAGCCATGTTTATTTTATTGAAGTAATCATAAACTCTAAATGTTGAATAAATGGATAATCAAATGAAAGATATTAGATATTTAATATGTATAACATTTTTAGTTTTAAGTTGTTCTCACTATGGGACATTTGTTAATTCCAGATACGAAAATTACAAACCTTCTAATTCAAAATTATTAATTGTATTAAAGGATAGTATTCAACTAAACTATGAGGGAAGTGTAAAAGAAGAATTCGGGGAAGGCGATTCCCTAGACTTAATAATTCGTTATATCCTGGCCCAATTAGCGGGAAGGATTGAGAAAGAAGGACATTTTTCATCAGTAAGGTTTCGCTTGTGGGATGAGTATATTCCTTTCAAGAAAGTTACACTTCCATGTTTTGGTAAAAATTCAATGGAAATTGATATTCCTCTTTTTGAAAAGTCAGAAAAGTATAAAGATGTAAAAGCACCTTATCTACTTATCCTGAATGATTTTTCTATAATTTCGGACTTCAAAATAACAATAGGGTCTGCTGGTCCTATTCTTATTGGCCTACCTTCAAAGTCTCTTATATTTGATTCAAAATTTCTCTATTGGGACAATACTGCAGGTGATGTGATATGTTGGGGAAGATCAACGGCTGGTGATACAACAAATTATGCAATAACAAAAAGGGAATGGAGAAAGGTTTGTTCACTGTTTTCGGAAAAAATATTAGTACAAACACCTTTTGGGAGCGAAAGTAAAAGGTCAACGAAAAGAGATGTTTCAATTTTCAAATAAAAGAAAAATTGTTTACATTATAAATGAACAATAGGTAGTTATGCCCTTGGGAAAATCAATATACCCATGAGCCTATCAGCAAATGCAAAATTTGGGATTATTTATAATCAGCGATGATATTATAATGCTTCATCTTATAATACAATGTTTTCGGATTGATCTGTAAAATCTTTGCACCTTTTCCCTTATGAC
>CBDVBE010000415.1:0-5637 GCA_965372145.1 uncultured bacterium | reverse complement strand
GTTTTTCTTTTACTAAACTTTACAACTATGCGCCGTGTGGTCTGTGTGAAAAGCCCGTACCGTGGAAATATTATGTCCATCACGCTGCCTCCCTGAAATAGTGGTGATGTAAACCTGATAAAATAGGCAATTTGATTATTTTTCCTTTCTTCTGTGGTAAATATTTCTTCGGTATGTTTTGATTGATTCCTTGATGTGGTCTCTGTGTATTGTAATAAATAATATATTCAGAAAGAATGCTCTTTATTTGCTTTCTGTTTAGCATAATAAAGTAATCTAATGCTTCTTGCCTTGCACTTCGTATAAATCTCTCAGCAATAGAATTCATATCAGGCGATTTGACCGATGTACATATTTCCTTTATACCATAACTTAAATAATTGAGATTAAATTGATAAGCATTGTCATGGATCATGTATACTATTTTATTTACTTGACACTCGAATTCAATTATCTGTTGCCGAACAAACTCTTTTGTTGGATTCTCTGTGATTGCAAAGCGGATAATTTCCCTTGTATGATGAGCAATAATAAAGAAAACATAGAATCGTTTATTGAAAATGGTATTTCCCCGGAGGTAAATTAATAAATTAACCTTCCTTGCTCAATCTAATTCTAATACTTTTTACTTATAATTAAACCACACCAGGACGAAGGAAGAAAAATAGCGAAAGAAAAGAATAGTACATTATTGTAAATTGTTAAATGTACTCCGTCCCATTTGCCCAGTTGCCAGTTGCTCAAAAATACTTAGTCATGATACTAAACTAATTTTTCCACAGCCTCCAGAATATCTTTTCTATCGAAGGGCTTTTCAAAACAGTATTCAGCGCCAAAATGTTCGGCATATTTTAAATAATCGGCATCTTTACCGGTTATTGCAATAATTTTTATCTCAGGGGAAATAGCTTTCAGTTCTTTAATGGTATCAATACCACTCTTTCCAGGCATATGGATATCAGTAATAATTATATCAGCAGGATTACTCTTTTAAACAGCAAGTGCGGCATCACCGCTAAGAACGGTAGACACATGATGCTCTGTTTCCTCAAACATCCGCCCAATCAATTCGCACAACATTTCATCATCATCAATAACCAGGATATGTGCCATGTTCTGCCGGCTCCTTCACCTACTTTTGTCTATATGATTTCACATAAAAAAGGAAGACAATCAGCCTTCCTTTCTATAAACTATCGAGATAGTATACTTAGATAATCAGTACATTGCTTGTTTACTCAACTTTGAAGGTAACTATATCCAACACTTTATCCGTTGAGCCGTTAACGATCTCAACCTTCCAATTTCCGATACTTTTCGGTGTGATAACCTTTGTGCTGAATGTTCTCCACCGCGCGGCTTTTACACGAAGCGCCACACTTCCTACCAACTGATACTCATAATACCATTTGTGAATAATAGTAACCGGATCTTTTGCCCCGGCAATCTCACTAAAACAGTATATTTTTCTAATTCCCTTTGTAAACACATCCGAGCTTCCCTGCGGTTCATGATCAACGATACTGGTACATATCGAGGCCCGGGCCACGGTTATACCATTTGTGGGAGTTGCCTTCTCTGCCGGTTTCTCTTGCTTTGCCGTTTTCTCTTGCTTTGCCGGTTTCTCTTGCTTTGCCGTTTTCTCCTGCTTTGCCGGTTTCTCCGGCTCAGCCGCCATTTTTTCGATTGCTTTTGGTGGAGCGGATTTACTTGATTCCTTCACTTCAGACTGTTCCTTCTTCGCCTGCTCTGTTTGTGCAAATGTAACACCGATGACAATGAAAAGTACTATTGAAAAGATGGTAATATGTCTCATAGGGCTCCTCCACATAAAAGGGTATATAAAAAAGTAGTTATTTATAATTTAAAACATATGAGTGCTCAAAACAATTATTATTGCCTGATACAGTAAAAAACGTACTTCGTTTATTTACAACACCTGAAACCGACATAGTGAAATTTTTTATTTTTATTAAGCGGTATAAATGAATCACACCGTGCACGTTTTTCATCATTCTGCCACCAGCCACCGACAGCATATTTAGTCTTTTTATCCCCTGTCGATACCCATTCTGCCACATTACCGGACATATCAAAAACACCGTATTTACTTACACATTCGAGGTACAGCCCTGATACTGCCTTTTTGTTTTTAACCTTTCGATTACCATAGGAATTACAGAAATCAGGCTCGTACCGCTTGCCATAGGGGTAGGCATATTTGGTTTTACCACCTTGACAGGCTTTAACCATCTCCTTGTAGGTGCACAACCGTTTCCCCGCCTTTTTGCATTTTGCGGCAGCCTGATTATAGGTAACATTGCTTACCGCTATTTCATCTTTCCTGTTCGGGTATTCGTATTTGTCAATACAATATTTCAAGTCCTCATCAATGGTTTTCATCCCCTTTGGACAAATAATAATTCGAACCGTATCATACCCTTCACCACCTTCTGTATCAGTTACCTTTAACACAGGCGCTGAGTATTCGAGGAACTCATGTTCAGTATAGCCGGTATCCTTCGAATTCCAGTCGAATGTGCCATCACCATTAAAGTCCCATTCATATTTGGCAATATTATTATCCGGGTCTTTGCCCACACCGTTTAATGCAATCTTTTTCTTCTTCCGGGAAACAATATCATCACCGGCAAATGCCTTCGGTTTATGGTTCTCCACGTTTACCACCGCAGTGTCTTCATGGACGGAACCATCATCCAGTTTCGCCGCAAAACGAACAACATACGTTCCCTGGCGTTTATACACATGGTCAGCCACGGATGTTTTGCCCGAGGTAACCTCATACTTTTTATCATTATCCAAATCCCACATATACGAAACTATTTTGTTATCCACATCTTTTGCCAGACCTTTTACGGTAAATTTTTTATTCACAAATGTCTTATAGGGGCCACCTGCATCGATAGTCGTAGTAAAATTAAGGACCACGATATCCTTTGATGCTGAAGCACTCATTCCCTTTTCATTAGTTATACTGCAGACAAAGGTATATATGCCTGCCTTTTTATAAGAACAGGTGACTGTGGGCTGCTTTGTCTTTTTATTAAACATACCCACCCCGGCATAATCCCATGCATATTCAATTATTTTAAATTTTGGGTCCTTTGCAACACAGGTAATGGAAACCTTTTCGTTAATATTTACCGTATCAGGTCCTTTCAGCGCTTCAATCATTATGCCCTGATATACTGAAACCAGCTTCTTTGCAGTAACACGATTTTTATCAGCATCCTCAGCTTCAACGATAACTGAATAAGAGCCGGGTTTATCCCACAAATGTCGAATTTCAATCTTATCGGTAAAAGATGCGTCACTCGGATAATCCCACCGGCCATCCCCGTTGAGGTCCCATCGAACGATAAACTTTTTCGCAGGATCTTTTCCCTTCACCGACAGGGTATATTCAGTTCCGACTAAACCATATTCAGGCCTGGTTACTATCTGTATTTGAGGAGGAACGGTAACCTCAACCGATCGTGTTGCCATATCGGTTTTTCCTTCCTGATCTTTTACCTGGACTTTTACCGTATATTTGCCCTGACGTGTATAGGTATGAGATACAACAGCTTCCTTACCAAAAGTACCCGATTTGGGATAGTCCCATCTGCCATCACCATTGACATCAAACCGATATTCCAATCCTTCCCGTTTTCCCTGTGCGTTGACAGACCTGGACGCATTGATACTGAGTTCTTCTCCTGCTTTCACCATTCCCGATACCCGAACAACCGCATTCAGCCGACCAACTACCGTGATAAAATAGTGTAACGGTGTGGTATTTCCGGTTTCATCCTCAGCACAGATCTCCACTTCATACGTACCCGGATTCTTCGGTTTATATTTCAAAACACCGTCAGTTTCTGAAAGTGTCATCCCCTGTGGGCCTCTGACAAGAAAATAGCGAATCGTTTGGCCTTCCGGATCTTTTGCAATAAGGTTGTCTGTCAGAGCAGCTCCCGGTTTACAACTCTTCTTCGGCTCACCCTCCCATACCGGCGGCATATCCTCTTTCGGTTCACCCGAACATCCCGAAGCCGCAATGAGTGATGCAACCCTGTCGTTATCGACCCATGCCGATAAATCCTTAATATCCTCTTCCATAATTGAAACAAGGCTGCTTACCCTGCCATCATCGGTTACTAATATTTTATTACACTCCGGAACCGTTACACGTTCCCCGTGTACAGGATACACATCAGCCCGGCCATCAAATGACATTACATTCGTGACCTTCCTCTTACCATGGAATTCAACATCAAAGGAAGATTCTTTCCCGATAATTGAAGCAAATGGGGTTGACAGTGCATAAGCACTGGAAAAATCCGCCGACTGCAGATATTCTGAGAATACTTCACCATTTGCCAGGCTTACTGTAACACTCAAAGCAGAATCAGCCACTTCCCAAACATATTCAATCTTAACTTTACTATTTTCGTTCAGATATACCACGCGATTCTGCAGAATGTGAATAGAAACCGATGCACCTTCTCCTGTACGAAAAATATCTCCGGACTCAACTTTTGCATCCTTCTGTGCAGGACTTTTTGTGCCGCCGCGAAGTACCTCTACGGTCCCTGAAACAGTGCCTATTTTTACATTGAAAGACTCTTTTTTTACACATGAGAACAGCACGAGGATACAGAACGGAAAAAGCAAAAATATCCGGTAGATTAGCTTTGAATATTTCATAGCGATACCTTCCTCGTAAACGATATATGTGGTTATATACCACAATGTATTAAATAAAAGTGTACTGTTCCTACAACCAATTTTCAAGAAGAAAGTAATGATTTATTCAATTAAACCACATCGTAATTATTCTTGATTTCATACTCTGAATTAATAAAGCAGGTTATATTTTATTGTGTATATTTTATATAACCGTTCACGGGTTCAGGGTTGAAATCCAAAATTGTATGATTGCGGATTGTGGAATGTGGAATGTGGAATGTGGAATGCGGAATGAGGAATGGGGATTGAGGAATGCGGAAATCCAAAATCCAAAATCCAAAATCCAAAATCCAAAATCCAAAATCTAAGATTATTTACAAACTAAAACAGCATCATAACGATTTTTCACAGAAAAAGCAATTTAACACTTGAACGTGGAACCCTTAAACGACTGTTAGGAAATTTACAAAGTGCCCTTCAGGGTATTTCCATTTCGAGTTGTCCTTTAGGATACTTCCATTGTGAATTATCCTTTAGGGCATTTCCACCAGGCGTTATCCCCTTGCGGGGAAACTTATGAACCGGTGAACAGTTACCATTATTTTAAGGAACCTCACTTATGAGATCAATGTTCGCAGACATGATTTGCCCTGGTATAATGGCAATTCTGGTCTTAATTTCAACAGGCATAAGCGATACCCTTTCAACAGAGGATACGGTAAAACTCCCCAACATTGCAGTACTCACTTTAAAAAATTCCGAAGGAATATCACCGGGAGATGCCGCTCTTATCACTGATCGGCTAAATATTGAATTATTTAGAACCAACCGGTTCCGTAACCCTTGGAATTTTTGCACGTGATCCGGAAGTCGAATTCGACACGGTTTCGTATAGTGTTCTTTTAATGGAAAATAATACTGTATATCTCCCCTATTCCTTTACTG
>CBDVBE010000414.1:0-5674 GCA_965372145.1 uncultured bacterium | reverse complement strand
GGGTTCAGGGTTCAGGGTTCAGGGTTCAGGGTTCAGGGTTCAGGGTTCAGGGTTTAGGGTTTACGTTTTGCAATTTGCAATTTGCAATTTGCAATTTTCAATTTGCAAATTACCTTTTCTTGTGGTTGTTAATAGCTTCGGCTATTTCCCGCATTATAGCGGTGCCTCTTTTTTCATGGAGTAGATTACCGGTGACAATGATATCCGCACCAGCTTCAATCTTCTCGATAGCCCTGGCAGCACCCCGAATACCTCCGCCAACAATAATGGGGATGTCAACATATTCCCGTACCAGGCGGATCATCTCATTGGGGACTGGATTGGGGGCACCACTGCCTGCTTCAAGGTAAATTAGGCTCATACCCATATACTGGGCGGCAAGCGCGTGAGCAGCGGCAATCATAGGTTTTAACCGGGGAAGTGGCCGGGTATTGCTCATGAATTCAACCGAGGTAACTGCACCCGACTCAACAAGCATATACGCCGTGGATATCGGCTCAATGCCTAACTCTTTAATCAGCGGAGCACCTTTCACCTGCTCACCGATAAGATTCATCGGATTACGGCCGGATACGAGTGACAGAAAAAGAATAGCGTCAGCTAAGCCGGAAATCTGGGTGGCATCACCGGGAAACAGGATCACCGGAATTTCAACCGCATCCTTTACACTTGCCACAAAGTTGTCAAGGTGGTTGGTCTTTAACAGGCTGCCGCCTATGAGCAGTGCGTCTGCACCCGCCTGTTGTGCTTCAGAGGCAATTGCCGCAGCTTCCGTTTCAGAAAAATCATCAGGATCAAGCAGGATCCAGTAGCAGTTCTTCCCTGCAGTAATCTGTTCTTCTATTCTCGCCATAACCGTAGGTTGTTTCACGACACACCTGCCTTTTCATGAAATATTGATGTTGCAGCATCAACAGCATCTTTGATCTTTGCAACATTTTTCCCGCCGGCCTGAGCACGTACCGGACTACCGCCACCGCCACCGCCGGCTTCCCGGGCTGCAGCTTTTACCAACTCACCGCAATGCACACCAAACTCCTGTACCGCTTTCTTCCCGGCGCATGCGGCAAACAACGCTTTTCCCTCTACTTTAGCAGCGAGAAATATAACCATGGTATCCAGTTTTTTCTCACGGATTATATCCGATATGGTATCGGTCATACTTGTAAACCGGTTTTTATCCATCTCGCCCAGGTCTTTGACCACCCATGGGAAAGAACCTGTATCGGTATTTCCTGCTATATCAAGCAGCTTTTCCACTTCCTGCCCGGCAGAGGCCTGTGCCACTTTCGCCAATATGGATTCAAGTTCTTTGACTTTCACTGACAAATCTTCAACCCGCTGAATAATGTTCTCTTTATTCACTTTCAACGAATTGACCAGGTCAGTAACAATCTGTTCTTTTTCACGGAAATAGTGCAGGCTTCCCAGCCCGGTAACCGCCTCTATACGGCGGATACCTGCTGCAATACTGCTCTCTGCGGTAATATGAAACTGACCGATATTGCCGGTTGAGGCAACATGGGTACCGCCGCAGAGCTCTTTGCTTAACCCGCCCATACTGACAACCCGCACCGTGTCACCATATTTCTCGCCAAACAGGGCAATCGCGCCCTCTTTCTTCGCCTCCTCTGGTGCCTGAACCACTGTCGTAACCGGCACATTCATCATAATCCACTCATTGACCTGATCCTCAACCTGCATGATCTCTGTGGTTGTCAGAGCTTTGAAATGGGTAAAATCAAAACGCAAACTATCGGGTGCGACCCGAGAACCGGACTGGCTGACATGATCCCCCAGAACCTTTCTCAGCGCTGCCTGCAGCAGATGCGTTGCACTGTGGTTTCTGCGGGTGTGCAATCTGTCTCCCTCCACCCGGGCAATACATGGCTGTGAAAAGGATGCTACGTGGAATGGTGTGTCGGTTTTCACTTTATGCACCGTCATATCATTCCATTTAATAGTATCGGTCACTGCCAGCTCGGTTCCATCTTCTGCGATCAGAACTCCTTTATCACCTACCTGGCCACCCATCTCCGCATAAAAGGGTGTTTTATCCAGTATCACCAGGCACTCAGTGCATGCATCAGCCGCATGATCAGGGCGCAGCACTTTATACCGGCATACAGTAACCTCTGTTTCGTCATGTTCATAGCCGTGAAACTCAGTGCCGGAAACCTGTTTCAGTTCCACCCAGCCTTCGCTGGTCAATCCGTCATCCGAACCGCCTTTTGCCGCATCGCGTGCACGGTCCCGCTGGGATGCCATCCGTTTCTCAAAACCCTCTTCGTCAATAGACAGTCCCTGTTCCAACGCAATAAGACGGGTAAGGTCCATGGGGAAACCGTAGGTGTCATACAGCGTAAACACATCGATGCCGTTCAGTTGTTTTCCTTTGTCAGCCTGTGTTTTTTCGATCATTTGATTGATCTTTTCCAGCCCCTGCTCCAGGGTCTGGTCAAAACGTTCCTCTTCGCTCCGGATAATCTGCATCAAATATTCGCGGCGCTGGGTGATCTCAGGAAAGGCATCTCCCATGATGTCAACAACCGCAGGAACCAGTTTATAAAGAAACGGCTCGGCAAAACCGAGTTTTCTGCCGAAACGGCAGGCACGACGCAGCAGCCTGCGCAGAACATATCCCCGCCCCTCATTCGAGGGGAACGCCCCGTCGGTAATGGCGAAAACCAGCGCACGGATGTGGTCGGCTATCACCCGGAATGGCGCGCCTTCAATACCGGGATCATATGTCCTGCCGCTGAGTTTTTCCGTCTCGTTGATAATAGGGGTAAATACATCCGTTGCATAATTGGAGTTGACCTTCTGAACAATACGGACAAGCCGCTCGAAACCCATCCCGGTATCGACATGCTTCGCAGGAAGCTCGGTAAGGGAACCGTCCGTTTCGCGATTGTACTGAATGAACACCAGGTTCCAGATTTCTATAAACCTGCCGCATCCGTCAGCATTCACCGCGCAGGTATGATCCGGATTATCCTCGTTCATACAGGTGCCGGGCCCTGAATCCAGATGGATCTCGGAACATGGGCCGCAGGGACCAATATCACCCATCTCCCAGAAATTATCCTTGGCCCCATGCCTGCCGATATGCCCGGGAGCAATATCAGTTACCTCTTTCCACAGTTTCTCCGACTCATTGTCATCTTCGTATACGGTTGCATACAGCTTATCCTTTGGCAATCCCCATACTTCGGTAAGCAGTTCCCAAGCCCACTCTATAGCCTCTTTCTTATAGTAATCACCGAAGGACCAGTTGCCCAGCATCTCAAAGAAGGTATGATGGTGGTGATCGACCCCAACCTCTTCAAGGTCATTATGTTTTCCGGAGACCCGCATGCATTTTTGAGAATTGGCAGCCCGCTTCAGGCCTTCGCGGTTTTCACCGAGAAATATCGCCTTGAACTGGTTCATGCCCGCATTGGTGAAAAGCAGGGTAGGATCATCCTGCGGCACCAACGGTGAACTGGGGATAAAACGGTGTTCTTTACTTTTAAAGAAATCTATGAATTCCTGTCTGATCGTATGTGCTGTTTTTGTCATAAGTTCTCAATTAATAATAGAACACGGATGACACGGATTGAACTGATGTTCACGGATTTAAAATTTTATGAATATTTATAGTAGTAACAAAGACTAGCTGTTTTGAAAACTTTTTCTGTCGTTTGTAAATATGATTCGTTCAAATTCAGGCTTCTTTCCAAAGTTAAGTAATAATCCAATCTCTTTATTTGTTGCTTTAAGATAATTCACCAGTTGAGCACGATGCTCTTCTCTCAGACACTCGGCAGCTTTGAGCTCTAACAACACTTTGTCATTTACAACAATATCTGCAAAATATGCTCCCACAATCTGCTTTTGATAGAATACGTCGATATTTTGCTGTTGTTTAATAGAGAATCCCAGATTATTTAATTCGATAACAATAGCGTTTTCATAAACTTTTTCCAAGAAGCCATAACCCAAAGTGTTATATACATCATAGAACGCTCTAATGATTTTCTCGGTAATATCTGAATGTAACAAATTAATATCTTTGTTTTATAATTATTCTTTATCCGTCAAATCCGTATTCTATTCTTTCTTTTTCTTCTCTTCTTTTATTAATTCAACAACCCTGATTTTTTTTATCCGTGAAAATCCGTCAAATCCGTGTCATCCGTGTTCTAATCTTTCTTTTCTTCTTTTTTTAATTCACCAACCCTGATTTTTTTTATCCGTGAAAATCCGTCTAATCCGTGTCATCCGTGTTCTAATTATCTTCCTTCTCTTCTTCGACTGTCACCAGTCCGAGTTTTACTTTTACTTTGTCAATAATCGCTTCAAGAATATCGGTGTTTTCCTTGAGAAAATCTTTTACCTTTTCCCTGCCCTGGCCTAAACGCTCGCCCTCGTACGAGAACCAGGCACCGCTCTTTTCAACGATCTCATTATTCACTGCCAGATCAAGGACATCCCCTTCAACCGAAATACCCTGACCGTACATGATATCAAACTCAGCTTCCCGAAACGGCGGCGCCACCTTGTTTTTCACCACCTTGACACGGGTGCGGTTACCAACGGCCTTGTCACCATCTTTAATCGTGGCGATTCGCCTGATATCCAGCCTGCATGATGCATAGAACTTAAGTGCATTACCGCCGGTGGTTGTCTCAGGATTACCGAACATAACGCCGATTTTCATACGCAGCTGATTGAGAAATACCAGGCAGGTGTTTGATTTTGCAATAATACCGGTCAGCTTGCGTAACGCCTGCGACATAAGCCGCGCCTGCAAACCCATATGGCTGTCACCCATCTCGCCTTCAATCTCGGCAGCCGGCACCAGTGCGGCCACACTGTCAATCACCACAATGTCAATCGCACCGCTGCGCACCAGTGTATCGACTATCTCAAGCGCCTGTTCACCCGTATCCGGCTGGGACACCAGCAGGTTATCCACATCAACACCTAGGTTTCGCGCATACTCAGGATCAAAGGCATACTCGGCATCGATAAGTACTGCGACGCCGCCTGTTTTCTGCGCATTGGCAATGGCATGCAGGGCAAGGGTGGACTTTCCCGATGATTCCGGCCCATAAATTTCGACTATACGGCCTTTGGGCAGGCCGCCGACACCCAGCGCCACATCAAGCGAGAGTGCGCCGGTTGAAATTTTGCTGACATCAAGTTTGCGCACGGTCGAGCCAAGCCGCATGATAGACCCCTTGCCATGCTGTTTCTCTATCTGACTTAACGCCTGTTCTATTGCCATATCCTTATTTTTATGCTCTGTTGCCTGTGCGTTTTTTTTAGCCATGAATCATCTCCTTACTGCTGTATGAACGATAATGGACGATATAGTAAAATTGTATCTAACCCAGCTAAGCTGGACTGTAGCACTGCATTGCAGCATTATAACCTTCACGAAATAATTTTCTGCCAACAAGTTGGCACCCTGTAAGTTACTAAAAATATTATACGGGATGCGGAGAATAGAAAAAATATAAAATAAATAATAAATTATTGTAAGCCGTAAACGGCTACGTTTCTTGATTTTCCCAATTTCCAATATCCAATTTCTAACCGCAAACGGCTACGTTTCATGTTTTTCCCCAATTTCCAATTTCCAATTTCTACACAAAAAGTGTATAACTCAAGTTGGAAGTGCACTAAA
>CBDVBE010000413.1:0-5681 GCA_965372145.1 uncultured bacterium | reverse complement strand
AAATTATCCTTTATGCTTTAACAGTTCCGGTTACCTTTTCATGGAAAACTACTTAAGCAGGATAACCTTTTCCCGTGATACAAATGCTCCTGAAGCAACCGTTACCAAATAGGTTCCATTTGTCACTGATTGACCAATTTGATATTTTGTAGTGCTCTTGTCCATTTTTACGGATTGGACAATTTTTCCCAACATGTTCGTAATATAAATCATCCCGTCCTGGGCTTGCGGAACAGTAATATAGTAGCACGCACCTGTTTTCTGTAAAGTGAACGCAGGTGATTTTAGAGTTTTATGCAGAGCTGCCTGAATTTGAGTTGTGCCCAAGTCTACTGAAACACCAAGATTCATTGTTCCGGATATAGTAATATTCGTTTCACTGTATTTTATCTCATCAAAAACATCCGGTTTTGACGTGGGATGATACATCACCGACATTTCATCAACGGTACCGGTTCCGGATATCTGTAAAAAGATAGTACCTTTTCCTTCATTCAGTTTTGCGAGAAACTCAGTACAATCCAATCCGATTTCTATACTCGGGCTTTCTCCTTTGCCGCACATTGGATGGGCTCCACCTGCTTCATTAAAAGCTCTTCCATAACTTTTGGTTCCTGTCGGTGTTGAAGTATTTGATTCTGAGGAATAGCCTGTTACGGCAACAATAGTATTTCGCGTTTCGCTCGTAATTTTGGCCTTTACCAATAATTTGGGGGAATACTCTGCAACTGTTATGGAGGTGATGCGATGACAGCCTAATCCGCTGGCAAGAACCCACACCTTGCCTTTATTATTCCACGAGGTCCCCCAGCTATTAACTAAGAGTATTGCACCTGATTCTCTATCTCTGGTATCGACAACGCCATCACGGGTGATATCAATATCATTGGTAATAATGCCGTCACCATTTACATCATAGGATATCTCATCGGTGTAGCCAGCTAACGTCATACAATGTGCACTCCCATCGAGCAATTCTGTACATAATTTTTGACCTGCAAAAGGTCCGGATGAGACCTCAGTAATAGTGAATGAGACGCTACTGCCAAAAGTAATACATCCTCCATCTTTACCCGTACCCGTACCTTTATCATAAAACCACTGTTTCATTTCTTCATAATCAACAGTGTCAAACTTGATAATTTCAGTAACATGACAATCATTTGCATTGAAATATCCTTCATACCCACTCATCCAGGCAGTTTGACTACCGCCATTTACCGCATTATTAAAATCCGGAACATGGGCGCACCCCGTTGCCTGGGCAATGGTATACCCGGAGGATGGCAGGGATCCTCCTCCGGTCCCTTTATTGATAAAATTCCAGGTAAAACCGTAAGTGCAAATATTTTTTTTCTCTGTAGGAAGCGTTCCCAATGCAAGATTACGTTCATACGAAAAATGGTACCCCATACCACTGGCCTGTCCACAACTCGAGCCAATTTGGTTAAAAACAGGGGTAAATTGAGGTGTTATTGAATTATCGACAGTTTTCGGCAGAGAACGATTCAACAATTCAGGCGGGACTTGAAATTCCGGTAAATCGTTAAATGCTGCTATCTCTTCGGGAGTTTCCTCGGGAAGAGTACCGGCAATCCACGGCTCGCCCAGAGGATCCGGGTTCATGTTTATAAGACCGGTATTGTTACCCTGCTCATCCAGAATCGGTGTTTGCGCAGAACTGAAATGGCTGGTCAAAAATAAAATTACAATAACTGAGAACAAAAAGGTATGCGTGCTATTACAGTAAAACTTCATACTTCCCCCCTGAAGTAATATGTGTGAATACTCCTCCCTTAATATAATGCATACGGTTTCTTAACCGGAAGATATCAATTAATATAGTACACCCCTTACTATTCAATAATTTAACCTAAGAAATGAGATATTTCCCATTTTTTAGGTATAGAACTTTGGGTATGAGGTGGATTTACTTCTTTTAGTCAGAATAATTATCCGGGAAATGTCCGGATTTGAGTTAGCAGGGACGGAGGTAAGAGAGTAAGTTTATAACCGGATGTGTTTCGTGAACATATTGTGTGATAATAAAAATTAGTTTTTAAAGTAGTTTGTGTCTGACCTCGATAAAATGAGCGGCCGAATCAACAGAATTAAAGCAGTAGTTAGTAGTTATTACACCGGCAATTAAATAACGTGTAAAATTTAGAAGTAAAGAGTGCATTTAAAGTGTCACAGGGTTAAGCTTTACCTGTTTTATTATTGCCGGAGTAATAGTTGGTAGTTGTTAGTTAAAAAACCAGGTAAAAATATTAAATCGCCACCAAGACACGAATAAAGAAATAGTTAGAATTTTAAACAAGCAATAGGATGTTTAAACGAATAGTAGGAAATTCAAACGAGAAATAGTAAATTGATTTTCATTGAGCAAATCACTTGATTCATTCAAGTACATTTGCTAAGGTATATTTTATATATTACACCTGCAATATCATCTACTACTTCATAGTATATTATAACACATACAGAACACACCTTAAAAGAAATATTAAATAATAGACACGTAAAATGGAGGGGAAACATCCAGGCGCACTATTTAATATTATAATTCCTCATTCCCTTTGTCTTTTAAAAATCTTTTTTAAACAGTGAGGTGATCTTATGACTCAGAAAATATTTTCATACTCATCTCTTGTATCTGCTTTCCTATTGATTTATGTAAATCTAAATGCCCAGCAGACCAATACCCTTATGGAAAAACCATTTAACGCGAATCCCGACCCACATGGCGAGCCATGGATTGTTGGGGGGCTTCCACCTATGACTCCAAAATTATTGGCAGAATTACAGGAGATTCCTGAACTGGATTTATCCCATAGAACAGTGCAACTCCCTTATAAATTGAACAATGCGGAGCAAAAATATTTTCGTACTATTTTTAACCAGTCAGGATCAAGCTGTTCTCAGGCTGCCGGTGTTTCATATCACTTTACTTATGAGGTGAATTTTGAGCGAGAGACTTCTGCGCAGGGTGATGCAAATCTATAAAGAAATTTATCCTGTTAAAACATTAGAGGGTTTATACGTTTGTTGTAATGCGGACGAAGGGGATAAATAATGTCATCAGGTATTTTCAATCAACATACAGGATACCATAACAGGAAATCAATCCGGTTACGCGGGTATGATTATTCCCGGCCTGGGTATTATTTCGTAACGGTATGCATTCATGATTGGAAACAAAAAATATTCGGGGATGTGGTGGATGGTAAAATGGTTTTGAATGACGCCGGTGAATGTGCGCGAAAATGTTGGTTGGATATTCCGATGCATTTCCCGAATATAAAATTGGATGAATATATCGTAATGCCGAACCATATACACGGTATTATTGTTATACGCGATTTAACGGTTAATGCAACGGGTATTGTAGGGGCGAATAATTATTCGCCCCTACAACCGTCCCAACAAAACCAACCGTCCCAACAAAACCAACCGTCCCACACCGCATCATTTTGCGGGACGTCAAAAACCATCGGTTCCATTGTGCGTGGTTTCAAAATCGGTGTTACGAAATGGTTTCGCCAAATGACACCCGGCATGGTCATATGGCAACGTAATTATTACGAACACATCATTCGTGATGAAAAATCGTTATTTTTAATTCGTAAATATATTCGCGAAAACATCAAAAATTGGAACATTGATTCGGAAAACCATATTACGCGGGAAATTAAGGAACTAACAAGAAACAATACAGGTAACGCAGTATAAAAATCTTAAGGGAAAAGGGGTCGCGATGGAGATGGCATTAATTGAAAATTATATACACCTTTCATCCACCGGTGAACTGTTCGGCTATATTGACAGTGTGGCACAATTCCACCGCATTGTTCCTGGGAAGAAGCGACCTTATAGATATTGAAGGTACTGACATCACACGAGTGTTTTACCATTCAATTAAAATAATGTAGATTAGAAATCATATACCAGTTATAATTTGAAAGTTTTTTGTTAGAGTAATCATTGAGATAAAAAAACTATGAGAATTAAAATAGTACTAACTTTCATTGCCTTATTTGCCTGTATTTCCGCACAGGAGCAGGAAAATGGTATTCCCGAAAAGTATTTGTATGAAAACTTTTACCTGGACTACAAGGTTGGATTTCAAATTATACCGGGGAACCAGATTATTACCAAATTTATGGATGATCTTGGCATTGATCCTGTCCGGATTGCCTTTTTTCAAGGAGCTGAGATTGGAACTTTTTTAGGAGACAAGATGAAAATGGGTGTCTCCTTCAGGAGATCTAAAGGCCATAAAGATAGTGAGTTCGAAGACTTTGCTTATAAAGATACATTCAGTTCAGAAATACAATTGAATTTAGCAACATTGACAACAAGATATTACCTCCTGAAAAAGGATAAGTTAAAATTACCCATCGGTATAGGAATATCATACTGCTGGTTGACTTATTTTATCTCTGAGGACCCTCACACTAAAGGGGATTCGTGGGTTTGGAGTGTTTATGCAACCCGTATAAGAGGCTTCGGAGGGTCTATTAATGTCGGGATTGATTTTAACCCTGCCAAGTGGTTTTCGATTGGTCTGGAAAGTGCTGTAGAATATTTAAGACCGAATAAGGTTATGTTCTCCGAGCCATTGAGCGCTACAATTCCTTTGCAAATAGAAAATAGCGATAAGGATGATTTTGATTTTCTCAGTATCTTGATTTTTCTTAGAATAGGGGTCCAATTTTAATCCAGTTCAACAATGTACATGTGCATTTAAATAATAAAAGGCTACTAAAAAAGCTGCCG
The DNA here is from genome assembly GCA_965372145.1 of uncultured bacterium. GTDB lineage: Bacteria > Fibrobacterota > Chitinivibrionia > Chitinivibrionales > JANQEN01 > CBDVBE01. Next base: position 902 of record CBDVBE010000413.1, on the reverse strand, counting down.
AAGGAAAAACAACTCGTATAATTTGGATAATAGATTGAAAAAAAATATTCAAATAATAAAAGCAGAAGAACAATATGCGGAATCATACTGCAAAGCTGTAGATACAGTAGCCCGTGAAAGAAAATACCTTGCAGCGACAAAGGGCTTCCCCCTTGATAGTACCAGAGACTTTGTGAAAATGATAGTTCAAAATAATCTTTCCCAGTTTTATGCCATTATAGATACTACTGTTATTGGCTGGTGTGATATTCTCCCCAATGAATTAAAGGTATTCAGGCATGTAGCTGATTTAGGAATGGGTATAGTACCGGAATACCGCGGTCAGGGGATAGGTACCAGGCTCATGGAAAAAGCAATAAAACACGCAAAAGAGCATAACCGTATTGAAAAAGTTGAAATAGGAGTATTTGAAAGTAATACGAATGCGATACAATTTTATACGCGGAATGGCTTTTTGGTCGAAGGGAAAAGGATAAAATCAAGAAAAATAGACAACGAGTATGATAATATTGTTTTAATGGGTAAAGAGGTGTGAATAAGATAAAAGCAGTTCAAGGTTCCCGCTTCAATGGTGGAAAGATTTTAAAGCGTTATGTCCCGTAGGGACAGAATATTTTTAGCACTTATACCATTCAACAATCCATCCCAAGTTCCGAAGATCAACAAGCGAACCTCGTTCCGTGAAGTCATACTGGAAGGAGTCTTCCGGTAGTCAGTCAAACGATTACTGATTTCCGATTTTTGATCCTTTCGCCTGTTTTTCTCTATCTGATTGATTCATTGTGTGGCATGATGTAAATATTAACAGGTCATTGATTTTTAAGGTATTATAAAGAGATAAAATTTGTTGTAACCGTTCACAGGTTACATCGCCTTTTTCTGTGAAAAATCGTTATGATGTC
>CBDVBE010000412.1:0-5693 GCA_965372145.1 uncultured bacterium | reverse complement strand
CATTTTAAAAAGGTCGTATATATGAAAATGCTACTTTTTGTTATACTGGTTTTTATTGCTGGAATAAATGCAAAGGATTCGGGGGAAAAGAATCTCAATATAGAGCTGAAAGAGCTTATGAAACTCCGCCTTGATGCGTTTGCACAGCGGGATACCGCGAAGGTAAGTGCACTATGTACTGAGAATTACCAATTGATTACTCCGACCGGTTCTCAGCTTGATTTGAAGAAGACTAAGGATATTATTATTAATTCACCGGTAAAGGTTAAAGGTATAACCCTGGTGACCTTTCAATCCTATGTAAAAGGGTATGAATCTTTTGCTTTTTCCGTTGCAGAGGTGAAAGAGGATGTTGTAGAAGACAATAGGCTTGTTGTAAACAATCTGCTGGTTACAGAGGTATATATAAAAGAGCGGGGGCGTTGGAAAATCCAGCTCACCCATACCTCACAGAAAGCATGTTTTTTCCTGCAAAAATAATTATACTACGTTTGATTTCCCCTGCAGATAATCGATCATCGATACTACATTTCCGATCATATACGGTATGAGATTGTCCTGACATTAGAAACGTTTCAGAAGCTATTGGAACAGACCGGGGCAAAAACAAAACCATCACATACAGTACAGGAAGGCAAGGTGGTGCTGAAACGCGCGGAATTCAAGAAGCTTATTACCCGGATGAAGTCCCCGGCAGGATCGGATAGAAAGCCTCCATTTGAATATTTAATAACAAAGGCACTCTACTCCGGAAAAATGAAGAAGGATAATACTGCCTTTACCGGAACTTTTACTGTACATGTTTTGAAAAAAGATGCCTATTTGAAGATCCCGCTTCTACCTCAGAATATTGCACTGGCAGATATGAAGGTTGCCGGTAAACCGGCACTGGTGGTCACTGAGGGCGGCTATCATACTGTTATCCTTTCCAAAACGGGTGAGTATGAAGTAACCGCTTCATTCTCTCTGAAATCTTCGCTTGATAAAGGACCGCATAAAATTGATCTGTATATTAAGCAGACGCCAATTACACTTCTAAAACTTGAGATGCCCCTGAAGGATATCGATGTAGAGATTCCACAGGCACAGCAGGTAGTGACAAAGTCAACTGCCAGGGCGACGACTGTTTCTGCAGTGCTTGGCCAGGGACGGTCTGTCAGTATTCGCTGGAGGAAAAAAGTCGCTCTTGCGGAAAAGCTTCCACCTAAGCTTTATGCCGTGGTCAATAATCTTATTTCCATTGAAGACGATGCATTCAAGATCAATTCAGATATCAACTACAACATTCTTCACAGTGAAGTTGACGCAGTCCGGCTGGTCATTCCGGAGGATATGAACGTGCTTACGGTATCCGGTGAAGGTGTCGGAGAGTGGCAGGAGACTGAGCAACAGGATCAGCGTTTGCTCCTCATTCCTTTTACTTATGGCAAGAAGGGCTGAAAAAAAAGTAAAGTTAAAAAAAGAGATTGAAGAGAAGAAAGATACTCAGTAAGGATTTTTTGAATATCAAATCCTGTATTGTGCGGGTAAAATATCGACGTAAAACTAATGGTGTGATTTAAAATATCGACACATTGAAAAGAATAGTAAAAATCACTGCTGTATAGTAACAGTGAGTTAACCGGGAAGGTATGTGAATGAATCTTTCGATTCTATTTTCAGAGAACTTATATGTTATACCATATTTATTTTACTCGTCGTGGTTAGCTGATTCAGTATCTTTAACAATATTTTAGCTAATAGTATATCATTTATAAAGATATGAAAATATCCTCAACAAATAGTTTACTGGGGATAGCAGAAAAAAATTCAGCACAATCAATGGTTATATATTAAAATAAGTATCATTTTTCATAGTAAGATTTTTTAAAAAAAACTATATTAAATTCTTGAGAAGAAAATTGAAAAATAAATCTTAAAATAAAAGGGAAATAAAATGCCAACAATTTCAATGTTTTATGGAATTATTATTTATTTGTATTATTTTGATAATAAAGAACACAAAGTACCTCATATTCATGCAAATTATGGTGAATATGATATAGTTATTTCAATATCTGATGGAAAGAAACTAAAAGGTGATATGCCAAATAAAAAAATGAAATTAATTCAGGCATGGATTGAAATCCACCAGGAAGACTTAATGGCAGATTGGAAGCTTGCAGTTGAAGGTCAGCAACCCTATAAAATCGAACCTTTGAGGTAAAAATGTTAAAAGTATTAAAAGTTAATGCAAAAAATGATTATAATTTATTTGTTGAATTATCAGATGGACGTTCAGGTTACTTTGATGTCAAACCCTATCTTGAGAAAGGTGTATTTACAGAATTAAAAGATAAAAATTACTTTAAACAGGTAAAACCTTTTTTTTGTGGAATAGCATGGCCTCATGAACAAGATTTAAGTGCTGATACAATTGCTTATGAATTAAAAAAACAGAATAAGTAAAAAAATCATAACCAAAAGCTGCAGTGTATTGAAACACTGAGCATAACGTTATATGTATCTTCTTATTTTTTAAGCAATTAAATAGGATGTTTCCCTATCATTTATTGCAATGAAAAACGAAATGACCTTTACCCGTAGGTTTTCCTCCCTTTTTATCCTGATTGCTCTAATCAGCAGTATTACTGCCTACGCAAAAAAGCAGACCAGTATCGCACTTACCATGAAACCTGATCCGGATAACTGTCCTGTTGGACAGGTAGAAATTGAACGAAAAACAATACATGCAACACAAAATCAAAAAAATACAATTAACGAAAAAATCACTTTTGTTTTATACCACTGTTTTGATACTCAGTACGAAGATAAAAATTATGGTATCGAACTGATCTTCGATTCTGTTTTTGTGGAACAAAAGAACTCACTAACCCCACCGCTGTTTATTGATTCCTTGTCTCGGATTGTAAATAACGCGTTAGGGGGAAATTCTGTATACATGGATATTACGCCCCGCTGGCAGATTATTCATGTTGAAGGAGCCGAAGATATTAAGAATCAAATATATAAGAGAATCCTGAAAGCCCCTGAGTTTACGGGAAATGAACCGGTAGTTGACATGATAGCTCAACAATTTTCCTCTAATTTCTTTTCTCAACAAGCTGTGACGAATTTATTCCATTATATCAGTGGTGGATTCCCGGAGGATTCAGTCAGCATTGGTGACACCTGGAAACATTCATCATTGCTTGATTTCAGCTATATGCCGATTTCAGACACAACCGAATATACGCTGGTTGATATCAAAGAGGAAACTATCACCATTGAATTCAAATCGACACTTACAAATGATAAATATATTAAGCCGTTCAAGGCAGGACCTGTTGAATATATTTATTCACTTGGGGGAGAATTAAAAGGTACAATGCTCCTCGATGGTTCCACATATTGGGTGAAGGAAATGAATGTTTATCAGGAACTGGATGGAATCTATTTCCCGAAAATTGAACATATGGAAACACCGGAAGGGGCAGAAGTACCAACAAGAATAATAACTAAGGTCACCTTGAAGAGTATATAAAAATAACAAAGGCATAGTGATTAATTGCTGTATCATAATAAATTAGAGAGATTTAATACTAGATACATAAGTCAATAAACGATTATATCAATACTTAACACATGGGGGTCATATATGAATTATCTAAAACATATATGGTTTGTTGTTATTGCCATTGTTTTAACGGTCATTCATGGTATTCGGGCCGAGAGAGTGGTCACTATTTATTTCCTTGGAACAGGCATTGATTCAACCTGTTATGAATGGAACGGAGTTATTGGTCCGGGGGCCAATGTAAAATGGTACACGCCGGAATTACTCAGCAGCCTTTATCGGCAGGACCGATCAGAACCTGTAATTAGACAGAACTTTGCTTATGGTACTTATGAATCAATTGCTTACACCGGGTGGCAATCAATTACAATTGATCCAAATATAGCTAGTGTTCATTATAAGATGATTATTGATGGTCCTGGTTCACATGGTGATGTTCTCAGTAATATTGATCCGGATTTAGGAGCTCGGAAATGGGACGTTTTACGCCTTGAGGCTATAAGAGGGATTATATGTGTTCAAAATAAATATCCCGGCGAACAAATAATACTTAACATTATAGGATATAGTCGTGGCGGTATTGCGGCAATGTATCTGGAAGAAGCAGTGGCTGCATACCCATACATTTCCAAAATAAATATGCTCTGTTTGGAGCCGGTACCTGGTGGTATTGATCCGGTACATTTATTAAATGGGGCTAAAAACAGTACGACTTTCAGTTTGAGTAGTAAAGTAAACCAGTATGTAGGTATTTATGCAAATGATGAACGCACATATCAATTTGAGCCGGTTATACCGGATACACAAGGTACCGCAGGTACAAGGGTTTTAACCATAAAAGTTCCTGGAACTCATGAGACATTGGTAGGGAACAAACAGATCGGCGGGCACTCAATTGCTACGTATCCTACTCCACTTTGTCCACTATGGTACCTGGGCTTTATACAGGATGAACGGTTGCGTTATGTCGGCGATGTAACGCAAATAATTGCGGAACAACTAATAATATCTCCTGAGTGGGGTTTTGTTCCCATGGTGTTGTCAGCTATTAATAATCAGGAATATTTTAATTATGCTATTGACCAGATGTATAGTTATCCGGATTATTGGTTTATGCATAATTTTGCTATTTTACCGTTATTTGGTACCTATGATTTGTGTTTTCGCGCTCTTGGCAAACCTCACGAACTTAGACTGGCAGTACCTTTACCAGTATTTCATGGCAGACTTTGCTTCTATGGGTTAAACCGTCACCTTCCCGAGTGGGGATGGACGTGGTGTCCACCATTTTATTATTCCTTCTTTAATTCTGAACAGGTTTATTGGCTTGACCTTACTGTCCCGAACATGAGCATCTTCGATGACCCTTGGGAAACCGTGCAAAGCTTTTGTGGAACTAATTCTTCTGTGGATAATGTTGCCCCCGTTCCTGTTATTGCTGAGCTTCCTGCACTTACCGGCCAATGTTTTATTACGGTTGACACAAAGGTTGCACCAAAGGCGCATGATAATTTTGCCGGTATAGTAAATGGTACAACTGATGATCCACTTACCTATACAGAGCAGGGAGAATACACAATTTACTGGACGTACGATGATGGTAATGGAAACACTTCGACGCAGGAGCAAAAATTGATTGTCAAAGATGATTTGCCGCCTTTACCAGATGTAGAAGTTCTTCCGGAGCTTACCGGTCAATGTTTAGTCGAAGTTGTCGATTATCCCACTGCTACTGATAATTGTGCCGGTACCCTGGATGGGATGACAACGGATCCATTGACGTATACCGAACAGGGGACCTTCACAATTACCTGGACCTTTGACGACGGTAACGCCAATGCGACAACCCAGACTCAAACGGTGATAGTTAAAGATGTTACCGCACCAGTTCCTGATGTTGCAGCATTACCGAAGGTTACCAGCGAGTGTTCCGCGACGATCACCACTATCCCTACTGCTACCGATAATTGCACCGGTGTCCGGCAGGGGACAACAGCCGATCCATTGTCGTACACTGAACAGGGGACTTTCACCGTCACCTGGACATTTGACGACGGTTTCGGTAACACTGCAGTGCAGACGCAAACGGTGATAGTTAAAGATGTTACCGCACCAGTTCCTGATGTTGCAGCATTAC
>CBDVBE010000411.1:0-5698 GCA_965372145.1 uncultured bacterium | reverse complement strand
ATTGAGTCTCTCAATAAATTTCAATACCGCTGCAGTGTAATTTTTTTGAGTATTGTCGCTGTAATTACGGACATTGATTTCTTCATTCAACCTTTTAATAAGATTTTGGAGATTATTATCTGTTTTTTTCTCCTCTGTTGCTTTATCCTTTTCTTTATTTACCTCCAGTGAAGTTGCAGAGGATGTGTGATCCGATTGGATTTTTGTAAATTCTTTCGGTGGTTCCGGTTTTGCTTTATATTCCTCCAATATCTCCAAATGCAAATCTGATTGCACTGTTTTCTCATAAAATATTTCTAACGCCTCAACTGTTTTTTGTAAATTATCATCTTTCGCTGAATCGAGAAATTTTTGTAACTTCACCACTTCAATATCCTTTGGATGTTTTCCAGAATTTAAGGAAACCATTTCTCGTATTATCGAGGTATAACCAAGACCGGTCCTCTTTAAATTATATAAATTTTTTCTGAACTTTCGCGCCCAGATAAGTTCCCAGTCAATTTCCTGGGCATTGTATTTGTTTAGTGTGTTTGATTGTTCCATAATTTTTAATAACCACTTGATTTTAAACATTATCAAAATCAATATAATATATAAATATTGATGGTGGCATAAAAAAATATTCATCCGTTTAAAGAAAAGACGAAAGACATAATCCGACGACGAAACGGGCAATATTACCATTAACATTTGGTTGGGGTGACGAAACCTTTATCGGTTTATATGTAGATTTTATGTTTAAAAAAGAGGTATTGTAGAAGCACAACGGCATCCAATAATTATATGATTTGAAAAGTAGACAAATAATTTAAAATCATTCTTAGAAAGGATGCCGGTATGCGTTTAAAAACTAAAACATTAAATTTTGCGGGACAAGTTTTTCATGTTGGTATTGACGTACATAGCTGGGGACGGTTGCATTTACTGCATTAACATCTTCTTGCTTTTTTTTCTCATCGTGTTAAAGAAACCGGTTTATTCTGCTATGTCGGGGCACTTATTGACAGCCATGTACATTTGTTATTAATGATAAATCTGCTCTATTTAAGAAAATTAATACCAGTATTTTTTATTGCTTCATTGATGCGCTTCTTCCATCCTTTTGGAAATTCATTGTAGATTTCCACGAGGCGTGTTTGGTGTTTTTCCTCTGTTTTAATGTATTCAAACATTCCTTTTGCAGTAGCAGTATCTTTCTCTTTTTTTTATTGGATTAAGACGACGTTGGCTGATTATCAGTTTGTGTAGAGCAAAGGCTTCCGGTTCCGGTATTCTGATGGAGATATCCCGAAAGGGAATGATAAAATTATATGCCAGTGGGATATTCATAAAATGAAGTTCCTGTGCGGTAAGATTAAGGTTTTTAAATCTATGTACCGCTTCCTGAGCTTTTGCCCCCGCTTCGGTGAGGAACTCAAACTTGAAATCTTCGTGAATAAACTTCATAAGACCGTTGGTTCGTTCCACTTCAACCTTAAATCCACTTTGTTGCATTATAGCTGCAATATCTATATGCTTTTTGAACTTCATTTTTTTGGGTACGAGTAAATCAGCATCAGTTGTAGTTGCAGCAGGTATTTGAAATGGATTACCGAACATGTGTCGATAAAAATCCTGACACCAGCTACCAACAAGGACACAGTTAGTTAATACTCCCACACGATACAGCTTAGAGAGCACAGAGTAGAGTAGTTCAAATTTTTCCACGGAGCACCTTTCTAATGTCTTTGAGGTCTTTACGAATACGCCTTAATGCTTCAATGTCTTTTCTGCGGCGTTTTACAGAGTCAATAACTTCAAGAGCTTTCTTGGAATTCGCGGCCCCAACATATTTGTATAAAACTCTCTTTCCATTGCGCCTTTCAAGATATAAATAGTCTTTTTTGCCGATATGTTTTATTCGAGGAGCTCCTTGAACCTCATTTTCGGCACTTTTTTTGTAAGCTTTTTGAGCCTCACAAAGACGTTCGTATTCTTCTTTCATGATATTAAAAATAATGCTCATAATTATACCCTACACTTGTGTTTATTATACATTGTGTAGGGTAATAATGCAAGGTAGGAGTTCATTTGTATGAGTCTGGGAGACTGACTATTCCTGATTATCTTACTAAATAAGTCAGAGATTCTTTATTACAGCACAATAATTGTGCAGCACCCGCAAAAATACACATAAATTGTGCGTAAATGAGTACCGTTAACCTTCCTGAATGCTTGTATAGCCTATTTCAATGGCATTATTATTGCAGATGATATAGTTAAAGAATTCCTTATTAGGTGAAACGATAAATTATCATCCGTTAGAGATCCAGATGACCGGTTATAAAGAACTTCTGGTAACAGTACTCATCATGCTTATTCTTCTTCCGTCTGCAGCGGATGCCCGAAAGAGTAAAACCCGAAAGAGCAGATCCCGGAAGGCAACCACAGAGCAGGTTACCTTTACAACACCGGATAGTACGGGACCAAGTATTAAGGAAAATTATAAAAAAAGAGGTCCGGAGGAGATATTCGAAGCGCTGCATTCTGTGCTGAATGCAATGAGCATTGATATGGATGAATTCAATTTTGAAAGGATCCATCCCCATTTAAAAATTATTTATGCGCTCTATAATGAATTACGTTTGCTCGCAGTAGGTGATCCGGACAGCCTGTTTAATACATCCCGCGATACGACGCAGGATTCGTTCGCAAAAAAGATGTCCCTGGTTAATTATCAGAAAAACAGTGACACCCGATCAGTTACCGGCGACACTACCTCACCGGTAACCGACTCATTGTTAATAATCACCACTGAGCAGTCGGGTGGTACACCGGCGTCCGTATTTGATGCAGCATCGCTGAAGCCGGTCATCGAATCGAAAGGTATGGCCCCGTCGAATCTGATGAAAGATAAACTCCTGGGAAGTGCTGTCGCTTCCTCTTTTACACTCTCCTGGAACGACACTTCTTTTTCAAAGTACCTTCTCAAATTTAATATCGTTGAGGACAGTCTGGGTAAACCCGGGTGGAATATCGTATTTGAACGGGTAGACAAAATGAAAAATAAAACCGTCAAGGTACACCGGTATTTTGACGCAGGGGAATTTATGATCAGTGCCCAGGATCTGGTTTGGTTAACCGAGGCAGTAAAGAGATCAGAAATAGAGATATTGAATTATTTCCATGCAGAAAAAAGCAGGATAAAGGATTCATTATAATGTGGCGAACAGCCAGAAAAAAGCTTTTGCAAAAAATGGCCCTTGCGGCAGCCTTTTGTGTACTTCTTCATTGGCAGGCAGGATCTCATATTCCGGGAGGGGGAACCGGCGGCGGCGCTTTTGGCGGGTCAGGCGCAGGACGAAGTTTTTCCGGGGTATCGATCTACAGTGTAAATGATTCAGCCAGGCTGGCCTTCGACTTTTACGGTAACCTTTCCTATTCTCTCTGCGCCGGTTTAAACCAGGGTGAACCGCTCGGGCCGGGCGGCCGGATTTCAAATATGTACAACACGTTTCTTTATCAGGAATATACCTCATTCAATCCCTATCCCTACCGCAGTGATTTCAGGCTGCATCAGATGGATTTTGGGTATACACCGGTCTGGCAGCCCAATGCGATAAGCGGCAGGCTCCAGTTCCGCTTTTTACCGACTGTCTGGGGAACCATGACCATGGATTGCAACCTGGATGGACTTGCTGCAAATATACAGAATGTATCCTCATATATTCAGCTCGGTGCACTGAACGTGAAATGGGCACCCGGAAAGTTGAAGGGATTCTCGACCACCATAGGAAAAGTGCATTGTGGCGGCACCTATATCCCGATTTTTGATCAGATGCCGCTTGAAAATTTCCTGTTTAACGGGCTGATCTGTGATTATTTCCGTTCGCTTAATAACAGGATATTTCTTTCAGGACGGATTGCTGTAGGGCAGCAATTCCTTGGCCGCACCGTATCGTTCAGTGATACAACCGGCAATAAAATGTCCCTGTTCGGTAATGTAGAGAAAATCCGTAATAGAAACCATATTTTCGCAAAAGCACAATTCGGGTATAAAAGAAGATTCGGTGTAAAGCTCGTCGGAGGGTATCAGATAGTGCCTGCGGATACGACCCAGATAAATTATGCCGGAACAACCCAGCCATTGACCTATACGATTTACCATCCCCGGACAACCGGGTGGCATATCGGCATGGAGCTGGCGTTTAATACAAAAAGGACGAATCACATCGGTATCGTTGCATACGGTAAGGATGACGTGCGAATGGGGTGGGGGTGTCCCGCGTATATAAATAAACCTGATAATGGCGGCGTTTCCGACTGGTATGATGCGAATGAGCAGAAGCCCGATTTTACCATGGAGGGCAGCGCGCTTATCTATGGGGTGTACTGGGCTAACCTTAATTTCAAGCGGCTCATGGTAGATATTGGCCTCAGCGGTGTATGGCAGAAGCCGGCAAAGGATATGGTCACCTATTCTTTCTACAATGCCTATTGGGGGCTTGATTCAGCCGGGTATTGGGTTCTAAAAGAGCAGATTGACACCTCATCATTACAGGCGCAGGATTTTAAAACCCTGAAAGGGGCAATCAAAGCTTCCTATCGTATTGCCCAAAATTTTCGCATCGGCTGCCGGTATGATGAAATCCATTACTTTAATCCGGAGGCACATGCCAATGTTCCGGAGCTTGGATGGCAGATGGCCGATCCTATGGACACCACTGCGAGTACACTGAAAATGCTCTATAATAATCCGGCCAGATGGGAGCGGGAGGCAATCAACACGCGAATTGTCACTCCCTTTCTTTCGTTTGAAATCGCAAAAATACTCAGAATTCGCGCAGCATACGCATGTGCGTTTTATGATAAACCGGTGTATCGTCAATCAAAGCTCTCGGATTGGCACGGTAATTTCTCATTGGGAGCAACTGTGACCTACCGGTTTGCGAAACTGCCGGATTAGTATAAAACTAGGGAGCATAATTACCCATGAGTAAATCAGTATACTTCGAGAAAATGATATTTCTTACCATTATGTCAATAATCCTTTCACAGCAAAATCCCACCTTTGCTCACAATACCAGTTGGAATAAAGCTACTATTACCATAAAAAACAATAGATTGCATCTGGCATTATCCATAATGCAAGTCGATCTGCTTGGTGTGGTCGATCCGGAAAAGGACAGTACTATTGCCCGCAGTCATCAGGAGTGGGAAGATTTATTACCCAAAATCAACGAATATGCTTTTGAAAACATCAATTTTAAAATTAATGGCCGGCCTGTTACTGACGGTATCGATGAAGTCTGGCGACTGGAAAATTATTATTCACCCGATGATGAGAATAACGATTCTCTTATGGGTGTCATTGAAGTTGCCCGATCTTGGCCTATTGCCGATTCCCTTATACAGCTCGAATTAAAACCGGATCTCCTGATGAATGTCGATGTCCCGGTCAAATGGGTTGTTATTATTCCAAGAGATACTTGCACAAAAAAACCTTACCAAATTATAACACGGGGTGAAACAGCCGGTTATAACTTCAATAAAAACGCATGGGTAGACAGCCTTGGTGTACCTCTCTCCGATGAAGACAAAAGCACTCTATGGTGCACGATGGTCCAGTTTATACAGGGGCTGTTTAGTTGCCTGTTAAGGTAATTTTATTTAATTTCTCGCAAAGACGCAAAGGACGCAAAGGAAAAATAAGATAGTT
>CBDVBE010000410.1:0-5699 GCA_965372145.1 uncultured bacterium | reverse complement strand
GTTAAAATAGTTGAATTGTAAAACAAATTACAGACGAATTACCTATGAAGCGGTTTATCCCCCTATACTAAAAATAGGAATTCGACAATAGGTACTACCTAATATTAATTTTGGTTTTTAATTTTTTTTCACATTTGATTTTCTTTAATCAACTGTGATAGTTTATATTCGCGACTGAGTGTGTCGTCTGGAATACCCAGCCGGGTTAAATAAATCTGTGCACTGTCCAACATTCCCAACGAATAAAAGGTATACGCAGCCCCATAGAGCAGTTCCCGATTCTCCGGGGTAACACCTAACCCCTCCTTGTATATCAAAAGTGCCGTTTTGAATTGGTTCTGACTCAGTTCGCATGCTCCCCTGTTCTGTGCTAACTGCTCAAGTTTAGGGCGCAAAGCATAAGCCCTGTCAAAGGCATTTCGTGCACTGTCATTCCGCCCGAGTGAAGCATAAATAATTGCAAGGTTTCCCCATGCCTCCGCAAAATCCGGCATCCCTGCCAGGCATTTATAATAATATTCTTTCGCGATTTCAACTTTTTCGTTTTTCATGCATATATTTGCAAGATTATAATTAACAACCGCAATAACCTCTTCCAAGGAAAGATTTTTCATGGTATACCAGGAATTATCACCAACAGTATACCTCCAGCGATAATATTCATAGGGATGGTTGTATCCCCTTTTATTAGGCTCTATATTACGATAAGACTTACCATCATCATACCGTACAAAAAAATGTCCCGGAAGTAATATACCATGCAGAGGATAGTCCAATCCTTCAGCAATTAAAAGGAATAACAGGGAAACCCCAAGACAGGACCCTTTTTTCTGTTTCAAAACGGTATGGGGAAGCAAACTGAGCAGATTTTCCTGATCAGGGTCAAAAGAGACCTGCCACTCATCATAAATGATTCCAACCATTAAATCAACCATGCCAGGTGAATTGCTTTTTTCACCGTTTGCCTCTTTCAGGGCCCTGCAGGTACTGTCAATCCTATTCTTAAACGGTATGGGATCAGCTATTCCATCTTCAGGAAATACTTTTTGCAATTCAGTAATGGCGGCGACAACATAATCCATCAATGTACTGTATTTATTGGTAACAAAATTTTTATCAGGGTCGCCACCCGGTATCTCAGGACCTTTCTTTTCAGTTCCGCAATTGATATTCAGGATTGGAATAAGAAAGTAGATTAATAGAAGAATCAATAAAGGATACTTCTGTATTTCACACTTTAGCGGCATAAATAACTACTGTTTTCTCACGGTTACAAATAACGTGCAATAAATAACCAGTAATAGCTGAGTAATTTGATTTTAATGGTGACTATACATTCTTACCACCAAGTTTCTTCAGCAACGGAGTTAAAATTATTAAGCCTATGGAAGCACCCACCGCGAAGAAGGTAATCATGCGAAACACACCTGCGTACCCGGCATCTCCTCCTGTCAATGCAGCGATAGCCCCGGCGATAATATGGGCAAAGGCGCTTGAAAGCATCCATGCTCCCATGAGAAGAGAACTCAGCCTAAGCGGAGATAATTTAGATACCATTGAGAGACCAACAGGAGAAAAACAGAGTTCACCGGTCGTGTGTAAAAAATAGACCAACACGATAAACCATATAGAAGCCTTACTCCCCTCTCCCGCTAACTTTGCGGCAATGAACAATACAAAAAAACCTGCACCTAATATTAAAAGACCTACTGCCATTTTAAGTGGTGAAGACGGATTGTATCTTGTTTTTGCCAGGTATTCCCAGAGCTTTGAAAAGGGGATGCCAAGAAGGACGATAAGCAGCGGATTAATTGACTGGAACATTGGAGTGGCAACAGTAAATCCCATGACGGTACGATCGATAAGGCGCTCGGTGAAAAGGGTCATTGAACTACCGGCCTGTTCGAAACATGCCCAGAATGACATCGAAAAAACCATAAGAATAATAATGGTAAATATACCTCCCCGTTCAGCGCGTGGTGATTTCAGTGATTCAATGATGATGTAGATAAGAAAAGCACCGCCGAATATTGAGATGCTGTACTTTATCCACTCAGCCTGCAAAACCAGCAGTACTGCCACAGGAATACTAAGAATGGTACAGATATACCATACCGCATTCTTTGACAGGCCTGCAAATAGAGGCTCCTTTAATGCTTCCGCTCTGGATATAGCGCCGCTGTCACCAATATCTTTTCTTCCGCTGAGAAAAACAAAAAGCCCAATGAGCATTCCTATTCCAGCGGTTAAAAATCCATATTGATATCCGAACCGTGATCCGATCCAACCGCATACAATAGGGGTGACAAATGCTACTAAATTCACCGCCATATAGAATAGTGTATAAGCGCCGTCACGCCGCGGATCTTTTTCAGTGTATATTTTCCCAATCGTAGCTGACATATTCGCTTTAAAATAGCCGTTTCCGATTATCTGAAAACCAATTGCCGCATAGAAGAAAAAAGGCTGTTTAACGGCCATGCTGAAATAGCCGATTGCCATAAGAATGATGCCGGTTATAATCGCGCGCTGGCTGCCGATCAGGCGATCCGCGAGCATACCGCCGATGAGCGGTGTCATGTATACCAGACCCGCGAAGGCGCCGTAGATTGCGTAACCTTTCGTATCTGTATATTGCAGTGCCTTTACCATGTATAATACAAGAATAGCTCGCATGCCATAGTAAGCAAAACGTTCCCAGAACTCTGTATGGCACAGCACTAACAGTGCTCTTGGATGGCCTAAAAACTCCTTCTGCTGCGGTAATTCCATTTACATCTCCTTTGTTTGTATTTTTTTTACCTACTTAAAATAATTATATTTAATCCAAACTACGTTTTTATTTATAAATCAAACTCTTTGTCATGCCCGGAGGTGAGTAATCAGTATACAATAATAATGAAATCTCTCGTCGGTTTGAGGCGGAAGCTTTGCTGGTGTATCTATAATTTCCATTATTTTTTTAAACATAATTTATATTTTAAACTATATTTAGAACATATGCGCACATTATAGCTCTTTTTACTATAAACTAGTATCAATTTGCGTGTGTAATAGGTGAAATGTAGAATATCACTTTACGATAGTATAGAAAAGCATAAACAGAGAATAGATTTTTTATTACCTGTATAGCGTTAAGTAATGTGGGAGGGATTTCACTTTACAAAAGAAGGCTTATTATTTATTCTCCCCGTACTTTAATTTTCAGGTTTAGTTAGCTTATTTTTAGTAGGAGGCATTATGTTTAAAAAATGTATTTTCGTTTTAATAATTCCAGTATTACTATTTTCAAATGAGTTAGTTACAAAGACTTTCAAATTTGGCAACCCTATTGTGAAAGATAATGCTATCCATATGAGTGGGTGCAGAACAATAGTAGAGGGATTTGTGCCGTCTGTAGCAGTAAAAGGGGTAAGATTAGCGCTCCCAGTGGGGCATGAAGCTGAATCTTTCAATGTCATCTATGGTAAAATGATTACCCTTGATGAAAAGCATTATTTGAAACCTGTAACACCGCCTATTACCATAGGAAAAGCACGTCCTGTCAATTATGGTAAAATTGAATCACCGGTTTATAACCAAAGATCTTTTTTTCCAGCTCTTAAAAGATCAAGTTCATTTACAACTCAATATAAAACCGGTATTCCGGTTTTCATTGCTACGGTGAATCCAACTCAGTATAATCCGATATCCGGTGAAATTAGATACTTTGAAAGTATAACTGTTGAAGTTAAACTAAAAAAGGTAAGTAGAGCTGAACTACCTTATTATAATTGTACCCGGGCAATGAAAAGTATGTTGCAGCAAACTATCGATAATCCTGAAGCAGTGTATTCTTTACCCTATACCCAAAAAGATGGAGATGATTATGAATATTTAATTATCACTTCGGATTTATTGAAAGATGCCTGGGGTGATATGATTGATTTTAATAAAAGAAGAGCTATGAGAACCAAAGTTTTTACGGTTCAGCATATACAGAATGAAATGACAACTGGCGCTAATGACAATGAAAAAGTGAGGAATTTTATTAAACAGGAATTTACTGATCACAAAATAGTATATGTTTTACTTGGAGGAGATATGACCTCCGGCGCAAATTATAGTGTTCCATCACCAACCAATTTTTATTGCAAGTTTTATGACCACCACATAGAAACTGGCCGGTTGCGTGAGGAAAGAGACATATGCACTGATATGTTTTTTTCAACCCTTGACACAGATTGGAAAAAAGATCCAGGTGACGCCTATTATGGTACGTATCCTTGTGGAGACTGGTATTGGGAAGTATATGCTTCGCGTTTTCCTGTTGATAATGCGAGTGAAGTAGATAACCTTGTTGCAAAGACGATAAAGTACTCAGAACAACCGGTAAGAAGTGAAGTTAAAAACACACTGATGTTAGGCAATTTGTTATGGGACTGGACCGGTACAAATAAAAAGATTTGGGGAGCAATGTTCATGGATGAGTTATGGGGTGATGGCCCCTATTCCGGTAGTTCCTACACAGATTATCAGGGGCATGATTATACAACATATCGTATTCCTGCTACTGGATGGAAGATAGACAGTTTATACGACAGAAGTATAGGTTCATGGAATATCAACAATCTAAAGAGTAAAGTAACTTCTTTAAAACCCACATGGATAGATCATGCTGGTCATGGAAATGTGAATGCAGCCTTTGCAGTAACTACTCAAACGGCAACAAATAGTAATTTTACGAATGATGGGAGTAATGCCAACTTCTTTATAGTTACTTCGCAGGCATGCAAACCTTCTTCATTCCATGCAGCAGACGAATGTTTGATGGAAGCTTTAATGAATATTTCAAACGGTGCGATTATTACATCAGGTTCAACACATAGTGGTCAGCTCGATGATGACGGTACTGATGGGAGCGGTAACAGACCTTATCGCTGGTTACATGACGCACTTTTTAACCCCCAAAAAAGGGTTCATTACTGGGAAATGATGCACGCTCTTGGAAAAGAGGTTGATATTGATATTGTAACAAAAGAAGATTTAATGGTTGCACCGTACCATAACTGTCTTAGATTTATGCATTTCATTATTAATACAATGGGTGATCCGGCTCTCTCTATTTGGACGGAAACTCCAAAAGACTTGACTCAACCATTTGAATATATTGCTACCAAAAGTGAATTTACAATGAAAACGCCACCCTATACGTGGGTAGCCCTTGCAGATAACTCAACAGGCGAGATTTTTACCACTCAATTAACTGGTTATGTGTATGCTGATGATAGTTTTACTTTAGGGGATAGTACCTGTTCAATTGATGATACTCCTTATAAAACTTATGCAAGTTCCCATGATAAGGTAAAAGTAATTATTAAAGCTCATAATTATCTCCCTTTTGAAAAGGTTGTTGATTTACAAAATGTTGCTATTGTTAACAATGACTGGTTAGTAAATAATACGTTTCATATTACATCGGCAAATGGTCGATTAATAATAAATTTTACCTTAAAGAATAATAACCATATGAACCTTTCACTTTACAATTCCAAAGGTGCCAAAGTTAAAACTTTAATAAATAGTAATGTGGAAGTTGGGAGTCAATCTGTTACATTTGATAACGGTTATTTAAGTAAAGGTGTCTATTATTGCAGTATAAGAAAAGGTACTATAAATAGCATTAAAAAAGTTATTATTTCACATTAATCATTTATTAA
>CBDVBE010000409.1:0-5711 GCA_965372145.1 uncultured bacterium | reverse complement strand
GAGCCCATTGCAATCAAGAACAGCCCTCACCGCAAGGGAGTCCCGGGAATAATCCTGGGAAAAGGAATTAATGAGAAGAAATGATACCAGGAAGGTTATTGAAATGATTATTACATTCTTTTTCAGCATGATGGCCGCCTTTTCTGTTACTTTGAAGGTAAAAATTTCATTTACCTTACTCATGTCATCCTCCATGGGAGTATTTATAAGATAAAGGAGTAACTTTCCGGAAGAGAATTATAATTACGTTCTTGATATGCTTTTTATATATAATTAAGAATACATAGATAATATAAATATTTTCTACGACGGATATAGTAAAAATCTATTTAATTTTATAATAATCCATTGTTTTTATTCTTTAAATAGATCAGCATTATGATCTACCTGCCGTAAAATTTTAACCGCTTGTGCCTTCTCCACAATAATAAGTCGATAACTGTTATTTGACTACAATTTTCTTCATTACAATGCTATTATTACCTGATGTAAACTTAAAATAATACGTACCCGGGCCATATCCCGCGCTATACCAGTTAACCTTATAGGTGCCCGCGTTTTTATAGGAATCAACCGGGGTGGCCAGTAATCTTCCCTTTACATTGTAAATCTGAAGCCGGACTTTTCCCGCAAGGGTTACAGTGTAAAGTATTGATGAGTTTCGAATATGTATTGAAAATTCAGAACGATTAAATTCCTGATTGTTTATGATAGCAACTATCTGGGATTCCCTCCAGTCCGGATCATATTTATCCAACCAGGCAAGAATTTCAGGGGAAAGGGTGTTGGTGTCAAGATTATTACGGCCAAAAGAACAATCATGTACCGGAGTTAACTCTATGATTGAACCAGGAATGCCGGTTATATGGTTATCACTACAATATAAACATTTTAGTGAATCAAGGTTCCCGATCTCATCAGGAAGGCCGGTTAAATCATTATCTGTGACATCAAGACATATCAAATAATTTAAATTTCCAATTTCAACAGGAAGGCTGGTAATGGTGTTATCTTTCATATAAAGAAATAATAAATTAGTAAGGTTTCCGATTTCCGGTGGAATGTTGATAAGATTATTATGAGAAATTTCAAGTGTCTCCAAATTAATAATGTTTCCGATTTCCGGTGGAATACAGGTAAGGTTGTTGCCGAAAACAAAAAGATAATCTAAAAGAGTAAGGTTTCCTATTTCAGCAGGAAGGCCGGTTAATCCGTTATCAGTAAGCCAGAGACTTGATAGCTGTGTCAAATTTCCGATTTCCGGAGGAAGGATTTTCAGGCTGACATTTGAAAGTCTAAGATCAGTCAAATTAGTTAAACCCCAGAACTCGGGAGGAAGTGTGACAGGGCAATCGTGGTTGAGCCATATACCAAGCGTCTTTAAGGATTTAAGGTTTCCTATTTCAGCGGGAAGGGCAGTTATTGCGTTTTCACGAAAATAGAGCATTGTTAATGAACTGAGTTTGCCGATCTCAGGAGGAAGTTTTGTTAAACCCATGTCAATAAAAGAAAGGTTCACTATCCTTCCCCCGCTTGTATCGCCTACCGAATCAACAGGAATAGTATAAAGACCATTTGAATCAAGAATAGCTCTCACTGCCAGGGTATCCTGTACATAATCCTGTGAAAAGGAATCAATGATAAAAAAAGATACCAGAAAAGTTATTGAAATAATTAGTACATTCTTTTTCAGCACAATGGCAGCATTCTCTGTTACTTTGAAGTTAAAAATTTCATTTACTTTACTCATGTCATCCTCCTTGGGAGTATTTATAAGATAAAGGAGTAACTTTCCGGAAGAGAATTATAAATGTATTTTTAATATTTATTTTGCCTATAATTAAGTGTACATAGATAATGTAGATATTTTCTACAACGGATACAGTAAAAATCTATTTTTAAATGATTATTTTATTATAATTTCTTTCATTATAATGGTATTATTGCCTGCTGTAAGCTTAAAATAATACGTACCCGGGCCATATCCCGCGCTATACCAGTTAACCTTATAGGTGCCCGCGTTTTTATAGGAATCAACCGGGGTGGCCAGTAATCTTCCCTTTACATTGTAAATCTGAAGCCGGACTTTTCCCGCAAGGGTTACAGTGTAAAGTATTGATGAGTTTCGAATGTGTAGTGAAAATTCCAAACGATTAAAGTTCTGATTTGCGTTTGCTATTGAGAAAGATTTTTAGAGAATGGTAATCACTTTTACTATGGATATTGTATAAGTGTCTGTTATGAAATTTGTTTACAGCATATCATTAACTTTTATGATCTCGGTATTTCTCTCATGCTTTAATCCAGGTGAAAGGGGAGGGCGGGTCAATCCCTTTGATCCGAATGGCAATAACTGGTTTCCACCGACTGTTACCATTGATAAAGATACAATATACGGCACAATCTATGATACCGTCGCAATAAATGTAAAAACAAACGATCAGAACGGTACGGTAAACTTTCTGGCGTGGACGAGTGAACCTGGGTTAATTGATTTTATTGATACCATTACTGAGTATAATGATAGTATCGAAATAAAAGATACTGCTATTACAATAATCTCTATTCCTGTTGACACCATTGATGCGTACGATACCAGTTTCTATGACTCAGCTTATGCATTTTACAAAACAGTGGGAGATGGATATACTACATTTATCATTATGATTGATTCATTGGTTACCGATACGTTTACATTTGATACAACGTCTGATTCAAGCTTCATTTATGAAAAGGAAGATTCTTCTTCATACCTTGTGTATCTGGTTATGGAGTCCGATTCAATCATATATATAGATTCTTCCGATACAACTATTACAGTTGACTCTGTATATTATGTCTATTCGTCGAAATTTATATTCGATATTGCGGGCGTGTACACATTGTTTGTTTCGGCTGTGGATAATGACGGCGTGGAGTCTGAGTTTGAAGACTCTGTACAGGTGATTATAGCCGATACAGCACTTGTCAGCAGATTATATCCCTATTCCACCGAGTTTGACTGATAGTTTATCGTCGGTTACTAATCCCTGCATAGTATCAGTTTCTTAATAAAAGAATTCTTATACCCCTTTACAGACAGAAAATAAATATTGCTGCCGAGACTGTTCACCGGTAATGCCACCTTATGTATCCCGGGAGAAAGCACCGCGGTGTGTTTCATAATTTGTCTCCCATTTGCCTGAAATAACGAAATAGTGTAGATATTTCTTTCTGGGATTGACAGGATGAGGTAATTTGCAGTTTTATTAACAAGTGATATGGTCGATGAAACAGCCGCTTTGTTTTTATTAACTGCTGTCTGGCCATCCCAAAGGGTCTCACTGGCGGGACACCCGAAGAGATGGTATTCCTGCGCACCGATATTTCCAAAATAGGTACCAAGTGAATCGAAGGTATACTCCTTACCAAAGTCCATCATAACACCCATGCGGGTCATCTCTTCTTTCTGGAGCCGCATCAGGATACCGCGGTTAAGCGCATGCTGGTTAAAACTTGACGGCGCCTGAGCAGCGATGCAGGCAGTTCCCATCCGTTCATGGCCGAGCCAGGTTTCAGCCCAACACTCCGGCCCACCGCCGTTCTGGCCCTCATACATGAAATTCCCTGACAGGCAGGCACATGAAAGGACAAAGGGATAGACACTGTTTTCAATTGTGCCCCAATTTTCCAGTCCATATTTAGTTGTCCAATTCACCTTTTCCGGTTCCTGCTTGTATACCCAGCCATATTCCCAACCATGACCGTTGTAATTAATAAATCTGATCCCTTCATTCATTTTACTCACGCAAATATCAGCATCACTTTCAGGATTTCTGGCAACATAAATTTTGGTTAAATCAATATCCATAGTATTCCAGTAATCCTTTTCAAACTTATCAAAAAGCTCCTCAATATGATACTTACCCGGTCCGAAATCCATGTCATGACCGGTGAAGGCTACATAGCCTTTGCCCATTTTTTCAAGATTATTCGCGGTGTGTATAGTTTTATTTACCGCATTTGCCAGTGCCTGGGCACTTCTCACAAAAAAGAGTCCCAGGTGAAAATCAGGGTGTGGATCCATCTCGCCATAACTCTGATAATATACATAGGTATAGGTCCAGTTGTTATTCATCGCCTGGACTCCCTGGTAGAAATAGAAATCCTGGTACCAGCCGACGAACAGGGCATAGGTCGGTTTCTCCTGGCTGAGGAATGCATTGAATGTGGCAGGATTGTTGCCGCCCAAATCTGCTATTGATGAAACAACCACGTCAAAATCTTTTTTCCGGAAATCAATAAATTTCTGCAGATCGGCATTATCTGCATAATTATCAGCCACGATAATCGCGTACTTTTCACGATCGCGGAATGTTTCCGACGGTACATTTCGATCACAGTCGGCATGCAGATTACGGTAAACTTCCCGCAGATACCGGTCAAAATGTTTTGAACCGTCCGATTTGACGCATGATAACGGTTGTGTTTTGAACAGGACAGTTATCTTTTTTACAGTAGTGAGTTTGTTGTTAACCGGATCGTAGTGAACAGGGGACAGGGTAACACTTACACCCTTCTGGCCCCTGATATAGAAAGGGTCGGAAATTGTAATATAGGGGCTTTTTTTGTTTTCGGTGTAACGCTTTTTATCATAGGAAAAATAGCGGTTATTGTCATGGGAACAATAGGTATACACCTGCTGGACAGGGTAGAGGGGTTTTGTTAATACTTTATTCTCCGTTGTAATGTGCGTAATAGTAACCTGCGGCAGAGCATCTTCTAGTGCCAGTTTAAATGATGACTGGACCAGCTCCGGCCCGCCGGTGTTTGTAACAGTGTGGGCAAATCCGGGAATAGAGACCTTTACAAAGGTTTTATTGACAGGCGTCCCGTCTTCCAAACGTTCGTGAACATCAATTTCCCGTAAATCGGGTGACGGGATATCAACGGTCAGCTGGTAACCGTCACGTACTTTTTCCAGAGTATAATATGGCATTGAGAATAATGTGGCGCTGCTTATGATGATGAGAATTGGATACAAATAGCGTTTCATGGTTCTCTCTCCCTCTTTATAAATATCGTAAAAGTAAATTTCCTTATTTGAAATGCAGTATCCTTATGTCAAGGTTATATACACTGTACAGTATGCATATGAATAGTATTCCAATACAACTATTTTTCGGCAGAAAGCAGGCCAGCGTAATAGTAGATTTTATTCCTCCACCAATTTCATTGGTATTATTACTTTTTTCACTACTTCACGGCCGTCCGAATAGGTGATTTCAATCCTGCCGCAATAAGACCCCTTGCCAACATCCCTGTCATTATAGTTTTTATCGGCCCACTGTATGACAATGAGGTTATTCGGCCCCAGGTTCATCGGACTCATGACAAGAATCCCGTTGTTGTCAGTATACCCATCGCATGAAGCAAGCTCGTTGCCGACAGGATCGAATATTTTTGTATGGCATGAGACTGATGCAAGCACATGCATGGGAACACGGATCTCAGGTTCAAGAAGAATGTAGGTGCATTGTTTAAATGCCGCGCTGATATTTAATTCGGGGTAATTCTTCTTCTCAGGCCCGAGAACATAGGGAATCAATTCAAAATCGGGATAATCAATAATCAATTCCACCCGTTTGTTATCTGTAACTTGCTGTGGATTGCCCACATCATCCTGTACATTTTTAGTTGCATTAATCCAGATGCTGTCACCCTCTGTCGGC
>CBDVBE010000408.1:0-5713 GCA_965372145.1 uncultured bacterium | reverse complement strand
TATGGTTTTTCCTCGATAAATTCCCCGTATTTTGTTTGAATTTTCAGATTATCTAGTTATTAGTATAACACATTTTTTGGTTTGCACAACACTTTTTTGAAAAAAATGCTTAAATATATTAAGCAATATTAATAATTAAAACGGTATTGGATGTGGTAATGAGATATATATCAACACGTTATAAGAAGCTGCATGCTTAAAAATTAAATAAAGTTAAAGCTGCTGAATTAGGCACTTTTCTCGAAGTGCCATTAAAAATACAGATACAACTGTTTTAATAGCCTGGTTGCCTACCCCAACATATTTTAAGCAAGGAATATATCTCGAAAGTTAAAAACAATCTATGGACATTAAAGAAGTTCACGCGCTTACAACAGAAAATGCAAAGGAACTATTGCGTAACCATCTACAGGATGATCCTGCTGTTTTTGCTTTAGCACATCAGGGACGCAATGATATTCCGGTTCGCACTATTGCTGAACAGATTGCCTGCCATAAAAAGGCCGTTAAAAAATTACCGAAGCTTTCACAGAAATTATTGTTCTATGAAACTGTTGCATTGGAGCAATGTTCATCCGAAGCAACCGCCCGGTATAAAACAAATATTATTAAAGGAAAAAGGCTCTTTGATTGCACCGGCGGTCTTGGTATTGATTCGATTTTTCTTTCTGATGTCTTCAATGAAGTTGTGTATTGTGAAAAAAATCCTGTTCTAGCGGGATTGTTTATTGAAAATATAAAGACACTCAATTGTAATGGTATTACTGTGTATACAGAGGATTGTGTCGAGCAATTGTCACGATATCCTGACAATTCGTTTGACTGGTTATACATTGATCCCTCACGGCGGGATGCTCATGGACGGTATGTCGGTTTTTCAAAATGTGAACCGGATATAACACAGCACCTCGAACTGTTTTATAAAAAAACATGCAACATCTGTATAAAAGCATCGCCCGCTTTTGAGATCACCGAAGCTGAAAAACAACTTCATGGCCTGCACACGATTATAGTGGTGTCTGTCGAAGGCGAATGCAAAGAGATCCTGTTTTTACTCAACCGGGATACAGCACTCGAATCGCAACTGGTAAAAGTGGTAATGCTCTCTTCGACCGGTGAGATTGAAATTGAAGTCGAGCGAAAAACTACCGATTCGGTATCACGAATATGCTCGGATACTATTGGACGGTATTTCTACGATCCTGATTCCGCTATTATCAAAGCCCGGTGCAGTGAAAAGGTGGCTGAAGAGTTCTGCCTGTCGTTTATTAATAAAACTGTGGACTATATGACTTCCGAACGATGTGTCGTTGATTTCCCCGGGCGGATATTTGAGGTGGTTGCCGTTATACCCTGGCAGCGAAAAAGGGTAAAACAATACCTTAAAGAAAAAAACATTATTAAGGCAAACGTTGCCCGCCGTGATTTTCCGTTAGCGCCTGAAGAGATCAAAGGTATGCTGGATCTTGCTGATGGGGGGGAGGAGTTTTTGTTTTTTACTAGAGATATACAGAGGAGATTAATTGTTGTTCGTGGTAAAAAGGTAAGAGAAGTATAAAAATATACATACCTTTAACATGCGATTAAACAATAACGTTTACCATATTCATATAGTTCAAAATGTTTTATATTAAATTCGGAACTTTTCTTTTTACCAGCAGTCTAAAGGTATATACTTTTCTTTCAGAAACAAGTAAGGAATAAAATCATGATTACTAACTCTCTTTTACCTCTTATACGTGAAGGTGGCCTGGTATTTATGGTTCCCTTGCTCCTCCTTTCAATACTCTCTCTGGCTGTTATTCTTGAAAGGGTATTTTTTCTTGGAAAGCGAACCGGATTGTCTTCCGAACGTATTGAAAAAATCAAAAAGGCTGCACAGGAGATGAAAAACGATGACATAACAGCATTGTGTAAAAATACCGCTTCTCTCACAGCATGTATTATTTGTGACGCTATTACTGCATTTAAGTCCGGTAAAGGTACAATTTCATTAGACCAGGCAATAACTGAAAGTGCTGATACCCATATGGATACACTAAACGCTCATTTATGGATATTACGGGCAATCGGCCATATTGCCCCGCTGCTCGGGCTGATGGGAACTGTCGTGGGACTGGCCATCGCGTTTCGTCAGATCTCTGAAGTGGGCTTATCCCAGCAGAGTGTAGCCGGTGGCATCTCTATGGCACTGGTGACAACAATAACCGGCCTGGGAATTGCATTACCGACGCTTTTTGCAGATTACTGCCTGCGTGCCTGGGCGCAGAGGCAGTTTAAAACGATTAGAAGCGTACTGTTCGATATCGTTAATTGGTATGGGAATAAATAAAAACGTAGCCGTTCACGGCTTGAAATTTGAAATTGGAAATTGGGGAAAAACATGAAACGTGTATATGAATTGGATGTTTATAAATTGGCGGAAGAGTTGTCGGATATGATCTGGTATGCTTGCTTTAAAGCCTGACCAAAAAATTTCAGCGTTCTGTGAACGCTTACATAGAAACTTACTTTAATTATGAACATTAAAAATCCAATAAAAGAGAGCGACTTCTTTCCTGAGCTCACCCCACTCATTGATGTGATGTTTCTCCTCCTGGTTTTCTTCATGCTCACTACCACCTTTGAGCGGGAGGATGCCCATAAAGCAGTCAACGTTGAACTCCCCCAGGCAAAGCAGAGCCGGAAAGTTTCAAAAGAGGGAACCACTATGATCATTGTCGAGGAGGATGGCGGTTATATCTGCGGTGATAAGCCCTGTGCAAAGGATGCGCTTCCCGATGTCCTCAAGATTCGCATGGAGATGGGAAAAGACTCGGTTGTCGTAATAAGCGCGGATAAAAATGCACCGTACTATAGTCTCGTGTATATCTATGATGTTTTGCAGGCTCTCGGTATCAAACATTTTGCCCATGAAGTCAAGTGAGTACTGTTTTGGAAAAGTATTTCAATATATCTCTGGTGGGATCCCTTCTTATCCATGCGTTGGTATTTTCTTCCTTTATAAGGGTGATTAAAGAGCCTGCTGAAGAATTTACCCGGGAAATTCCTTCCGATAGTGCTGATAGCGCGTTTACCTACGAAGAATATGTCGATTATGAGCTGTTTGAATCAATGTTAGCGCCCTATATGGACAGTACGGTAATAGAGAGTCTCTGGCAGACAGACAGCCTTTCAATTAAAAAGTGGAGCCCATATACTGAGTCAAAACCGCCGGAATTTGATCCGGCCTGGTATGATAATATCTATGAGCGTTCCCGGGAATTGCGTGACCTGCTGGAAAAGTATCGGCAGCGGCCGGATATGGATTCTCTGCTCGCGCAGAGTGAATTCCTTCGTGAAAGTGTGATGAAGCAGATACTCAAGCATCTGAATGACAGCCTTCTGCAGCGGCTCAAAGGTGAGATGGACTGGAAAAAAATCATTTCGAATCTTGCCGAGCTGCTCAAGAAAGAATATGGTTCCGGCACTCAGGAAAGGGGCGTTAACCGCCGGCTCTTCTCCCGTATGGTAAATGACCCGGAGCTTATGAAGCTTTGGAAGGAGGCTATGCATTTCTCGCTGCAGGATGAAGCGATGACCCGCATGCGTGAAACAATACGCGCAGCGATGCAGCAGTGTATGGCTGAATGTGGTTTATCCGGATCCGGCAAGGGGGGCAGCAAGAAGCTTGGTCTTCCCAGTTCCGGTAAAGGAGGTGCTTTTCTTGGCATTGGTGAGATGTCTGCTGCTGATTTTGAACAATGTTTCATGGAAACACTGCAGAAGCTCGGCGGTCCCGGTATGTCGCTTTTGGGTTCTATCTTTCTGAAAAAGGAACTAGCTGAAGATCTGGGGAAAGAGGCCCTGGCCATGGCGTTCTCAATGCTCGGCGGCAGTGAAATACCGTTCTCAATGCTGAAAGAAGTAGATTTCGCAAGAGCCATTGAACAGGCACTTGGGGAAGGGAGCCGGGGACAAACTAATATGAAGCTCGTTGAGGAATTCATGGAAACGATGAGAATGGGACTCGGTGAAGATATTGCCGACTGGTTTGCAGAGGGGCCCTTGCAAGGCGATTTGGAGCAGAATCCTTATTATTATAATCAGTGGGCGCGGGAGTACCTTGATCTTGTCAGTAAGATTGCTGCAACACCCAATCTGCTCATGCCGAATTTGAGCAAATATGCAAAAGCTGCTAAAAATATCCGCGAGCGCTATCTTTCAGGGAAAACCGAGCTTGGTATTGGTAAAGGGATTACAGGGATGCCTGAGAAGAAGGAATACTATTCACCGGAACAGGTGTATCTCCCAAAGAATATTAAGAAAAGTGATACGCTTCCGGTGTATTCACCGCTTGTCAAAGCGGATGCCCATACAAATGCCTGGGGCGGTGCAGTCCGCAGGACCCAGCCTGTGGTACTTGATGGGCGTTTGAATGAATGGCAGCAGTGTAAACCGTATGCATTGTGCGGCAGCGGCCAGGGGCTAAAAGAACTGCCGCCCGAGTTGCGTGACTGCAACTGCCTGTATGCACAGTGGGATAATCAGGGATTCTATGTTGCCTACCGGATACATGATACCCGGGATAACCGGCATCGGATTGAAACATTCTGGGAGACAGATGCGCTGGAGATTTTTCTTGATCCGCTCAACCATAAGGACCCGCATCGGGCAAAGGGACGGAGCTTTCAATTCTGGGCCTGGCCCCGCGCACCGGGGATACACGGCAGCACAGGACAGTCAGTGTTTTCATCACCGCAGGCTTATCTGCCGAAAGTGTTTAAGAAAGGTCTTATTCAATTCGCCTCTATACGAAACGGAAATCAGTATACCTGTGAAGTCTTTATTCCTGCATTATTACTCGAGCGGTGGTATCCGCTTCCCGGAAAGGTTGTCGGATTTAACTATTCAATCAATAATGGTGAGGGTGTGCTTATCAGGTGGGTGACGAATATGGGAAGAAATATTTCCCTTTCGCCGGATCTCTGGGGCGATCTGCTGCTTATGGGCAGTGACGCAATCGTCAAACTGTCTCCCGACGATTTTATCCTTCCCGGCCAGAATGTAACTGTTACCATTACCGATCATGATATGAATCTTAAAAGTAATGCGCGGGATAAGGTCTGGATAAAAGTTGCATCTCGACTAACCGGTGATAAGCTACCCGTTACCTGTGTTGAAACCGGTAATAACTCCGGTATTTTTAAAGTGGAAGTCGGAACAGTGTTTGCCCTCAAACCAAAAGAGAAAGATCGTGTTTCTGTAAGACCCGGTGATATACTCACGGTGTACTATCTGGACCAGCATGGGTCCGGTGGGAAGAAGAATGTGCCCTTAGTGAGAGAGATTAATGTGGGGAGGGGTGTTTTTTCTTTTAAAAAACAGTGATTTTTTATTACATTTTTATAGAATTACCAGCGATAATTTTTGTCTTTTTTCTTATACTCCATTATCAATTTATTACGTTTTTCAATATCACTTTTTGATGGTGTTCTAAATCTTCTCGGTAAAGAATTTCTTTTAAAGGGTGATGTAAAACCACATCCCGCTCCAGCAACCTGGCTATTCATAGGAGAATTTATTATGATCTCATTCCCCACACCAGTACATTCTGTGTTAGTTATCCCATAACAGCTATCAGCAGTAATTGAAGAATTCAACACTCCTCCATCCTCGCCATCAATTCTTAAATTGTAGAATCCATTAGTGATAAAATTGGAATGTTTAACTG
>CBDVBE010000407.1:0-5713 GCA_965372145.1 uncultured bacterium | reverse complement strand
CGATTTGAATACCCCGGAAATGGTCAGTCGTGTAATTTACACCGCCCGCAATCTGACCGCCGGTAACTCCTTTATTGACAAGGTTCATACCTCCGGCAATGTGCATGCCATGGCTTTGACCGGTCGTTTGATTAAAACCGCCGGTAATCTGAATTCCCTTGAAATCACCTTTGGCAATATTACCTCCGCCGGCGATCTGTGCACAATAGCTGGTATCATTTGCAACATTCACCCCGCCGGTAATCTGGATTCCGTTGATAGAACCTGTCGTAGAATTGAATCCGCCTGCAATCTGGACGCCTCCGGGAATACTGCCGGTTGCGATATTCGCGCCACCGGTAATCTGAATACCATGGATAGAATGCGCTTTGTTGAAACCTCCGGCAATCTGGGCACAGTGACTTGAGTCACCTGCGGTATTGATACCGCCGGCTATTTGTATGCCGTCAATGTCACCAGAGCAAAAATTCCCGCCCGCTCCAATCATAGCGCCGCGAGTATTTTCGGAAACAGTATTTATTCCACTTGAAATAGTGATACCCTGGAGTTTTGTGGTATATCCTGCGAGTATGCTTATTGCACAATGGGTAACGATTTTGTCTGTCTTACCCCCGACACTGAGTGCGGGAAGAAGCGAAATGTTTAACGGAACCGTTCGATATTCATCCTCAACGCCCGGTGGTAGTGGTGGAGGGACATCTCCTCGTGTCGCAGTAGGTTCTATGGCAATATTATCCAGGTGTGTTTCCGGAAGTTCTGTGTATTTACCGGACACAAGGGATACCTTTGCAGACCTGACCTGCGGTGGTTTTTCCAGGGTAACTTCATAGTCACCGGGTTCAAGGCCGATTTCCATCTGTTTACCCTGCATTTTGTTTAATTCCGCCAGCAGTAGACCGTTGGCGTCACGTATAAATACCCGTCCTGAGAGTGAAGGAGGCAGCCGCAGTCCTGCGCTGCTTGCCCGAAGGTCGGTCATGACCAGATCACCCGAGCCTTTTAATCGTATATCATACGCTGCATGCTGCGGGCCGGATAGTGTTTTTTCGGTTCGCCTGAGGGTTTCATCAAAGGCGAATTCATACGCCTCATTAAGAGTCACTTTACCATCGCTGTTGGCATCGGCGCCACCGCGCATTGCGGAAATCAGATAATGGGTAAAGAACGAGCCCTTGATACGATCTGATTCCTGTGAAGCTTCGTCGAAGGAACTGGAGGTTAAATAGGCATGCCCTTTCATGGCTGATGATGCGTCAAACAGAAACGCGGGACGGAGTTTACCGCCTTTTTCCCGTGTTATACTGCCTGATGCGCAGGCATCCAATACCACAATGCGAACATCAATCGGAATAGCTTCAATCAATTTTCTGAACTCTGGATAGGGGAGTGATTCTCTGCCAAGAATTATACCATTCTCATCTGCGTGGCCTGAATAATATATGATTATCTCTTTCCGTCCCTGACCTGATGAGGATCTGTTCACCACTGTTTTTAATTTGCCGATGCCATCGGTAAATTCTTTTAACGAGGGATTTGAAACGGCTATCAGATTTTTTTTACTCACTCCGCCCATTCCGGTTAGCACCCCGGCAAATGCTTTTGCGTCACTGATAGCATAGCGTAATGCCGGCCGGTTTTTTGTTGCGGTATTTGAACCGATTACCAATGCGTACCGGGTAAGAAACAGTGGTGTGACTTCGGCAACGGTATGACCTGTAAAACCAGCAAGAATAAGTGCTATACTAATTCTCTGTACCGTTTTCATGAGTTCCCCTTCCGTAAAACAAGCGAGTACTGGCGCCATTCTTTTGGTAGATCCAGTACGGTATCTTTCTCGCCTGGTTGCAGATGTTTTGCCAGTTTATTCCCTGCCTCAAAAATAATCTTTATGGCGACAGGTTCATCGGAGGTTATAAAAAAGAAATGCTCAAACCGGGGAGCATCATCAAGTTCATAGGCATTTTCAAGAAGCATTTCTCCCTCATTTTCTAATTGGGTGCTTGCAGAATCTGAGGCGGGGTAGTGTAATGTTACTACCCCCCTTCCGTCAAGAGAGACGATTGCGCCATACTTCTGATTCGCAGCAACATACCCTACCTGAATAATATCCCCCGCATTGACAATATCAAGATTACCCAGTCGTTCTGAACTGTCTCCGGTGCGCCGATAGACCGTAAGATGCGGTGATAGTCCTTTTATTCGGGTATGCTCATACGATGGGGTGTTCCGCAGATTCGAGATAATAACCGGTGATAATCCGATAAGGAGAAGAAGTGTCAGCACAGCTGCAAACGCCGGTTTAGCCGGTATCATATTCCAGAGAGAGCTCTTTTCCGACTGCCCTTTAAGTTTTTCATGCACCTCCCGGGTATGTGCTTTCAAAGCAATTTCCTGCGTCATTTGTCCGGGAGAATACTGATAAAGGATTTCTTCATTTGAATTCCCCAGTTCCTCGGCCTTTTTTTGTAGTGCTGTGTCCTGTTGAACTAATTTTTCAATTCGTTGCATCTCTTCTGCGGGCAGTTCTCCCAGAACGTACCGTTCAAGAGTTATGCGAGGTAAGGAGTGCTTTTTATCCATAGTATTCCTCTTTTCCATTCACTGACATGTCTGTGGCGCTGGCTGTAATCGCTCTTTCAGCAACCGGAGCCTTTTCCGAACACCGGAAACCGACATATTCACCTCTTTTGCTGTTTCTTCCAATGTCATACCATCAATGAAATGATACAGTGCAATTAGTTTCGTGGAAGGTTTTTCTCTTCTGAATATTTTATCCAACAAAGTACGCGCTTCAGATCCGGCAAAATTTTCATCGTATGACGCGATCTGGTGCACCAAAGTATCTTCATGTGAAACCTCTGATCTACGTTTTTGAGAACGAATCATATTCAAGGAGATATTGGTTGCCATTCGATACAGGAGACTGGAGGGGTACTCCATGGTAATTGTTTCCTGTTTTCGTAGTAATTGCACAAACACCTCCTGCATTGCGTCTTTGGCACTATGATCGTCATAGAGAAGCCGCCTGCATCTTCTCAGGACCATTGGGCCGTATTTCCTGTAGTAATATTCTATATCGATTTTCATTGTCTTCACTTATATAACACCACTAAGAAGAAAAAGTGTTACTTTTTTATCCTCTCTTCCGGGAATGACTAAGGTTTAAAATAAAAAATGGGTATATGGTGCTATGGGAGAATATGAAGGCACAGGGTTTGACCCTGAAAGTACAGGGTATCTTTTTTATCTGAAAATCATCAAGATATGGCAGGTATAATATTCAGAGAATTGTCGCCTTTTTAAAACATTTATATAATGTTTGAAACTCGACTGTCTTAAAATAGTATATTAGAAAAAAATGTATTATTTAAATGTGAAATATTTTTATGAAGCAGATAATGAAATCAATTACTGATATGCAGCGATTGGTTATAAATGAACAAATCGATTCTTTAATAGAAAATTTTTTTACTGACACCATAGATTATGTCCGCATTGCTGTTCCTGATCGGTTTAAATCTGTTGCTATTCCAAAAGCTCAAAAAGATAGATTTTATAAAAAAGTAATTAATCCCCTGATGGAAAATCGTTTCGCCAAATTTACCATTGATGGTGAAGGTACGATTCGGCTTTCTTTCTATCCGCATAGAGAGAAATTTTCTTTACAAACCATAAGCTTTGTTCAGGATACGAGAAACGAGGGTATCTATCATACTCCCGTGCCTCCCGAGACTGATTATGGAACCGGGCATGGCTATTCCTATTTCTGCAGATTAGAGAACAATAGACTGAGAATCTACAAAGTGCTCTTTGCCGGGTCAGCGTAAGGATTAACTTTTTTAATTTGTTGATCATGTAATGACCGGTAAATAATAGCAATTCCCACTTGTAATTATACCCACAAGAACATATAATTGATTATTGAAGAGATGTTAAGAACCTGACACAGGAGAATTATCTATGTCACGAATCCTTATTGTTGAAGATGAAGAGTATATGCGCGAGATGCTTGTTGATACACTCGAAAAGGAAGGGTATGATGTCTCTATTGCGGTGAACGGTGTTGAAGCAATAAAGGCTATTGAAGAGGAAACCTTTGATCTTATTGTAACTGATATTGTGATGCCCGAAAAAGATGGGCTGTCAACCATCCTTCAAACAAAAAGAGACAATGAAAATATGAAAATCATTGCCATCTCAGGTGGGGATCGCTCTTTTACGGGTTCTTCATACCTGCAGATTGCTAAAAAAATCGGGGTGGAACGGACATTTCAGAAACCATTTAACAGTAAGGAGTTTTTGCAGGCAATAAAAGAGGTCTTACAGAACGAATAATATTAAACTCCTGAGCTTCTTCATTTCCTTCAAAAAGCGGTTCCTATTTGCTATAGATGCTTCGTGTAGTTTTCCCTTAGTAAAATTATAAGTAACTATTCAGGTATAGTTTTTAATAATGTCATTGCGAGCGAAGCGAAGCAATCTCCTACGTCTGAGAAATGAGATTGCTTCACTTCGCTCGCAATGACACCGAGAAAGCCACATCACCTGAATAGTTACAATTATAACATATTAAAATTGATTTCCTGATCTAACGGGAGTATTTTTAATAGCAATATGTATGGTATTGTCAATCGTACCGTCTCACTGAACACTTTATAACAGAACAGGAGAAGGTAATTATGAAAAAAAGGTATATACTGGTACTGGTTTTTTTAATACTGAGTACAGGATGCGGGAAAAAGCAATCCCGGACTTCTTTTGGAAAAGTCACTGCAATTAAAGGTGCAGTAGAAGTATATAATTCCCTGAAAGCAAAATGGAATGTGTTGGACCAGTTGACAGAAGTTTTCTTTGGTGACAGTATTCGGACAATGGGGGATGCTGAGCTGGAAATACTCTTTGAGGATGACAACAGTATCAAACTTGCTGAGAGTACCACGGTATACCTGCAGCAGGCTTCTGACTCATCAGGTACGAAAATGATTACCGTCTCAAATGCCACCGGTAAAGTGCTGTCCGAACTTAAAAGCCTGAAAGAAAAAAAAGTGGGCTATGTTGTGCAGACACCGACAGCACGTGCTGAACCGAAAGGTACCCATTTTCTGGTAACGGTTGTACCGGTTACTTATGTGACCCATGTTACTGTGTTTCATGGTGATGTGTATGTATATCATTCCGTTGAACCGGTTGAACCGGTGGTTGTTTTTCCGGGATATTATACTGTTGTCTCGTTTGGGGTGGTGCCGCTGGTACCGGTACCGATGAATTATGGCCAGTTTAAAAAGATGCACCGGGTATTGGGACCACGGGTATATGGCCACTATTCTGCACGATTCAAGATAAAACCTCATAAAATGAAACATTCCGCTTTTATTGTCCCTCATCGCGGTCCGGGAAAATTTCATATGAAAGGACCAGGGCCGGGGCCTTTTAAAGCAAAGCTGAGACCGGGTAAAGGTGCTGTAATTAAAAGAAAGGGAAAACCAGGTAAGGTGAAACTTGGGAAAGCAAGACCTCTGAAAGCAAATCAGAAAAAGGTTTTTAAAGCGAAACCTAAAGGAATAAAAGGTAAAGGGAAGATGAAGCGGAAATAGCCTATAGCAAGTGGATCAAACATAAGACCCGGGTGCCTATTCCTGGATTGTTATTGTGGCCTGGCTAGTACATTGTCCAGACTAAATATTCGGATATAGTTTTTTCAATTTGATTCTAG
>CBDVBE010000406.1:0-5730 GCA_965372145.1 uncultured bacterium | reverse complement strand
CATAGGCGTTAAGTTAAATGTTTAAAAAAAGGTGATATGGATGTCATGCTGAGCGAGCATGTCCTGAGCGAAGCCGAAGGGAAGCATAATTCCTTATTTCTTTCTTTACTGTTGTAGATGCTTCGACTGAGAGCATACCACACTGTGGTATTCAGTGCTCAGCATGACAATTATATTTTTAAATGATTAAGTAGGGGCACAAAATTTTGTGCCCCTACTTAACGCGCATGCCCCCTAGGGGGTTGGGAGGGTGAAGATACGACTTTTGCAATTACCTCTAATCATATCAAATTTTACACCGCTCTAGTATGTAATACCTATTTTTAAATACCGGACGGATATATACCCTATAGCACTACCACCTGTATTAGAGGCTTTTTTGAACCGGTTAAAACTTATCGATTCGTTGAAACGGTTTCCGCAATCCCCTGGGGTTTACCTCATGAAGGATGCAAGCGAGAGGTATCTGTATATCGGGAAAGCACTCAATGTAAGAAATCGCGTCCGGTCCTACTTTTTTGACACGCATGATGGGAGATTCCAGATACCCCATATGCTCGATAAGGTGTCATCCATTGAGTGGATTGCGACAAACAATGAAACTGAAGCACTTATTCTTGAAGCCAACCTGATCAGGAATCACAAACCGCCCTATAATCTTGATTTGAAGGACGACAAGCATTATCCCTATTTAAAAATTACGCTTAACGAACCGTTTCCCCGCGGGATTGTTACACGGCGGGTTGAAAACGATGGGGCAAAATATTTCGGCCCTTTCACCGATGTCGGTACGATGCGCAAGGTGATGGATTTTGCACGAACGATCTTCAAGATTAGAAGCTGTAAAAGAAAATTGCCCCTGAAAAAACCGATACGTCCCTGTATCAACTACTCGATCGGCAGATGTAACGGTGTATGCGCCGGCTATATCTCCGAACAGGAGTATGGCCGGAATGTATCAATGCTGATACAGTTTTTAAAGGGGCAGCGGAAGGATATCATCGCACTCCTTGAAAAACGGATGAAGAACGCTTCTCAGAAACTTGACTATGAGGAAGCCGCTTCTTACCGCGATCAAATCGATCTCATCCGCAAGGCATTGCATCTGCAGCGGGTTGATCTCAAAACACCGCAAACAGATTTTGATGTCTTCGGTATCCACGAAGCGAGCCGTTACACCTGTCTCTGTGTTCTCTCATTCCGCCAGGGATTGCTGCTTTCCAAACGGCATTTCATTTTCAAACGCCGGATTTGGGACACGCCCCATACTGACCACGAGTCTGTAGTCCTTCAGTTTTACCAGAATTCACTTGATGATCCGCCCCGTGATATTATCCTGCCTCCCCAAAAGAGATTTAACAAACCGCTCCTTGAATCATGGTTTGCGAAGGAAAATACCGGTACCGTTCATATTACCATTCCACAAAAGGGTAATAAAGCGCAACTGGTCAGGCTTGCTGAAAAGAATGCGCAGTTATACCTCGCCCAGAAAGCCCCTGACGATGCCGATTCTATCCTCCAGGCACTCATGGACCTTTTACACCTTCCACGGTTTCCGGAACACATAGAAGCATTTGACATCTCAAACCTCGGTGAGAAATTTACTGTCGCCGGTATGGTCCATTTCACCAGCGGCGTACCGGATAAATCCCTATACCGTCGCTATAAAATAAAAACAGTCTCAGGCCAGAACGATTTTGCTATGCTCATGGAAGCGGTAAGCCGCCGCCTTATAAGACTTCGTAACGAACAAAAACCATTTCCTGATTTACTCCTCATTGACGGTGGCAAGGGGCAATTGTCTTCTGCGACAAAGCCGCTCGCAGCTTTTGA
Organism: uncultured bacterium; assembly: GCA_965372145.1. Lineage (GTDB taxonomy): Bacteria > Fibrobacterota > Chitinivibrionia > Chitinivibrionales > JANQEN01 > CBDVBE01. Next base: position 3,897 of record CBDVBE010000406.1, on the reverse strand, counting down.
AAACCCTCCAATGGTCATTGCGCTTGCTAAAAAAGAGGAAATATTGTTTTCTCCCTATATCGACACACCAGTCCAGTTGCCTCCTAACCACCAGGTTCGTAAACTGGCAGAGCGTATCAGGGATGAGGTACATCGCTGGGTACTATCGTATCATAAACTGCTGCGTGGAAAGCAATTCAGCGCCTCCTCTTTGGAGGCCGTCCCGGGTATTGGAAAGAAGAGAGCGGCAGCATTGCTGCGCCATTTCGGTTCGGTTAAAAGGATACGGGAAGCATCAGTGGATGAGGTCGCTGTTGTGGAAGGGTTTTCTTAAAATATGTAGGGGCTTAAAATTTTAAGCCCCTACATATTTTTTTTACCTCCTACATATTTTTTTTACCCCCTACATATTTTTTTTACCTCCTACATATTTTTTTTACCCCACACATATTTTTTTTACCCCTACACATATTTTTTTTACCCCACACATATTTTTTTACCCCCTACATGTTTTTTTATTACGATACAATTGGTCCCCGTGAATGGCATATTAACAACAATAATTATCAAATCACAATCGTGATCGATAAACGGCAGAACATATTTTATTAGCCCTAATTTAACCCTGATTATTCAGGATTAATATGATTACCATGATTTTAACTAAGGAATAATATAACAACCCATTATATATAACCAAGTTATGCGAATTGATATACTTTCTGTGGTTCAAATGAAATCATAACGAATATTTTAGCACTATTTATACACCCTATTGATATAATTGAAGTTAATACATTTTTAAGAATGTTTATGAATTAATCGAGTTAAAATAAATCAACATAATTCAGAGTATTATATGCCGTTACATTGGATTGCGCTTAATGCAGTTAAGGGCCTCGGGCCAGTTAGAATAAAACAGCTTCTTTCTATTTATGATTCTCCGGAAACCATTTTCAAGACATCGGCATCTGCTCTTAGAAAAACAGGTATTTTATCTGATGCCTGCATAAACCAGATCCACGATTCAGAACTCTTAAAACATGCGGAAGAACAGCTGAATCTTGTTAAGAAACATGATATTACTGTTGTAACGTTAAACGATGATACGTATCCCCCGTTGCTGCGGGAAATATTTGCTCCGCCACCAGTCCTGTATATAAAAGGATCTGAAGAGGTATTCTCAAAACACAGTGTTGCGGTTGTCGGGATGCGGCATCCGGGGACCTATGGTCAGAATGCAACTGCACATATTGTCCGGGATCTCACGAAACACGATATCGCTATCATCAGCGGCCTTGCCTTGGGAATCGATTCGATAGCTCATAAGACATGCCTTGAAAACGGTGGAAAGACGGTCGCAGTACTCGGCTGCGGTGCAGATAAAATGTATCCGGCATCAAACAGAAAACTGGCTGAACAGATAGCGCACCACGGTGCTATTGTTTCAGAGTTCCCGCTTGGCACACCGGCATTGGCATATAATTTCCCCCGCCGTAACAGAATAATCTCCGGCCTTTCCGCCGGTGTTTGTGTTGTCGAGGCCAAGCGAAAAAGCGGAAGTCTTATCACGGCACACTATGCAATGCAGCAGGGAAGGGATGTCTTTGCAGTACCCGGTTCGATATTCTCGGATAAAAGCAATGGTACCTATAACCTAATAAAAAATGGTGCAATACCGGCACAGTCTGCACAAGATATACTTGACAATATAGAGGTTGTAACGCATGCATTCTCCCGGCCGGAAACAGTGTCCCGGGCTACACAGCTCCCGTTTGACCTTCTCAACTCAGAGGAGCGGCTGATCGTTGAATTACTTACTGATGAGCCACAACGTATTGACCAGATTGCAGAAAAAATCAAGAAAAAAATTGCCGATCTCTTTTCAATCTTATTGAATCTCGAACTGAAAGGTGTGGTTAAACAGGTTGCAGGTCAGCAGTATGTGAGATTATAACCCGATATAATATGGTAATTATTATCTGCTGTTTGTTTCTTATTTTTCCTACTTATTATATTTTTATTGTCAAGTGGGGGTAATTAGAATCCAGCATTTTCATGTTCATCTTGTATAAGGATACTCCTCCTCCTGATAAATATTTTAAACGAAAAAAACGTACTCTATGAAATTGCCCAAAAAGATAGGTAGATGGATTCTCATTGCAGTATTACTTGTTCTGCTTTATTTTTCTCTTACCGGTGATGAGGGGCTAATCAATCTGTACCGTTCTCATTACGATACAAAAAAGATGAAATCTGAGATAACCGAACTTAAAACCACGGTTGACTCTCTGAAAAACACTATAGAGAAACTGATGAACGATACTACTTACATTGAACGAATCGCACGTGAAAACCTCGGTATGGCTAAAAAAGGTGAAAAAGTATATAAATTTATTAAGGAGTAATATACCGGTATGAAACTACCTGATTTAAAATTCAACAAGATATGGAAGAATATAGTTACTGGCTTTTTTCTGATGATCCCCTTAGCGACAACGCTCGTTGTTATTTTCTGGCTGTTTGAGAAAATCGATACCTTTTTACCTAAAATACTTGGTTCAGTGTTACCCTTTGTCAGTAATGAATGGATAACGGGAGCAGGTTTTATCCTCCTGTTGATACTCTGTTACTTTGTGGGCGCGGCTGCAAAAAACTACTTCGGCAGAATTATTATCGATACGGGAAATGCCATTGTGGCAAACATACCACTTGTCAACAAAATCTATCTCGGTATCCAGCAGGTAATCGACTCCGTCGCCGGACAAAAAAAGAATCTTTTTGAAAAAGCTGTTTTAATAGAGTATCCCAAAGAAAATTCATACTGTATCGGTTTTATGACCTCTGAAACAACAGGAGAAATTCCCAAAAAAGTATCTGCCGATATGATTAGTGTTTTTGTTCCGACAACACCGAATCCGACCAGCGGCTTTCTCCTTTTTCTTCCTAAAACAAAAGTAGTTGAACTTGATATGTCTGTTGAAACTGCAGTTAAACTTGTTATGTCCGCGGGTATGGTCAATACAGACCACATTAAACAGACCAATCATATGTATGCACTGCCAAAACAGCTTAAAAATTTCAACTGGCTCCGCATTTTCAGGAAGGAAAGCTCTTCACCCGGCTCTGATCCGAGGGACTAGGACTCACTCCCCCATTACCTGCACAAACACCCTCCGTGAACGCGGCCGGTTATCATGATCAATGACAATAATCTGCTGCCAGGTTCCAAGAACGAGTGAACCTTTTGTTATGGGTACTGTAATGGAGGGGCCCATAAATGTGGCACGAATATGAGAAAAGCCATTATCATCTCCCCATGTCCGGGAATGACGGGTTTGCAGGGACCTTGGTACAAATTTCTCAAGTTCATCCCGAAAATCCGCATTAAGTGCCGGCTCAAACTCAATGGTGGATATTGAAGCAGTTGATCCAACCGCATGCACAGTAACAATTCCACCTGATATACCGGAATTGTCAATAATATGCTGTACCTGCCCGGTAATATCTTTTATATCCGAATGCCCCTTTGTTTGAATGGTAAATTCTTCACCGTGTACCATACTCCCTCCTCTAGTGGATATTTTTTCGTACTCTAAACTCCATGTTGCTCTAATAATTGTAAGCGTTCACAGAACGCTGAAATTGCGATGTCCTGAGCTTGTCGAAGGGGAAACTGGAAATTTGTCATTTCATTCTGAAGGGTAAGGATAAAGTTGCTTTCAGCAACAGTTTATTGTGTCTTTTGCCCTTTGAAATTTGGTATTCATGCTTTCGTACTATTTAATAAACATCCAATTCATATACAAGTTTCATGTTTTTCCCCAATTTCCAATTTCCAATTTCAAGCCGTGAACGGCTACGTTGTCGAGTAGACATACTATGGTTTCCTCCTTTAGGAATACTTTGTGTTCCCTG
>CBDVBE010000405.1:0-5740 GCA_965372145.1 uncultured bacterium | reverse complement strand
GATACAAGTACACTTAACTAAAACGACTGTCGCTAATTCGTAAACTCACGCTAGGTCCCTCCTATGTTTCCCTTCTCTTTGTAAGTGAAGTCAAACAAAACAGGTGTATAAATTTTAACCTGTTAAATAAACAAAGGATGCGAAACAATTACCTATTGGACATGTAGCGTATAAAATTAACACAATGGTTTAAGTAGCTGTTATAATATACTATAAATCAATAAGTTAAAATGAAAAGCGGAAGGGTCGTTTCCGGTATTTTTTTACATTTTGTGGTACAATTAAATAGGTGAAAAATGTGACGTAGATCACATTTCTGGAATATGGAACTATTATGGAAACAGAATCTGAATCACACTTAAACAACGAAACAGGTGCAGCTCTGCTAATAGTACTTATTATCGGTTTTTTGGTTGCATCCTTGATGATGGCTACTTTTATGTCTACGAAAAATAGCGCGAGTACTGTTTCTCTGAGAAGACGTACGGTTTCTGCGTTTCAAATAGCGGAAGCAGGGAAAGAGCATGCAATTTCACAGATCCGTATCGGAAGTTTTACACCGGTTGCCGGGATTGCAAATATAATATTCCCCGGGGAGACATTTGGAAGTGGCTCATATGCGGTTACCTATGATGCAAATCCTTCAGTTGATACGCTTTTAATACATTCTCTTGGTATAATGCGGGGAAAAAAAGCTCTTATCGATGTTGTCTGTGTACTCAATCCGGTTATTACTAAAATTAATCCGGTCATTAATGCAGCAGTAACAACACGTGCTCCAACAACAGTAACCGGAAATATTACTGTAGACGGCAGGGACTGGAATGCTGCAGGCACGTCAATTGTTGGCATAGGAGTATTTGGGATAAAATCTTCAAGTACAGTGAGTGTGGATGGGAGTGCACAGGTGGGCGGCAGGGGATTACCGCCGGTGAATAATCCCAGTACCAATAGAATTGACCTTTGTGGATCAGATGAATGCCCGACATCTCCGGAAGAGGTCCTCGGTCTTCCTCCAGGGGCGCTAAATAAATTAAAAACCGCGACACAACCTTCTTTTCCTTTTCACGGTATCTATTATTACTCAGGCACAAGTATTATCAAACCTCATTTCAATGGATCGTCGGGCATTTTTATTGTTCATAACTGTTCTAATTCCGGACAGATCAAGAATGTAAAAGGTACCTTTACCGGATTAATTATTGCCGACCAGGTCGTTCATATCAATGCGAATGCAAAGATTGTCGGTGCCGTGGTTACTCTTTCGACCAGCGCCGGGGGGAATGCATTTGGGAATGGAAATGCAAATGTACTCTACAGCTCAGAAGTGATTAACAATCTGATTGACAGTCATAGTTTTGCTACAGATACTACCTACAAAGTTGTTTCCTGGAAGCAGGTTGATTAGTACATGAGAAATCAATGAAGCCGGCAACATGAAGAAGATTTTCGCCTTTTTTTATTTTTCCCCCGGAGGAAATACTGTATAAATTCCTACCACCTAAATGGCATTAAATATCCTAAAACATCTCCAATGGTTACTGAATGAATAAACATGACAAAATAATTTACTTGATTTCTCTAATTAATAATTAAATCAGTGTGTTAAAAGGAAAACCGGAAAAGGCTTTTCCGGTTTTTTGGTCTAATTTTTAGTATACTAATTTTGAATGGAGTGTGACGTAGATCACATTTCAACAGCAAATAAAACATGCCTATCTGTTGTCGATTTCACTTCTAAGGATCACTAAATTCAGTTAAATTATCAATGAAATCACAAAATAAATCCAATAATACAGCGTTGCTACTGATAGCTATCACCGGATTTATTATTTGTGCGACCTTGATGCGGGCCCAATTTCCTGCAAATCTCATTATAAAGAATACTCTTAACCACAAAGGGGTGGTCACTGCCTTTCAGGTAGCTGAGGCTGGAAAGAGACATGCGTATGATCAGTTGTGTTCAGGCTCTTTTACGCCGGTATTAGGTTCAGCCAATTCGATAGTGAGAGGCCATCCTTTTCGTAAAGGATTTTATTCAGTGTACTATAATGCGAATAAAACGCTTGATACCCTCTTGATTCGGTCATATGGAACAGTTGGTTTGCAAAGTACCGCCATTGAATTCGTGTGTGCAATACAACCGATAACGACCTGCATTAATCCGAATATAGAGGCTGCGGTAACAACGAGATCGGCTGTTTCTACCTTTGGAAATATCAGGATAGATGGCAGGGACTGGGATCCGATTGATGATTTAGTACGTGCTGATGGAGTACTCGGTATTAAATCATGCAGGACCTTGTACCAGAAGGAGAATTCAAAGATTGGCGGACGAGGAAAGATACCACAAAAAGGTGCCAATGCCGGTGTTGCTGAACAATTTGCTTCATCGGTCGGCTATCCGACTACACCGGAAGAGGTCCTTGGTATTCCTCCTGGTTCACTGGATAGATATAAAACAACAATGTTACCCTTCATGCCGTTCTATGGTATTGTCTATTATATCCCCGATGGAACGGTTACCTGCCCTGATTTTAAAGGATCGACAGGCATATTTATCTGTCATAACAGCAACTGGAGTGCGGCACTTTCAAATATCAAAGGAAACTTCAACGGGATTCTGATCGCAGACAGGATTGATAAAGTTAAAGAACATACCCTTATTTACGGGGCAGTTGTCACACTTTCCGAGTCGGAATATACCAATGCGTTCGGTGATGGAAACGCTGATATACGCTACAGTTCAATGATTATCAATAATCTGATTAACGATTTGACTTTTACAAGCGATACAACGTATAAAGTGGTTTCCTGGAAAAAAGTTGAATAATACAGCATCTTAGAAAAAAATGGGGAACTCCGTGTTGTCGGGAATGACTGCCAGGCCTTCAATTTCAACCAGCCATGAGGGTCTGCATACCGCACCCTCCATGAAAATACGCGGCACGTGAGCAGGCACCTCCTGTTCCACAATGTCTCTGACCTGTTCGTACTCTTCGGGATTGCGCAGGTATACGACAATGTAGGCCATATCTGCCGGCGTTGCCTCATGCGGGTGCAGCAGCGCTTCGATGTTTTCCAACGTTTGGGCAGTCTGTTTCTGCACATTACCGATATGAACAACCTCGCCATCGCGGTCGATGCTTGCGGTGCCTGATATGTACAGGTGGGAGCGGTCACCGAAACGGATTCGACTGCCCCGTTCAAATGTGACGCCGTACAGGATAGTTGGGGAAAGATGATCCAGGGCCTCCATGCGGATTATCTGCCCGGGCAGCAGGTTGGAAATAGATAACGAGTCCATCGAAACAATGGTTCCCGCTTTTTTACTCCGGCCTTCAATACCGGTGCTGGCGATGTACCGGGTGTCTTTTGTCAAACCCTGCGTTACGAAATACTCGCTGCGGGTCTTGACCATTCCGCCATAGTTCTTGTCGATATCCCGTACGAAAACCCATGTCCGGATAGTATTGTCGCGTAGACTCATGCCTTCCTGCCCCAGAACTTCGGTGAGGGCGCCAAACGCCTCACGAGCCTGGTCCTGCGGGCCTGAAAGATGTCGTCCGTCCAGGTTAACAAGCCACAGCATTTTATAGTGTTCACCTTCAATCGCGACGCCGTTGCGCCACTGCTGGTCGTCAATGATCAGTTCTCTTCTGTGAAGTGCAACGCTCGGGCTTTTGATGTGGTAGGTAAACAGGGTGATAAATCTGCTGTCGAGCGGCGGCTGTTCAATAATGGAGACTGCACCGCCTTTTAAATCCAGGTATAACCGGGATTTCTGCAATTCCTCTCTCTGGCCGGTTAGATCACTGAGGTGAAATCGTGCAGAAATCAGCGTCTCACGACTCAGACCGCATTGCCCAAGGGCAGCCGTGTACGATTCATAGAGCTCATCGAGTGCCTCGGTGAACGACTTCGGCCTTTTGGCAGAAACCATGATGAAAAATTCCTCAGCACCCTTGTCGCTTTTAAAGGTAGAACACTGAACCGAACTGTTGACAGTAATACCTCTTATCATGGTTCTCTCTTTCAGGAGCTATTGCATATGTGAAGTTGAAGTGAGAGGGATATTTCCACTATTGAAGTATAGGAAACATAGTAATTTACTTAACCACACGCCGCGATTTCCTTCTATGAATATAGATATGTGTCCGACATTGCCTCAAATAACTTTCAATTCGTCGTTTGCCCGTATATTCTTCGTAGGCTCCAACCCCCACCTGTCGGTTTTCGCGTTTCCCCAGGACATTTTCCTGGTCGGCAGTGATTTCGCATACTACTACTTCACCTACCAGAATGATCCCTGGTGGGGTGATATCGATCAGCCGATGCTCAGGCCGAATAAAACCTATATCCAGACCGGTGAAAATATCGATGAGGGTGCAAGTGGTTCTTCATTTGAACATGAAAGTTACCTGAATAAGTATAAAAATCATGTCGGTTTCGGGCGGGAAATATCAGAAAAGGTACGAACACGGTTCGATTTGACTTATTTAATCCGTTCAATGAGAAATAAAGCATCGGGTAATTTTGTTAATGGAAGTTCAGTCGAATTTGATTACGAGGAGCGTCATTCCATTCAGGAGTTGTATCTGCGCTCTATTCTGGCGCTGAAAATTAATGACCGCCCGTTAGGATTAATGTTAGGTATCGGCAGCGACTTTGCCAGTGACCCTGATCTTGAATTTGAATTCACCAGAAACGGGGTGACGTATAAAAATAATGTAAACAGGCTTATCTGGGCATGGTCTGCGACACGGGGGCAGAATATTTTTGGTACTTTTGACCCGATTGGGGAAGCGGTATGCATTGAATACCTTTATTTCGCTGGACTATGAGGGAAGTACTTTTGGAACCGCCCTGTCTGAGAATCTTGAAATTGAGAATGATGCAAAGGAAAAAGCACGAAATGTCTCCGTGGAGTTCAATCCCAATATCAATTTCATCCTCGGGGAGCGGTTTCATTATATAGATGCGGCGCTGCTGCTGGAATACGGTTATACCCGGTTTAACAACACCTATGAACGGTGGGTCGGCGGCGGTACACAGGAAACCTACTGGAATACAAATATTGTGTGGGGAGACGAGGTTTTCTGGGAACGATTCTCTTATGCCAATGAGAATTATTTTGATGTCGGGGTCGATATCAGTGCAATGTTTCCGCTGATCAATAAAGAGACGGGCTTTCTCGGATTCGGATTCATGCTGCTGTTCGATACTAAGTTTACTTTTGAGAATAAGTATTACGGCACCAATTCCGATAATGGAACGGAAATAACCTTTACCGTTGATAGAAGACGGGAAAATTTTACAAGGGAGATATGGTTCAACTCCGCGTTAATGCTTCAGATAGTGAAACAACCTTTTCATATCCGCTTCGAGGTTATTGAACCGTTTCTCTATTCACTCCTGCCGCGTACCAGGATAACAGACAAAGACGATGAAACGGTCCTCTACGAACATGAAAAACAGCCGCTCTGGTTGTCTCAGAAGGGATTCGGTATTGGCCTGTTTTTAGCGTATGAAATGGCAGGGCCTTTTTCCCGGCGGTAATACCTGCATTATAACAATTCCCGGTTTTTCTGTGTATTTTGTCCCTTTAAAACAGCAAAAAAAATGGTTTTTTCAATAAATTAATTTTTCCCTTGCATACTGCTCAAATGTACAGTCTATTATAAATACCAGAGAAAAGAGCAAAAGACGAGTTGACAGGAGCCGTATGATGGGAGACACC
>CBDVBE010000404.1:0-5747 GCA_965372145.1 uncultured bacterium | reverse complement strand
TTGCTTCGCTGCGCTCGCAATGACGCTTTATGCGAAGAATACCTGAGTAGTTACGTTTTATGACGAATTTTATTAGCAATTTCTTCGCGCCAATTGGATTTAAACGAGTTGTGCAATTTGAATATAAATTTATGACCGCGAAGCAGAGGCGAGTATAACCGCATGGAGCCAAGGAGCCAATTAATCGGGTTAAATCCATTTTATCTACAAAGTTAGATAAATATGAGTAGAATCGGAATGGCTTATATAAATCCTTCCGATTAACTCATATTAAAAAGGTAAGGTACTGTTCCTGGAACCACACTGTAACACCGGGATGTTGGAAAACCTGACAGCACACGTATACCTCTACCTGGTTTCAGTATTGTGTTAATTCATTGCTATTTTTCTGCCGCTATATATATTAATTGACTTTTTACCAAAATGTCATTTATTAAATAGTGCCTGGCCGAAAACGTCATTCCCGCATGCTTTTGGCGGGCGAAGTGCTCCGCAGGGGTGAATCCATGCCTTAAAACATTAAAAAAAACTGGATTCAGGCCGAAAAGAATACCGGAAAGCACAAAGGACATAACAGAAACAGACGCAGTCTGAACTTCCTTAAGCTTCAGAACGAAAGTGACAATGACTGCAAATAGGTACTTTTCGGCCAGACACTAAATAGCTTCTAAGATTAAAAAAAGGGGAGTTATACGTGAAAATTGGCTATACCGGTCTTTCCTTGCCTGAGGGCAAAGTGAAATATGGTGATACGAGGATGGATGCTCTGGTTGCCAAGTGCCGGCCAAAAAAAATAACACCGTTTTATATTGAATTTATTAAAAATGATTTTGTGCAGACAGAGGTCATTGTTATTTCTGAAGGGGCTATTCTTGATCTGCTCATTCTTGATATGGAAAAATGTGAGACAAGGATTATGCGCAGTGAGGATCCAGGTGAAAAGGAGCTTATGAAGAAATGTATATCCTCTATGGAAGATGAAACGACGTTACGTGAATGTGCATTTTCAGATTCGGAACAGGCATGGCTGCGTAAACTGGACCTGGTAAGTTTAAAACCAATAGTGCAAATTACTGATACCACAGAAGTAAATGACGTAATTACTCAGTCATTTGAGAAGGCGGACATGATTTTTTTCTATACGGCAGGACCGCAGGAAGTCCATGCCTGGCCCGTACGGAAAGATTCCGATATTGTAACCTGTGCCGGTAAAATCCACACCGATCTGGCCCGTGGATTTATAAAAGGGGATGTAGCCGGTTATGATGATTTTATGCAATGCCATAACTTTAATGACTGCAGGAAAAAAGGGCTTGTTAAGGTCGTTGATCGTGATCATATTGTCCGGAGTGGCGATATTATTGAGATACGGTTTAATGTGTGATTATTCCAGTACCATTTTTATGTTCCGTCCTTGTCTAATCATATGCGATTATCCTATTTTGAGTGTATACCTGAACAAGAAATGTAGAACCTTAACCAAGGATTTGCCGTATGTATAAGAATCTCATTCTTTCACTCTTCGTTGTCAGTTCGCTGGTAATAACCGGTTGCCAAAAGGAGAAGACCTATACACTCAAGGTTGATTATAGTGCGAAGAAACAGTGGACGTACACAATTGAATATACCTCACAGGGACTCTTTACCCAGAATGATTCTACAACTACGCTGAATACGGTCATTAAAAGTGCGCTCACTGGAAGTACCACCACACCTGATAAACTCAAACTTACTGTACAAAATATTCAGATAACATCAGATATGCTTACCGAAGAAGAGAAACAACAGGTTACCGAGAAATTGTCAAAAGCAGAATATGATCTTGCTTTGCAGGATGGCACGCCAAGTATTGATACCTCAGCAGACCTGCCTGCAGGCAGTTTCCCGGAATGGGATCTCTACAGACAATTTGCTAGATTATTGCCGACTTTGCCTACAACATCTATTAAACCCGGGTTTAACTGGGAACGTACTGCTACATTTCCTGTTACTACCATGCAGGGAACCGTACCATGTGAAGTCTACCGTTCCTATACATTTGACAGCCTGTCTGAGGATAATGCAACTGCGCTGATAAGCTGGCAGTTCAGATATGCTACCGATAAACAGGTCATTGACAGCACCAACCTGATGAAGCAGATTCCTATTGCGGGTAATGGGACCGGTACAGCCCTGTTTGATCTTAAGAACAACGTTATCAAAGAGGCAAAGATGCAGTTCGAGACACCGCTTGCTGAAATCGGTTCGATTTCTGTTAACTGGCGTGAAGAAGCTGTGTTGAAGCTGGAGGGAAGTGAGTAACCTAAGACGAAACAGTTACTATCGTGTATAAAGTAATAATCCCGATTTTTTACAGATCGGGATTTTTTTTTGGTATATTTCTGATCTCCGTGATTTTACTATGATACCTGAATGTACGCATTTAGCACTTTTTATGGAGTATTGGAAAAATAGCATTTTCTCTTTACTGGTCTACCCATTACTCCAGCACTCCAATACTCCATTACTTTAGTCCTTGGATTCCAACCTTGTATTATATTAAAATCCTGCCTACTTTTATAACCTGTTGATTCTCAGTATAGAGGTCAGGTTCTCTGAATCTATTTAATCAATCCCTCATACATCTGAATGAGAGCCTGCGCGGAAGAGTTGTCAAAGACAAACGGTACATTTGCTTTACCCTTCTCTCCCATTTCGTGTGCGATAGTAGGATTTGCCAGCAGGTAGCCTATTTTTTCTGCAAACGCATAAGGATTGCGGTAATCGGCGACAAGGAATCCATTGACTGTATCGGCAACAAATTCGTCGGTGGCGCCTATTTTACTGGTCACGACAGGTTTGCCCAGGGCAGACGCTTCAATCAGCACGACCGGGCCAAACTCTTTTGGCCATTGATGGGGGACGACGACTGCATCACACTTGGCCATTATTGATAATGCTTCTGCATTCTCCTTTTTACCGAGAAAAATTATATTATCCTGTGCATTATTACGGTTGATCCTCTCTTCTAAACCGGCAACGAATTTGTCTTTCCCGGTACCGATTAAATATAACTTTGCTTGCGGGATATCTTTTATCACTTCAACAAATGCATCTACCAGTATGTTTATCCCGTTTTCTACCGAGAGCCAGCCGATGAAAATTGCTGAGATTGGATCAATCCGGTCCCGGGACTCCTGTATCTCTTTAATCAGGTAGTGATAGACTACCTTGACCTTCTTTGAAGGGATACCATACTCAACCAATCTTTTTTTAGACGCCTTTGATAAGGCGATAAAGGCGTTGACTTTTGTATTGAAATAATCAAATACGATTTTTCTTGTTATAAAAAAGGTTTTCAGAAAGAAAACCGGTATCCGGGAGACCAAATTTTTAACACTGCCTTCTTTCATTTCACTCAGGCATTCGCAGCATCGGCCGCCATGGTAATGATCGCAGTTGCTGCCGTCAGGTTTTCTGATAAAGGTTCGCGGGCAGAACAGGAAATAATCCGCAACTGTATATACAAAAGGAATTTTCAATAGGGAACAGGCAATTATTGAAGGCAGGTAGAGATATTTTCCATTAATATGGACAATATCCGGTTTCTGAGTTTTTAAAATGCGGTACAGGTCCCCAATAGCTTTCAGGTCTACCGGGAAATTTCCCAGAACGATCTCATACTTTTTTAACGGTGTTTTTATTTCAAAAACATTATGGTGAGTCCGGTTCTCATTCGCGTCAAACGTTGAGGTGAGGAAAAAAGCCTCAACGCCGGCATTCTTAAGAATATCATGCAGGGTAATAGTAATTAGTTCTGCGCCGCTCCAGATTTTATGATACCCCGGCAGGTGGTCGGATACTATGGCAACCTTCAAGTAATCAGCCCTTTAATTAAATCGATATCATTCTTGGAATTGATATTAGCATAGTTATCACAAATAATGAAGGATTTCACCAGTTGGCCATCATCTATAGCGCATTGAATCAGGTCAGGAAGTTCCTTCTCATTACGCTCATGATGAACCGGGGTGTACTGTAGATAGTCAAATATTTTGTTATTGAAAATACAGTCTCCCGTGCCTTTATAGTTATTCAGGGGATTACGGGGTTTTTCCACCAGGCGGAAAATCCGGTTCTCCTCATTCTGGATCAGGGTATACGTACGTTTAATTAAATTCTTATCTTCAACCCACAATATGCCGCACAGCGCGAATACCTTGTGGGAGTTGTATTCGTCAATCATAGCCTGGTGTTTCGGATTGACAAGTATCTCATCGCCAAGCAGCAGCATGAAATCATCACCGTGGATAGCCTCGCGCCCGCATTCGATGGCGTGGACAAGCCCTTTGCGTTCATACTGTATAACGTATTTCAATTGTTTGTCCTTATAGGAGTTCCCGTAGTAGTTAATTACTTCTTCAGCTTTATACCCGACAACAATAATGATTTCATCAACAGTGGTTGCTGCTGCAGCATCAAGACTGAACTGGATCACCGGTTTCCCTGCGATTTCAATCATACATTTGTTCGTGGCCTCTGATAAATCATCCAGCCTTTTACCTCTGCCGCCGGCAAGAATTAACGCTTTCATAATTGCTTTTATCCTTTATTACTAAAAAGATGAATTTCCTCTTTAATCCAGGTTATCAATTTCTCAATACCTTCCCGGGGAAGGATTTGCGGTTCCCACTCTAACAGCTTCTTAGCCTTGGTAATATCACAGATAAAATATCTTAAATCCCCGTGTCTGTCATCTTCAAACTGAACATCCGGTTTTTCGCCGGTGATCTCTTTAATAACATCAATGCATTCCAGGAGTGAAATAGCCGTATCAGTACCACCGCCGATATTATATATACCCGGTTTACGTGTTTTATAAAATGCGTCAAATGCCCGGCATATATCGGTAGCATAAATAATATCCCGCACCTGCTTGCCGTTGCCATAGATTCGCAGCGGCCAACCCAGCGCACTCCGAATCGAGAAATTCGCGACCCAGCCGTGATCCTCGCCGCCGAACTGCCTGGTGCCGTATATCCCGGTCAGCCGGAAGCTGGCAGCCTCAACCTGATAGGTATCTATATACGCGCGTGTGTAAATATCGCCGGCTGCTTTGGAAGCGTGCAGCGGTGTCAAGGTGCCGCCCAGGGTCGGGTAGTTCTCATCGATACCCGCAGGCTCACGTACATATTTCCGCTCCTCTTCCTTTAGCTCGTTGTTTATTTCATTTCCATACACGTGCACCGTAGCGCAGCAGGCAACGGGAATTTTATGTTGTCTTGCAGTATCCAGCACGTTGAACGTACCCATTACATTGGAAGTAATATCCAGCCGCGGATCTTCCCAACTGATAGTCATTGCAGGCTGTGCCGCCGTATGAATGATATAATCACATCCCTGGGCAGTATCGAGCAGTTCTTCAAAATCACGCACATCAGCTTTTACCACGTTAACGCCGATTGATTTAAGGAAGTTCGAGTTATAATCCCGGGCTTCCTCGGCCATATACCCGGTTCGTTTTAATTCATGTTTGGTCATGTTATCATAAGCGATAACCTCAGCACCCTGCTGAATGTAATATTCACATACATGTGATCCTAAAAAGCCGCACCCGCCGGTTACTAATACTTTCATTGTTACTCCTTTATAATTTTTTCGCCACAAAGGCACAAAGACACGAAGTTTAATTAAAATAAATCAGGTTATTTATTATAACCTAAATTGAGCGATTGTTAGTATGGAATTGAATTTTTATAACCTCACCC
>CBDVBE010000403.1:0-5747 GCA_965372145.1 uncultured bacterium | reverse complement strand
TATGCATGTCCAGGTGACCAGTAACGATACCACGACCGTTAACTTTTATTTACAGGAACATGCCTATGGTTCTCTATGTGTTTATGTTGGAAAAGAAGGTGACAACTCCCCAATCGGTGGAGCATCGGTTACCTCACTGCTTCTAACCCAGCAGGCTCTAGTCACTATTGGTAAAACCGGCCAGAATGGCTGGATCGTGTGGGACAATGTGTTAACCGGTAGCTATTCGATAACTGCCGCCGGTGATGGTTATCAGACTAAACGGGTCACAACATCTGTTGCAAACAGTGAAAAAGACACGGTTCGTATAGCTTTTCAAACCGTTTCAACACCGAACAAATTTTTGACTGGTACGGTCGTTAATACTAAAGGTGCCCCGGTAGAAAATGCTTTGATTACTTTGCAGGTCGGCGGTTCAGGAATGAACACCTATGTACTTGCTGCTCAAACCAATACCAGTGGTGTATATACTCTTATCGGTATCCCACCGCAGTTTTCATCAGGGAATGCCCTTGCATCAGCAACGGGGTATCGTGACACCCTTATCCAACAGGTAAAACTTGACAGTCTGATTAATGTATTGAATATAGTGCTAACACCAGAATCAGTCGGCATTTTTCAAACAAAGCATTCACAGCATTTATCTGTGACAACCCCTATATACGTAAATAACCGGCAACTCTATATCCCGGGTACTGACATGGCTTCTGTTGTAACAATTTATACCGTTAACGGCAGGATATTGTTAGAAAAAACATTCCTTCATCACTGTGAAACAGTTGTGTTGCCGGTAGCAAGTGCCAATCAGCTGTTATTGGTGAAAGTAAAGAGATCAGATAACTCTGTCCAGTATCACAGGCTGGTTATACGGTAAATATAGGTACTTAGCAAACGGTAGTAATAGTATAATTGCCACTCCTGCTAGTATGTCAGGGGTGGCACTTTTTTAGCGGATATTGGTATACAAGTAACTATTAGTACCTTAGAAATAATTTTCTACCCTGAAGGGCACCATGTGTCATTTTCTACCCTGAAGGGCACGCGTGGCAGAAAATTATTTCGTGAAGGTACTTATCCCCCATAAATGGGACTATAGCAGTTCATCTGGGTTAGGCGTTTTTAATCAAAACTCACCGCCTGAATTCATCAGCAGAAACCTGCAGATCCTCCATCTTTTTTATCAGCCATTTGCGGTCAATATCAAGGAGTTTTGCGGTCTGCGAGACATTCCCGCCGGTTTTTTCGAGTGTCAGTTTAATAATTTTCCTCTCCGCTTCGGCGCGAACCTCTTTAATGGTTGCCGGTTTTTGTGCTGATGCCGCGGTAGTATCCTGCAGGGTAGCTTTCGGCAGCATGATGTCTTTTTCTTCAATCCGCTTCTCTTCCGAAAGCAGGCAGGCTTTCTGAATAACATTCTCCAATTCTCTGATATTTCCCGGCCAGATATGTCTGAGCAATGTACTGCGTGCATCAGCAGTAAGCCGTTTGCGCAGTATGCCAAACTGTTCACAATATTTATGCACAAAATATTCCGCGAGAAGCAGAATATCCTGATCGCGGTCACGCAGCGGTGGCAATTCAATGGCCAATACGTTCAATCTGAAATAAATATCCTGGCGGAAACGCCCCTCCTCAATCTCCTTTTCTAGGTTTTTATTGGTCGCCGCCACAATCCGTACATTTATCGGTATGGACTCATTGCCGCCGACACGAATAATTTCGGCCTCCTGGAGTACCCGCAGCAATTTCACCTGGAGCTGCAGCGGCAGTTCACCAATCTCATCGAGCAGCAGGGTCCCTCCTTCAGCAGCTTCAAAGAGACCTATTTTTCGATTTGTCGCTCCGGTAAAAGCTCCCTTTTCATGGCCGAAAAGTTCCGATTCTATAAGATTCACCGGGATCGCCCCGCAATTTATCGCTTTAAACGGTTTCTCAGTACGCTGCGATTGTTCATGTACAAAACGTGCAATCAACTCTTTACCGGTTCCCGTCTCCCCCAGTATAAGTATAGGTGATTCTGTTTTTGCAAATTTTATAGCCAATTGAATGGTTTCCTGCATTTTCCTGCTCTCGAATATCATTCCCCCCTGCGGTTTTATCCACTCGTTCTGCAACCGCTCGATTGTTTCGCGCTGCCGCTCGTATGCAATGTGATTTTTCAGTATCTCGGAAAAGAGCGGAATCAGCATATCGCAAAGCTGCCTGTCTTTTTCAGTGAAAAGGTCATTATTCTGGAGACGGTCGAGATAGAGGTACCCGAAGGTAGTACCTTCACTCTGTAAAGGGGCACACAATACAGATGACACCAGATTCTTTTCAAGGGAATTCAGTGACTGCTCTGTATCTTTCCAGTCAACATCATGAAGCAGCGCGGCCTGAGATTTCTCCTTCGCCCAATCGATTGCACGGTTGGAAAAACGATCCAGTCCGGTTTCGCTTGGATAGCGTGAAATGGTTTTACGCTCTCCGGAAAGCGGGTCTTCCTGCACTAATCGCGAGGCATCCGAGCGAAGCAGGCGGGAAACCGAAAACACCAGATCATTAAAAACATTGTCCTCCCGATTCTTCAGCAATGACACAACAATGGGTATCAATTCATCAAGAAACAGTTCATTACCGGACTGATCCGGTGTAACAGGTTGCAGCTCTGCGGCATCTTCAGTTTCCAGGTACTGAAAGCCGCTTTCCCCTATTGTAACCATCGAACCATGTGTTAATTGCTGCTGATTCTGCAGCGGTTTACCATCAATGCTGACGGTCACTTCCGACGAGAGTGCCTGAATGCGATATGCACCCTTTGTAAAGAGCAGGTGGGCTGCCCGGGGCGGCAGGGACTTATCAGCCGGCCTGATATGGCACGCTTTATCCGAACCGATGATAACAATCCGTCCGGACAGGCTATATTCAGCGCCGGTATCACACTGTACCAGTTTGGGAAAGGTATTTTTCACCACGGTGTTTTCTTTCGTTAATAGGTTGTACTTTTCGGCATATTAATTACTTTCTTCTGAAACGGCAGCAGCGTCACCCGCTCACGCCACAATATAGTGCTGTCCGGTCTTAACCACGATAGAGAATAGCGGCTGCCCGGTAATGCGATACCGTGGATAAGGTTCTTTGGAGCAACCACCGTATCACCGTTTATCACCAGCATGCCGTGATCCGGGTAATTTACAAGGTAGAGCTTGCCGTTCAGTTCATCATGGGAAATCGGTTCTGTAAGAAAAGGCAAAGATTGCGCGATGTTCCGCTGCACCAGTGCATTCGGTTGCCCCGGCAGTGCCGCGACTTTATACTTTGTGACCGGACCGTTCGTCAAGCTGTTGTCAGGCGTAACGGTTTTTCGTTCAGAATACATAGCCGCGAGTACCATTAGAATCAGTATACACGCCGCTGCTGCGTACAGCATTGTATTTCTCTTAAACGATTTTTTCGGCTGTTGCCCCACAGAGGAAATCAGCTCCAACGTTTCAGCGTTATCAGGATTGTTCTCAAGGCTCTCAACGAGAAGCCAGTATGCTTCATCGTACCGTTTCGCCTGAATCAGCTCTTTTGCGGCTGCGGTAAGATTTTCCGCTATGCTCTCCCGGGAAAGGTCACCGGCAAGCTTGTGCCAGTCAGGTTCCGTACTGACTTCCATGAGGTTTTCCCATTGTGCAAGGAGTTCCTGTCCTGAAGCCGGCCTCTGTTCAGGATGCACACTGGTCAGATTGTCAATAAGCGGCTGCCATCTCCCCTGCTGCTGAATCTCCTTGAGAATAAGGCCGGCTGAATAGAGATCCGCGCGGAAAAAATCGGTATTTCTTTCCCCCCGCCACAATTCAGGTGCCATATAGGCAGGGGTACCTTTTACTTTTCCCTCCATGGATACCTGCCCGTCCTGCACATTCTTTGCAAATGCGAAATCAACAAAATGCATGCCATCATCGGGTGAGATAATAATATTATCCGGTTTTAAATCCCGGTGGGCATAACCCAGTGCATGGAGATCGGCAAGGATTCGCACCAGCGCACCAGCCAGCGTAAACCGGTCTTCATCGCTTGGATTCTGCTGCAGAATCAGTGACAGAGGCACGCCGGGTATCCACTGCATTATGATATCTATTTTCTTTTTCCACTCAAAGGCGTCATATATCTGCGGGATATGTTTCATAGCGAGTTTTGCCTGGGTTTTGCCTTCCCTGAGAATTGCCTCCCGTTTCAACTGGTCGCTCTCAGTAATAATTTTTACTGCTACCCACCTGTCAAGGGTCTCCTGACGCACCCGGTACACGGAGGCAAATGCGCCTTTACCGATACGCATCGGACGATGCAGGCCTTTTGGTAATCGAGGGGTCATTTATTCTCCCGCATCTTTTTTTCCGCACGGGCAAACCAGTAAAGAATATCCTCATCCTCAGAATCGAGTGATAACGCTCTTAACCAGGTATCCCGCGCCTGTAGCGGCGCATTGTTCGACCAGTACACCATACCCAGGTTGAAATAGGAATGGGCATGAAGCGTATCAAGTGCTAGTGCCTTTTTAAAGAGAATCATTGCTTTTTCCGCATAGCCAAGCCGGAAATAGAGTATACCGGTCCGGTTGATAAGTTCCACACTCTCAGGATCATACTGCAACGCCGAAGAGAGCGCTTCCAGTGCCGGTATCGTATCGCCCCTGTTGAACAGCCGCAAAGAATACTCAGCCCATACCTGGGAAAGCAGTTTCACGGTCAAGGTATCCGGTTTTAGTGTACGGGCAGCCTCAATATGAATAAGCGCCTGTTTCCAGGATGCGGTGTCCCTCTTATTGTCAACTGCTTTCTGCAGGAAAGCCTTGCCGAGCCCGATACGGGCGTTATAATTATCAGGCTGCGCACGAACTTCCCGGCCAAAAAACTCAATGGCCATGGGATAATCACCGAGGCTGAGACAAATAGTACCCTTTTCGATATTGGATGATTGACACCCGAACATCATGCATGCACAGTAAAGCACTATGCCGCTCTGGAGCAATTGTCTCATTATTTAGTACACCTCATGCCTGTTTTTTCGCGCCCAGGTAATATGTTTATACCACTGCATACCGGTATGCCAGTTCCAGTTTTGAACCGAAACGGGAAGATCGTCCGAAAGAGTCGACCACATTTTCCCCGCCCCGCCTTTGAACTCAAGGGTACCCGCCATTTTAAATATATGTCTCAGGGAAAGCGCCAGTGAAAGAGAATTATCAATCCGCCTCCTGCTATGCCGTTCAATCGGCCCATGGGTAAAATCGTCAAATATATCCCCGGTGATATCCGATTTAAAAATGGACTTCTTCATTATCCAGTAATACTGGTTATCAGCCTTATTAATTGTAACATGGTAAGGCATATTTTCTTCCATTTCCATTTTAAAATCGCTCCATTCATATTTTTTAAAATAATAGGCGAATGCCCATTGCACATTTGCTGTAATGCTGAACCGTGCGGGCAGAGACTGCTCAAACGCTACTGACGGGCTCAGGGTAATATTGGTATTCGGCATATACTGTTTTGTGTTATGGGTATATACCCCCTGAATAACCGAAGGATTGGTCGTTATGAACACCATACCTGGAAAAGTTGTGTCAAGTGCCTTTTCGAAATCAACAATATCGCGCCGGTATGTCGAGTCATTAAACGGTACAGCATCCATTATCAAGAGCATGGCCAAAGCACCAACACTGATCTGATTGCTTTATGAAGCCTTCCGGTAATATTGCCCAGAAGATTGATATACTGGTT
>CBDVBE010000402.1:0-5773 GCA_965372145.1 uncultured bacterium | reverse complement strand
AATAAGGTAATAAGGTTTTATTACTAGTTAGTTTTCCTGATTACTAAGGTGTTAAAAGCATAAATAAGGTTTTTTAAATTCCGTTACCTACTACAAACTCCTAACCCAGATAAACTGGATAAGTACCTTTACGAAATAATTTTCTGCCTAAAAAACGCAGAAAATTATTTCTAAGGTACTAATTATTAGCATTGTTGCAATTCAACACAGTGTTTTCTATGTGACTGATCATATTCATTTTTTTTAACCATTGATTGAACTGAATTTTTTTCAGCTATGCCCTGGTAAAAATTTAACAGAGATATTAAAGTACGTAATACTTATATAATATATTCCTCGCCCTATGTAAATGATGGATATTAAACCAGCAAACCCTGAAAGGGCAAAACAATCAAAAAAGTAATTGCATTCCGGTTATAAATTAGTGTTATATTAGATACTGAACATTTGTGTAATTACTCAATATCTTGTGGCGCGAACAGATTTACTGATTACAGAGTCCCCTAAATTTTAAGGATTTATTTATATTTTCCCTTCAAATTTTACCCTGATTAGTAGACATAGAAATCTTTCCTTTTGTCTTATTGATTCCATTTTAAGCGCCTATCAATTTATTTTTTAGGATTTTTATCATCACTGATATTTTTTTATTTTCATATGATATTAATTACAACATATGAAACAGGATTAAAAAAAGACAGGTTAAAGGTATAACAGGAACGACAATGTGTCTGTGACGGCTGTCACGTTGAGGAAAGATTTACTATATTTATGAGAAGACACGAATAATGAAAATAACGAAGGAAATTTCATAACCTGTCATTGGAGCTGAAGGGGAAGTATAGACATGGGTGTACCCTCGGCTCAATTCAGCGTTATGTTTTCAGGTCGAGACATTCGAATAATAGATTAAATAAAAATTATAAACAGGACAAATACACAATGCACTTGGAAGAGATAAACAACAGCCGTTGGTACAAATACGCCTGGTGGCTTTCGTTGCTCTGCATCTTCGCTGTGATTCACATAACGAATGACCGTATTTTTTCTTTTATAGGTTATACTTCTTTTATCCCGGAATATTTTAAAACGTTTTTGTTTGCGAGAAAAAGTGCTGTTGTACACCATATAATTACGCCAACTAAAGCAATTACCTATTTAGTTTCTTTGATACTGCTGTCCATACCGGTAATACTTGATTTACGCCAATCGATAAAAACCAACAATAGTGTAGCCCCATATTTCTTTGAGAAACAGACTCTTCTTATTTTTTTAATACTCGCTTTATTAGTTATACCTGGCGGTGTTCGTTCCATGGGTACGGATTATGCTGATATGAGCATAGCCCCTTTTGAGGCGGGAGAAGGCTGGTATTATAAGCGGCTGTTAATGCCGGCAATTGCGAACCTGTTTTTCCTGCAGGGGAGAGCTTTCTTTTTACCGTTCTCACTGTTTTTTACTCTCGTATTTATACAACTGACTCGCATCTGGTTGTCCGCAAATAAGATAACCTTGACGTTTGTGCAACTGCTCTCTCTTTGCACCAGTAGTTTTATATTTTACCAGTTTCAACTGCCCGGGTATCCGGATGCACTCATGCATATATTCCTGCTGGTGGCTGTAACATTCCCTTTGAAGAATTCATCCAAGGTCACACTCCTCGTTCTGGCTGTTTTGACACATGAATCAAGCATGTTTATCTCGGTTATCCTTGCGTATTTCATCCTTGACAAACGTTCTTTACTAAGATTTTATTCAATATGTGCCCTTTATTGCCTGTTCTGGATTGGATCATATGGATTTGCCCCTGATGCAGCGGTGCATTCCCACCAGGTTGATGGCTTCAGTGCACTACAATGGATGCAGTTGAATCCGATTCGAGAATTCATTGGTGTCCTTTTCAGTTATAAAGCATTGTGGATTTTTATTATCATTGCACTACCACTATTGTGGCAGAAAAAGGAGTATAAGTCTTTATGGCTTAGTGTTCTTTTGCTTCTATCTTCATTTGGTATGACTTTTCTCGCAGTGGATACCTCGCGGATTATGGGGTGGAGTTTTATAGTGTTACTACTCGCGATAAAGACAGTACATCAGTCAGATGTGAAAGATAAGATTAAAAAATCTTTAAATACAGTTTATATCATAAATTTGTTGATTCCTTCGGTATATATTGGGTTGAATATTAAGCCGTTGTGGTTAAATGGGTTGTATAAGGTGTATAAGATAGTGTTTGAATTTTTTCTATAAGCAACAAATAGATTTTGAACTATAAATTCGACAGGAAATTAATTCATTAGTTATTTGCACAAAAACCTTGATTTTGAAAGCAAAACGAAGTATAATATGTACAAAGATAAGTACATGTACATCGTTAGGAGATAGGCATGACTGCAATATCCTATACTGCTGCACGAGGCAATTTAGCTAAAACGATGAAAAAAGTGTGTGAAGATCATGATCCTGTTATCATTACGAGGCAAAATGCTGAATCGGTTGTGATGCTCTCATTAGAGGATTATGAGGCAATGTGCGAGACAGATTATTTATTACGGAGCCCAAAAAGTTCCCAAAGGTTATTAGAATCAATTGATGAACTTAATTCCGGCAAAGGAAAAGAGCGGGAGCTCTTGGAATGAAACTCATTTTCTCTGAAAATGGTTGGGACGACTACCTTTGCTGGCAGAAAGCAGATAAAAAAACATTAAATCGTATTAATGAATTGATCCGGGATATCAAACGAAATAAATATCAAGGTATAGGAAAACCGGAACCGCTTCGTCATAATCTTGCAGGATACTGGTCTCGTCGAATTAACAGTGAACATCGGATTGTTTACAAAATTGAGGACAATTCAATTCTCATTGCTCAACTTCGATATCATTACTGACAAAATTAGTCACTGAAATATTCAGGAAATATATTTTAATAAGTGAGATAAAGAAAAATGTCAAAAAAAATTGAATATTGGATTGAATTATCGGATTATGACATTAAAACCGCAAATGTGATGTTACATGGTAAACGATTTCTTTATGTTGGTTTTATGGCTCATCAATCTATTGAAAAAATTTTAAAAGCATGTTTTGTAAAGAACAATGATAAAACACCACCATATTCACATAGACTTTCATTACTTGCAAAAAAGGCATCACTCTATAAATTATTTTCTGAAGAGCAAAAAGAATTTATTGATATGCTTGAACCAATGAATATTGAAGCTCGATATCCTTCACACAAAGAGTTGTTACTGAAAAGTTTAACGGAAGCTCGTTGTATACAAATTTTACAAAAAGCAGAGGAACTTCAAATATGGATAAAGCAGAAGTTATTATAAAACTTAAAAAATATAAAGAGCTTCTTTCAAAACAAATGAAATTTGATGAATTAATTCTGTACGGTTCTTACGCAAAAGGAAACCAAAGAGAAGATAGTGATGTCGATGTCGCAGTTGTTTTAGATGAGACTAGTGGAGATTATTTTTCAACAAGACCACTTCTTTGGAGAATTAGTAGAGCTGTTGACGATAGAATTGAGCCACTTATTTTTGAAAGAAAACATGATGATAGCGGTTTTTTAGAAGAAATAATGAAAACAGGAATTGTGATATAACCACCAATTTTAATTGACAAAGCAAGTGGATTGGCGTGTTAAACCTCCCTCTCTATCATCCTCCAAAACACCCAACCAAGAATTACAAACGCAACAATAGAAAGAACAGGCGCAAAAGCTCCGGCCCAGGCGTACCCAACGCCTTCAGGTGCCCGTTTAAGAAATACCGCTACCGCCGCGATACCGACACCGAGCAGTCCTTCACCGCCAACAAGTCCTGAGCCGAACAGTACACCCTTTTCACGTCGTTGTTCAGCCTGCTGGGGTGATACAGCACGTTTTTCGGCGAACCAGCGCAGAAAGCCGCCGAAGAACACGGGAACCATGGTTGAAACAGGCAGATAGACCCCTACTGCAAAAGGCAGGCTTGGTATTCTGCACAGTTCACAGATGAGGGCAATACCGGCGCCGATTGCGACAAAGGTCCAGGGAAGGTTCTGCTGCAGGACACCTTCAATGACAACTTTCATTAACGTTGCCTGTGGTGCGGGCAAGTGTTCTGTGCCAAACCCGTAGGCTTTATGGAGAAAGATAATGGTAATGCAGACAAATGCTGCTGAAGACAGTACACCGATAAGTTCCCCGATTTGCTGTTTGCGCGGAGTGGCGCCTAACAGGAAACCGGTTTTCAGGTCCTGTGACGTGTCACCGGCAATTGACGCGGCAATAGCGACAACACAGCCGACAGTAATTGCAGCAGCTTTACCATGGTCACCGGTCCATCCAAGCAGAAAAAATATCGTAGACGTTAACAGCAGGGTGGCGATAGTCATACCGCTTGTCGGATTGGAGGTAACGCCGACCAGGCCAACAATTCGTGATGAGACGGTGACAAAGAAAAATGCGCAGAGGATAACCAGAAAGGCTGCAATAGCCCGCTGAGGAATACCCGGTAATACATGGAATATTGCCGGGACAAAGGTTAAGAGTAAAAAAAGAATGAATAACGCAATTCCAACAAAACGTAAAGGCAGGTCCCGGTCAGTCCGCAGTTCTACGGCATCCTTTCCTGAAACCCGTTCCTGGATTTTTCGTGCGCCGATTTTAAAGCTTTGGATAATTGTCGGGATGCTTTTTATAAGGGTAATGATTCCACCCGTTGCTACGGCACCGGCACCAATATAGCGGATATAGCGTGTCCAGATTAGAGAAGGGGCCATATCGGCAATGAGCAGTTTGGTTTCCGGATAGAGAGGAAGTGTCTGGCCGGCTCCCCAGTAAGCAAGTGTGGGAATAAGGATGAGCCATGAGAGAAGACCGCCGCCGACCATGACAAGCGCAATACGTATTCCAAGGATATAGCCGACCCCGAACAATGCGGATGAAGTATAGCAGCCAAGTTCAGCTTTTTTTAAAAACGGTATGGAGAATTTGACTTTTGATGGAAACAGATGGAGCCCATTGAGCAGGAATTTATAGAGTGCCCCTATTCCTATTCCCAGGAAGACATTTTTGGCGTGGCTGCCGCCAACATCACTTGCAACAAGTACTTCCGCACATGCGGTGCCTTCCGGGTAGGGCAATTTACCGTGTTCATTCTGTATAAGGAATTTTCTCAGCGGGATCATGAACAGCACACCGATCATGCCGCCGCAGATCGCAAGGAGTGTCATTTGTAACAGCGTTGGGTCGAGTTGCCACAGGAACAGAGCCGGTAGAGTGAAGATTATGCCGCTTGCCAGGCTGCTTGATGCAGAACCGATGGTCTGTGCAGTGTTAGCCTCGAGGATACTGCTCTTTATTCCGAGGTTCTGAATGAGCCGAAAGGCAGCGACAGTCATGATCGCTACAGGAATTGAGGTGGAAATGGTCAAGCCGGCAACAAGCCCCAGGTAGGCATTTGCGGCGCCGAATACAATTCCAAAGAGTATTCCAAATACCACGGATTTAATAGTGAATTCCGGCAGTGTCCGGGAAGCAGGTATATAGGGTGGATATGATTCATCTTTGTTAAGAGGGGTATATGCTTTTGGGTCGAGTCCTTTTTTTGCCATCTTGAACGTCCTTCTGTGTAAGTGAGAATTACAGATGTAATATAAATTGTAGCCGTTCACGGCTTGAAATTGGTAATTATAAACGAAAGATAGGAAGTTCAAATGATTAGTAGAAAGTTCAAATGATTAGTAGAAAGTTTATCTTTCACTAAGAATTGTGCTTTAGT
>CBDVBE010000401.1:0-5787 GCA_965372145.1 uncultured bacterium | reverse complement strand
CTTTGCTTCCGTAAGATTTTCCCGGCGACTTCTTACTTTGTAATAAAAATTCCGCAAAAAGTGCAACGGGATCTTCAGGTTTTATTTTCAGGAGGATTATTGAATATTTCCTGGCGAGCTTGGTATCAAAATGAAATTTATCTAAAATCGCGAAATCAATAATTGTTCTTGCCTCCTGTATTGTAACACTATTTTTCGCTGATTT
This sequence comes from uncultured bacterium, assembly GCA_965372145.1. GTDB lineage: Bacteria > Fibrobacterota > Chitinivibrionia > Chitinivibrionales > JANQEN01 > CBDVBE01. Next base: position 5,582 of record CBDVBE010000401.1, on the reverse strand, counting down.
CAACGCGTATTGAGACAACCGTTTCAATTCCCTGTTTACACAGGCATAATCAGAAAAAGACCTGGTATACTGAAACGCTTCAATAAAACCTACAGCTCGTGCCGGTATAAATTCCTTTGAGAATGCCTTTTTAGTAGCAGCCTGATATTTTTTCCGGTATTTTTGACCGACGCCATATTTTTCCCATATCAGTTCTATAAAGTACTCCAGTTGTATTGTATCGGCAGACAGTTTAAAAGCCTCTGTTATAAAATCATCCGCCTCTTTTTCATTGGCATTCAATAATTCAAAAGCTGCCCAGCGAATGAGAAGAAAGGCATGACCATAGTTAAAATCAATAGAGTTTTTTTTACCGGCGGCAAGAACCGGGTCGAGTAGTTTCCTGTATTCTTTATCCCTGCCGGTCGCCGCAAAATGCAGAGCGGTTTTTATCGTCCCGGTGATATAGACCGTGCGAATAGTATTACTGAGCGGATCAAGATCAAGCGCCGATTGAAGATATTTCAATCCTTTTCTATAGGATTTTCTCTCAATCGAGCGTTCTCCCGCCCTGGCTAAGGCGGTTTTATCATCAGGGAAAAGCTTAATAATCTCATCAAGCTTTTTATTAATCTTCCTCTTTTGTTTTGCCTTTTCGTAAATGTGAAGTAATTTAAAATGCACATCCCTGTTATTCGGATACAATTGAAGGCTTTTCGTATAATAATTCTCTGCTAATTCCGATGTCGCTTTATCTACGCCGTCAAAATCGATAAAGTTACCCGCCATATCTTCCGTGTTGTCAAGAAAAGCCACATCCCCAATATGCGCATATATTAAAGCTTGAATATGATTATTTATTCTCGATTCTCTTTCCATAGCGAAGATAAAAAGCTCCCACTGTTCAACAACTTCTGATAGATTATAAAAACGGTCGTCGTTAAGCAAGGCTACTGTTCGCAGACTACCAATCCTACTGGCAGCACTACTTGACTGAGAAAGTGATTTATCGATAAGGTAGCGAATGTACTTTTCTACCATCTTTTTACTCATGCCATGCGGCGAATTATAATAAAATTCGGTAAGCGTGTGAAAAATATCTCCACTTTCAGAGGGAAACCAGCGGCATTTTCCATGCATCAGGCTAAACGAATCTCTGAACCTGCCTGTTCGCCAGAGATATTCAGCACGCGGCAATATAGTTGCCAGATCCTTGTAATCCGCAATAACGCAGATATTTTTTAACAGGGTACTATCTTGAAATCTGTTTTTAAGCACCACTTTATCACGTAATAAAATCAGAAACGCATCAGCAGCTTCAAATGGTACCGTGTCTTTCGGAATCGATTTAAATGCTTTTTCCGCTTTAGTATCGTTACCGGTATAATAAGCACATAATCCCTTAATAAACATTTTCCAATGCATAAAAGGTGATTTGTGATTTATCGCCCTTATCAAATCCAACGCATTCTCATACTGCTGTTCGGAAACAGCTTTCAGACCGTCAACAACAGAATCAGCAACGGAAAAAAACTCGCTGTCCTCCTTCTTTTCAACCTCCTGTGATTCCCGAAACGCCAGTATTATAGCATCCGCAATAACGTATTTATTTGTATCATCTTCGTAATTGGATGATTGTAACCATTCTTTTGCGAGGGACTGTACTTTTAAATAATCATTTTTTTTCAGCGCAAGAGAAATCAGGATAGTAACATTACAATTTTCATTATTTTCGGTTAATTCACCGATTCGATTAATTATTGTTTCGGCCTCCGACACCATTCCTTTTTCAATCATGGTTTGTAATATCCCCCTATATGCTTCAATCAGAAACGGGAGATACTTGCCGGGATCCGTTTTATGCAACTGTTTGTAATAATCGCGTGCCTTCCGGAATTTTTTTTCCTTCAGACTTTTCTTTGCCGTCGTTTCCAGAATATCACTGGATAATCCTGAAATACCGGCATTTTTTTTGATGTTTTTCTTTTTTTTCTTTTTTGCCATAGTACAAAAATAATTAATCAGTAAAGATAGTGTACAGGGGTTGCGGAATTCTTTTTTTTTAGTTGTAGTTAACAGGAATTTTACCTAACCCTAACCTGGATTAACCAGATTAAAAAAATGATTGCCCGGATTTTTAATTCTGATTTCTTACCTGTTTATTTATAAAAAAACAGCCTGCGATGGTACAATCTGTAAGGTACTAATAATGTTAAAGTACTTTATACTGGACTTTAAGCGTAGTAATGCTCTGAAGAAACATGCCCACTTTTGTACAAACTTTATTGAGCAGGCCACATGCGGAATTGCAGTGTCTGAAATAATAATAAAACAACTTCCCCACTATATTTATTGTATTTTAACGTATGCCTGAATTACGATTCGATGAACGCGATACCATGTTTTCCCGGAACGAACTCCAACCGGGAACGCAGGCCTTTGAAGAATATTATCGTTTACACCCTGAAAAGAAACCTCTTGATGACAAATTCCGTGAACTGCCGGGTATTCTCTCCCCTTATGCACAGGAAGCTGACACGGCACTGTTTGCCTCCGCCAGGGTAAACTTTGCTCTTTGCGACAATATACAGCGGCTTGTTGAAGGACCGGTTGCCGTTGACAAGGTTTCCGTCTCAATCGAGGATATAACCCGTTATCTCAAGACCTGGGTGCTAAAGCTTGGCGCACATTCCGTTGGAATTACCGAGCTGAAGGACTACCATATTTATACCGTCGGCGGACGTCATAAACGGCATGGTATACCGATTCAGCTCACGCATCGGTATGCCCTGGTTTTTACCGTAGAAATGGATCAGGAGATGATACAAAGTGCCCCTGCAGCGCCAACCATTATAGAGTCAGCGCAGCGGTATTTACATGCCGGGACTATCGCAGTACAGGTAGCCATGTTCCTTCGATCACTGGGGTATGCCTCTCGAGCACATATCGATGCCAATTATCAGGTGATATGCCCTTCGATTGCCAGCGATGCCGGGCTGGGAGAGGTCGGACGGATGAGTATCCTGATGACGCCGGACCTTGGTCCACGATGCAGGCTAGGGGTTGTTACCACAGAAATGCCTTTAATCTGCGACAGTAAAAAACCTGACAATTCGATTGTCGACTTCTGCAACCGCTGTAAAAAATGCGCTGTTGTCTGTCCCAGCCAGGCAATCTCATATAATGAGAGAACTGAAGAAGACGGAATTCTCCGCTGGAAAATCAATCATGAAAAATGTTTTACCTACTGGTGTAAAACAGGAACTGACTGCGCACGCTGTATAGCTGTCTGCCCCTATTCATACCCGCAAACGTTCCTTCATAATATGGTACGCTTTTTGATAAAACATTTCCCGCTGTTCAGGAAAATTGCTCCCATATTAGATAGTATTTTTTACGGTAGGAACCCTAAGCCCGTACCGCTTGAAGATTGGCAGAAAGTACGGAAGAGTAGTATTTTAGAACAGTAGTTGGAAGAAGTTTACTTTATAGAAAATAAACCAAATTTTCTATTATTAATTTCATAACGATGGGGAGTAAAATATGACCACTCTGTATAATGAGGCTTTTGAAAAATCACTTAAGGATCCTGACAGCTTCTGGGGTGAAGCTGCAGAAGATTGTCACTGGTATAAAAAATGGGATAAAGTCCTGGATGACTCGAACAAACCGTTTTATCGGTGGTTTACAGGTGGAGAGATCAACACCTGTTACAATGCCCTTGATTATCATATCGAAAATGGAATCGGTGATCAGGATGCCCTTATTTATGACAGCCCGGTCACGAACACAATTAAGAAGTATACTTACATTGAACTGCGTGATGATGTTGCTGTATTCGCCGGTGCCCTTGCTGCTATGGGTGTACAAAAAGGTGACCGCGTGCTGATCTATATGCCGATGATACCCCAAACAGCTATTGCCATGCTGGCATGTGCACGCCTCGGTGCTATTCATTCAGTTGTTTTTGGTGGTTTTGCTTCAAAAGAGCTGGCGATTCGTATCGATGATGCCAAGCCCAAACTAATTGTATCAGCATCGTGTGGTATTGAAGGTGCAAAAATCATAGCGTACAAGCCTCTGCTTGACAATGCTATTGACATGGCAATAGAAAAACCTGAACATTGTATTATCTATCAACGGCCCATTAAGACTGCCGATTTAATCGAGGGACGGGACCTTGACTGGAATGCTGTCATGGCTGATGCCAAACCCCATGATTGCGTTCCGGTTGCAGCAACAGATCCATTGTATATTCTCTATACCTCAGGTACTACCGGAGTTCCCAAAGGGGTTGTCAGGGACAACGGGGGACATATTGTAGCCCTGAAATGGACAATGAAAGCCATCTATAATGTTGACCAGGGGGATGTTTACTGGGCAGCATCCGATGTCGGCTGGGTAGTCGGCCACTCGTATATCATTTACGCCCCATTATTTAAAGGATGCACTACAATTCTTTTCGAAGGTAAACCTGTTGGTACGCCGGATCCAGGGGCTTTTTGGCGGGTTATATCCGAGCATAGGGTTAAATGCTTATTTACAGCCCCTACATCCTTTAGGGCAATCAAACGTGAAGATCCTCAAGCGGAGCTGATGAAGAATTATGATCTTTCGAATTTCAAGACCCTCTTTCTTGCCGGTGAAAGGACTGATCCCGACACTCTGAAGTGGGCAGAAAATAATTTGGGTGTACCGGTTATTGATCACTGGTGGCAGACAGAAACCGCCTGGGCGATTACCGGCAATTGCCTGGGGCTACATCACTTCCCTGTAAAGGAAGGTTCTACTACCAAACCTGTACCAGGATGGAATCTTCAGGCTGTCGATCATGCGAACAAACCGGTCAAAGCCGGTGAAATCGGTGCTCTGGTTGTTGAACTTCCTTTGCCGCCAGGAACACTTCCCACTCTCTGGGAAAACGATGATGGCTTTGTAAAATCTTACCTGGAAGAATATCCCGGTTACTACAAGACCGCAGATGCAGGTTTTATTGATAAAGATGGGTATGTTTTCGTCATGACCAGAACTGATGATATTATCAATGTTGCCGGTCACCGTCTCTCCACCGGAGGAATGGAAGAGGTTCTGACAGACCATCCGGACGTTGCGGAGTCTGCTGTCGTAGGCGTTGCCGATAAACTTAAGGGACAAGTTCCTGTAGGATTTTTAATACTTAACGCCGGTGTTACCCGTAAACATGATGAAATCATCAAGGAGGTGATTCAGATGGTACGGGACCGTATTGGACCCGTTGCTTCTTTCAAGACAGCTACTGTAGTAAAGCGATTACCAAAAACCCGTTCCGGAAAAATTCTAAGGCCCACTATTCAGAAAATTGCTGATAACAAGGAATGGAAAATGCCGGCGACAATCGATGATGCTGAGACACTTGGTGAGATGGAAGAAGCCTTAAAAAATATTGGCTATGCAAAGGCCAGAACATCATGATAGTTTAATAGTGAGTTAAGCGGCAGGGCATATTTGATATGACCTGTCCGCTTCTACTCAATATTATCCTACACTTAGGATAATAAGTCAATCTCTCTCAACAACCCATATACTTTCAGGAGAACATATGGTAAAAAATGAAAATTTTTCTG
>CBDVBE010000400.1:0-5824 GCA_965372145.1 uncultured bacterium | reverse complement strand
TCCGTGACTACATACGGGTCCCCCTGCTTGGTCTTTTTTATAACCAGCACTGTTCCGGATTTTATAATAAACAGGGAATCACCGTAGACACCCTCCTTAATAACATCGCTCCCCTGTGTAAAGGAAACGGTCTTAAAGAGCCGGGCTATGTTTTCCATTGCAGAAGAATCCTCTGCTATGTCTTTAAATAGACTAATCTTCTTTAAATCTTCAATTTTTCCCTTTAATTTCTGACTGGTACTCATATCTACTATCCTTATGAAGAGACATGATTTGAGCTCGTAATTAATATACCACGTGAATATTTATTTATGATAGAATCACGTGGTGGATTGATAACAGGATTATTGGCTTCAAGAGTTTTTACATTCTGCAAATCAGGGATAAGCTTTGAGATATCCGGATTCATCTGCGCTTCCCGCAATGCTTCCCTTTTCCGCTCCATAATATTTCCCGTATTCTTGAGAATACCAATAAGTTGTGCATTCCGCTTTGTGTAAAAGTAGGTGCGTAGCTCCTGAAAGGTCTTCCCAATAAACGAGCTCGGAAAGGTGGCTGTTGAAATTCCCACACCCCACTCTCCCGACATCAGGCTGCTTACCACATGAGACAATCCGGTTCCTGAAGAAGCTGAAGCAAGCATAGAACGCGAGAATTCCCGTGACAACAGGATCTCATCACAATGGGATAACTTTAAATATTTCTCAAATTTCGTGTCGAGGAGCTCAGCACAGACATAGGCCGTCTTATTCATATTCTTGATTGACATAACCGCCATGACTGTTTTTGAATCAATCTGCTGCACGTCACCTTTCGTATAGTAATCAGCTAATACAAGTATTTTGGCAGCACCTTTTACGCCGGCTCGTATCATCTCAAGTTCTTCAACAAAATTGCCATTTACATATTTTATGCCTTTTAATTGCGGATCATTACGAAGTGCATTGACATCATCAGGGGAGGCTTTAGAGATAATTACAATCTCCAGAGGATTTAATTCCGGATTGCTGTTCAGAATCTCATGCAACACCCGATTCATTTCGCGTTTCCATCCACAGATAATAAAGTGGCCCTTCATGTTACTGTAATCCAATAACCCTTTCTCTTCTTTCATCTGACGCTCCATGAGAAAAGATGCAATACGACCGGTAACCGTACCCATAATACCGATACCAATAAAAATGGTGATCATTGCAACGATACGGCCCGATATTGAAACCGGTAACCGATCACCATACCCAACCGTGGAAATAGTCACAATGGTCCACCATAAACTATCGAAAAAGGATAAAAAACCCTCATTAATTTTACGCTCAATTGCATACACCACTAATGAGCTGAGAAGAATCATTGAGGTAAAAAAGAGTACTATCTTAAATCCGGTACTGGTTTTTAGAAAAAGTACTACTTTTTGTCGAAAACTTCCACGTCGAGCTTTTTTCATACGTGTGCCCTAGACCCTCAGGAATCTTGCTCTGTTTTCTGTGTTTTTACCCGTATATACTCCATTATATATTGATAACCATAAAAAACCAAGAAACCAATGCCGGAACCTGCTATTGCACCGACAAGAAAATCAGAGGGGTAATGAACACCAACATAAATCCTTGAAAAAGCTACCGGTACGGCAATACTGAAAAACCATACTGCCCGTTTTGGATAGAGCAAAGTTAGTAATGTTGCGCCTGCAAACATGTTCATGGCATGTGCTGAAGGAAATGACAATGATTTCTTAACACCAAGAAGGAAGTGTCCACCGGCAAGGAATATATGCTGTCCTTCGATAAAATAGGAGGGATGACAAGGCCGGAAGCGATGAAACAGTGGTTTAAGCACTCGAACACAGAGTGGATCGGAAATTGATGCGGTGACAATTATAAGAAAAAGAACTATGAGCGCATGCTTTTTTTCTTTAATAATAAAAAAAACTGCTGCTATAATCCCAGGCAGTATCCAGCTGTTTCTATGCGTAATGTAGGTAAAAAAGTAATCAAAAATGGGATTGGAAATGGCGCTGTTAAAAAGGAGGAATATCGATCGATCGAGACAAATGAGAAGATCAAGCATTGGTGCGGCCTATATTAGAATTTACTATTTGCTAACCTTACACCCCCGAAATCCCTCCAGAGGGGGACTTTTATTGAAATAATATTATAATAAAAAATCAATTCCTTATAAGTCCCCCTCCTGGGGGATTTAGGGGGTGTGGATGTCAATTTTGAACAGACACTATTTACGTTCATAATGAATTAATTCAGCATTAATCCACCCCATAGCCACTTTTGATTTCCCCTTTACTAACACATGATATTCATCATCGGTAAACCAAAGGTACATTTTATCCCGTTTATTGAAATTACGCCCCTCCCCTACCAGTCTTGGCTGCACTTTAATACACTTAAATTTTCCGGCTTTAACCTCAACTCTTTCCCTACCAAGGACTTTGAAAAAAATCGGATGATCTTTTCCATGCACAAAACAATTGATGGAAAAAGTATCTCCGGGAGCAAATTCCCGTGTACGTAAATAGTACAACAACGAAATATAGTCATGGGTAAAAGCAGTGATGTCATGTTCTTTTGTCTTCTTTTTCCGATTGTTATACACTTTCCCATTAGTATGGTCAAACAGGGAAAAGGAACTTCTTTTATATCTGTTCTCACGAATATGCTGCTCAAAAAAATAGGGGTACAGTCCATTCAGATCGATCTCAGACCGTATAAGGTCCCTGACCTTAAAGAAGGCACTGGTAAATTTATTGGTAAACGCTTTACCGATGAAAATTATTCGTCCATTATTCTTATCCAGTTCTGATTCTATAAGGCACCAACCGGCATTAACAAACCCCCATCCGCCTTCATATACGGCTTTTTCTCTTCTCTTGAAAAGCAGTGTTCTTTCGGTAACGGTCCTGAGTCCTTCGTTATTGCCAATGTTATGAACCTTCTCCAAAGAATCACGATATGACCGGGTGTAAAATTTTCCTTTTACTTGTTTCTCTCCCCGTTCCCACCGTTCATTATCCCGTCTGCCGCCTGAAACATTCGTACACAATACACTCAATAGCAGCATTAGGCAGATACAGTGTATACCCTTCATCATGTGAACTGCTCTGTCGAATTTGGGGATCATTACAGTACTTCCATCAATAGTAAAAATAAAATTGTATGATTAATATACTTTACGTTTTAATTCACAAGAAATGCAAAGGATGGTTTTATCCCTATAATTAAGTATGAAAGCTCATGGATAAATCTGAGTAAAAGCGGAATGGCTTTTCGCAAATCCCTCCGCTTAACTCATATTTATCTTCATATAAAATAATACAACCACATGGTTATAAGAAAAGCGCAATTCTATCATATACTAATGATATAATAAAATGTAATTTTTTCTACAATAATATTACGGATTCCCCGCAATCAAACATCACTTGAAAAAGACATATTATTTGATACAGGACCAACTTCTGACACTTATTGTGTTACTTTGTTTTATTTTATTGTTACAAATAGCACGTATCACCTTATTAATCGGTCAAATACATGAACACAAAAAACTGTATCCCAATTATAATTGTTTGCTGCTGTTTATTGCTCTTCAATTCATGCGGTAAAAAAGAGCGTACACAAAATAACCGGTTTGCCCTGGAAGACTGGCATTTATGGTCAGAAAAAGCAAAAACTTTTACGCCACAAATCGGAACACACGGCGGGGAACTTATTGTTACCTCTTTTGGAAGTGATCCCAAAACTTTTAATCTTATAACGAGTAATGAAACATCAAGTTCTGAAGTCCTTCAATTTGTTTTTGACGGATTGGTTGGTTTTGATATGGTTACTGAAAAACCTAAACCCGCACTTGCAGAATCATGGGCCGTATCAGGAGATTTTCTGACGTATGATTTCTCACTGCGCAAGGATGTGGTATGGTCTGACGGCACACCATTTACTGCTGATGATGTCGTATTCTCTTTTGAAGCAATTTATGACAAACGTAATCTATCTGCGGCCCGCGATATACTGACTATAAATGGAAAACAGATAACAGTCGAAAAAACAGGTGCCCACTCTGTGCGAATGACACTACCCTATAAATTTGCACCATTTTTAAAAATGATATCCTGGGGTACCGCTCCTATACTGCCAAAACATAAACTGTATAAAGCTCATAAGGCAGGTAAATTCTCATCAACATGGGAGATTGATACAAAAGTAGAAGAAATAGTCGGGACGGGACCGTTTACTATTGCTTCTTATACACCTTCACAACAGCTTATCCTTAAACGAAATGAGAAATATTGGAAAAAGGATGCTAATGGAAACAGGCTGCCATATCTGGATAAAATTGTTTTTTTATATCTAAAAGATCGTTCTGCCGAGTTACTGAAATTTAAAAATGGAGAATCAGATTATTTATATATGCGGGGAGAAGATTATCCTGTCTTGAAGCCTCTGGAATCAGCAAATAATTTTAGAATCTATAACCTCGGCCCTGCGTTGGGCCATTTGCATATAATGTGTAATCAGAATCCCGGAATAAATAAAGAAACAGGAAAACCTTTAATCGACCCGATTAAACTTACATGGTTCCGTAATAAAAAGTTCAGGCAGGCGATTGCCTATTGTATTGACAAGAAGCAAATGGTGAATATCGTGCATAATGGCCTTGCTCAACCTCAACATGCAATGATGAATGAAGCAACCGGCTTCTTTCATAATCCGAAGGTACGACACTATCCTTTTAATAGAGATTCCGCCATTGCGCTGCTTACCTCGGAAGGCTTTATAGACAGAGATAATGATGGAATTATTGAAGACAAAGAGGGTAATCCCGTTGAGTTCTCGCTGCATACTAACTCGGGAAATACCGACAGAAAGAAATATTGTGAGATCATCAGAAAAGACCTTGAAAATGTCGGTATGAAAGTACATTTTGCATTACTTGAATTTAATAACCTGGTTGATAAACTTGACCATACCTATGAATGGGAAACCATGGTACTTGGATTAACCGGAGGCAATGAACCGCACAGCGGTAACAATGTCTGGCAATCCAGCGGCCGGACTCATGAATGGTACCCATACCAGGAAAAACCATCAACGCCATGGGAAGCACGAATTGACACCATATATAACCTTGCGGTGCAGGAGATGGATCCCGAAAAACGAAAAGCCCTCTATGATGAGTGGCAGGAGATCGCTGCAGAACAGCTTCCTTTTATCGTATTAGTTTCCCCATTCAGGCTTTTTGGTGTCCGCAAAAAATTCGGCAATATTAATCCGGTGCCCATGGCAGAAACCGAATACAATTCAAAAAGACGATTCTTCCATAATATTGAAGAGATATATGTTTTGCCTTCATATAAAAAATGACAGGAGCCCTACATGAAAAAAATACTGGTTTTTATCATCTGCGGATTGCTGACAGCGTCTTGCGGGAAAAAGCACTCAAAGATACAACAAGACCTACTCCCGGAATATTCATTGGAACAGCTTGATAGCATCGGGAAAAACTATGTTCCTGAAATCGGTACCTATGGGGGAACAATTATTATCCCAATCAGCAGTGATCCTGATGGTTTCTGTCCCGTTACTGTTACCACCGCAGTTGCAAATGACATTCTGGACTATTACATTTTTGAAGGCCTTATCACGCTTGATATGGTGACGCTTGATTATATACCTAAAATCGCTAAAAAATGGACTACTTCAGATGATGGCCTTATCTGGACTTTCCAAATGCGCGATGATGTATACTTCTCGGATGGTGTTAAAGTAAGTGCCTATGACGTTGAGTTCACTTTTAATGAGGTGATTTATAA
>CBDVBE010000399.1:0-5837 GCA_965372145.1 uncultured bacterium | reverse complement strand
CATTCATGCCGCCGCCATAGGAGGGTATGGGATCATTGCTGTCATAAAAAGCATCAAACATTCCTCTTTCTATGTCATCATCACCGCCCCAATACGAGGTTGTTGAGGAGCCTATATTCGCTACCGCACCATTCTCCGCACGAATCCAGCTTTCAGCGACACAACTGCCGGTATAGGTACCGGTATAACAGGCAAATCCTGCAGTAAAAGGATATATTTCATTGCTATACCCATTGATATCGCTTGCATTCACACTCCACGGGCCAACAGACCAGGATGTATTACCACCATGTCCCGAGTAGAAATCGAAAATCACACCCCCATTAACAGCGGTATTGTGTTTGGACTCACTGGCTGAGCCATCACTGTTTGTATACAATTTCGTGCAATCATAGCCATCCGGATTGAGATAGGTGTTTATAACATAATTATGAGTTCCTTCGGCAATACTGCCATTCCCGGCATCAGTACCGCCAATAAATACAGCCTTTTTATCAAATTTGGCTAAATTTTCTTCCATATATATGGTTTTCTTTATAATATTGGATAAATCCGTGGCATCAGCCACAGAAAACCTGCCAAGCATAATCTCTGCATGAACATCGCTGTCTGTGGAAGCATAGTAGACATCGGATGCCGGGCTCCCCTTCGAAGGGATTTTATCGGTATCACCAACCAGCAATACAAAGGAAGGGGTTGGATCTAATCCATCGATATAACTTTCTATAGTAGTAGTTGATGTTCCGGTTGTGGCGGTGGTGACCATTTGAACGTTAAATCTGATCTGTCTGAAACTGACAAAATCATTCAGGCCAGACTCATATTCCGGTGCGGTAATAATTACGTAATCATCTTTCTGCTTATTCCTTACCGGCTCTACCATATCATCAAAATTAACGAGAATATGTCTAAGATACTTTTCAAATACGTTCGAATTAAGTCCGGTAATTTTTGTCGTGGTAGCTGTATTGATTTTAAGAGTAAAATTCTTGATGATAGTAAGCTTCTTCTCAGCGGGGTTGTAATAATAAGGATAGAGTTTCACCATCACACACGGGACATTTCGAATATCAAATACCTCGGTAACACTTGCCAATACCGGTCTCTGGCCTCGTGATTTATAGTATTCGGTATCCTTCGAAAAAGGACGTTCCTCAATTGGCTGCGATTTTGGCCAGGGGATCTGTGCCGGAAAACAGGGGTGCTCCAGGGAAACCTGTTTTTCAACAGAATGAAGCACTTCAAAGGTCGGCACCTGATCGAAACCGGCAATCGCCATATAAAATGTAAAAACCGGTAATTCAGGTTTACCAATTTCTTCAGTATTGTGATACCTTGGTATCCTGATTTGGGAATATATCTCTTCAGCAGGATTAGTAAAGGTACGTAAACCCAGACGATTTACTTTATACACCTCGTGGTCAGGCACCTCAAACTCTAAGGTATACCTTCCTCTTTCATCTTTAACAAGGTTTACTTCTTCTCTTGCTTTTGACCAAATGATATTTGAACAAAATAAAAGCGCTAAAACAGCAATAATTTTTACTCTCACATGCCCCTCCCAAAAAGGACTAAGGTTTTAAAGTAAGTTTTTTTTTCAATAGAGAGTGTCATAAAAAAGGGAGGTATCGAAATACCCCCCCCCGGGATGTATTAATTCATATTATCTACTACAGTAGTGACTTCTTGTTACTATATAATATATTCAATTGTATACCAATTTTCAGAAAATTGTCATCAATTCATACATCAACAAACTTCCATAAAAAAACAGGGGCAAATAATAATTATAGCCCCTGTTTCCTTACTAAAAATAAGATGTATTTAAACTCAGTATTGTCCAAATTATATTCTCTCGCAAAGAGGCAAAGAACGCAGATATAAGATAAAGAACTGAATCAGGCTTTTTATTAATACCGGGATTATGTTCTTATAACCTTATTTTTAATCAAAAAACCTTAGTAAAAAAATGATAATCCCATCTCTCCAACCTTATTACCTTATTCTTCTGCAGTGTTCCCTGTTCAATTTTCATACAAATAAGATAATAAGGTTTTGGGAGTTATCTGGTTTTTCCAGGTTACTGAGGTGTTAAAAATAAAAATAAGGTTTTTCAGACTTGTCCAAATCAGCATAAAATAATTGCAGGTACTTGTGAATCACATATTTTGCAGTTACAAATTAAAAATTATCTGTATATTAAATTCACAAATGAGGCCTGCACATATTAGGAAATACAAGTTTGTACAGTCGAATGTAAAAAGATAAAAAAATAATATAGTATTTCTGTAAACTTAATCCTGAGCTTGAGAAAAAAGTGTCGAATAATGGATAGAAAAGAAAATTTCAGAGCATTTATTGCCTAATTTGGACAGCAATGATTTAAACTTACTTTTCCTCTTTTACACCAATCACTCTCTGAATCTGTTCAATCGTACCGTCAGTATAGGTAACCCAGAGTACCGCCAGGTAACCGGCATTGTCAATTCTTGCCAACCCGGGCAGATTCCACAGTGCAACCCCATCGTCTAGTTCAGCTTCAAACACTGAATTGCCGACAGCATCATACACGGTCACTCGTGCTTCCTGAACATTTTCATTAAGAAATTCAAACTGCATAGCCTCAATATTCTGATCAGCAGGATTTGGCACGACTTTAAACCTGTCTATGTTAACATTTACCTGATCAACAACAATAGCAGTTATGATTATAACATGTATTTTATAGGATTGTTCAACCGGAGTGGTAATAACACCGTCACTGACAGTAATTACAACATCATTATCACCCACATCATCCTTCTGCGGCGTACCCTTTAATTCAGCAGTTCCATCACCTTTATCGGTTAACGTTAACCAGGAAGGCAGTGTTTTACCGGCGAATGTCAAATCATTGCCATCAGCATCCGTAGCTGTAACAGAATAGACATATTCCTTATCGACCTCAGCGGCAGTATCCGGTGTTGAAGTAAATTGTGGCAGTTGGTTAAGGACGCCCTTTACTTCGAAATAATCAACACAGATATCACTGCACCAGCTGTCACCGGTTATCCCGCGGAAACGGAACTGCACCAGTTTACCGGTGTAATCCTTTAAGTCAATGGTCTCCTGTTTCCATTCATCCCCGTTATCGCCTGATAGATGAATAACTCCCTGCTGCCATTGTCCGTCAATACTTATATCGATATACAGCTCTCCCATTTCATTTTCAGCACTGAACATATGATACCAGAAGGTACATTTGCCCTCACTGAGAAAATTCAGATCAAATACCGGGGTTATCAGTGTTGCCTTTTTGGAAGGATTGTTAGGATCAGACGCCTCGATATATACATAATTTCCCGATTCATTGGGATGGTCGCCATCCGGCCCTGTTTTATTCGGATCACTTCCGGTCTTTGACGGTGTAGGACCTTTATACACAGTCCACTCTATGTCATCATCATCCAACTGTTCCCAGTAATCGCGCATCTGAGTGGTCTCTTCCTGAAAATCATCAAAATCCTGTAAATACGGGAAATCTTTAATAACCGGATTCTGTATAGAGAGATCAGCATCACTTTCATCAAAGAGCCAGCCTTTATCGATACTGACTACCCGAACTCTATACTCAGAACCGCTCTTAATAGTATCCGAGACCTTCCACGTATACGACCCGTTGCTCGGAACGGATGAAACAATCGGTACATATAAGATACCCGCCCGAAATAACACAATATCTACATTACCGCTTAAATTATCTTCCCAGGTTATCTCGACATCGGTCTCCTTTTCAATATACTCCCCTCCGTTAGGCAATTTTAATTCAAGATTTGATTTTTCCTCTATTGTAAAGACTTCATCACTCTCATCGACAAGGGTGTCCTGCACAGTACAGGTGACCCTGACTTTATAATCGGTACCTAACGGGAAATCAGCGGGTATATCCCATTCGTACAATCCTTCACTGGGAACGGACGCTGCAAGGACCTTATCAACAGTGCTTCCTTTAAGTAGCTCAATTTTAACATTATCATCAAAGTTATCATCCCAGGTAACATAGAATTTTCTTCCCTGCTCCCATTTTTCTCCGCCATTTGGTGAGGTTACAGTAACATACGGAGCAAGATCAACAGGAAAAACTTCCAGACCGGGATCCCCAAACAGATTGTACTGCTTATGATATGCATCACCGCTTTGATTCAACTTTCCGGCATTCATGCCGCCGCCATAGGAGGGTATGGGATCATTGCTGTCATAAAAAGCATCAAACATTCCTCTTTCTATGTCATCATCACCGCCCCAATACGAGGTTGTTGAGGAGCCTATATTCGCTACCGCACCATTCTCCGCACGAATCCAGCTTTCAGCGACACAACTGCCGGTATAGGTACCGGTATAACAGGCAAATCCTGCAGTAAAAGGATATATTTCATTGCTATACCCATTGATATCGCTTGCATTCACACTCCACGGGCCAACAGACCAGGATGTATTACCACCATGTCCCGAGTAGAAATCGAAAATCACACCCCCATTAACAGCGGTATTGTGTTTGGACTCACTGGCTGAGCCATCACTGTTTGTATACAATTTCGTGCAATCATAGCCATCCGGATTGAGATAGGTGTTTATAACATAATTATGAGTTCCTTCGGCAATACTGCCATTCCCGGCATCAGTACCGCCAATAAATACAGCCTTTTTATCAAATTTGGCTAAATTTTCTTCCATATATATGGTTTTCTTTATAATATTGGATAAATCCGTGGCATCAGCCACAGAAAACCTGCCAAGCATAATCTCTGCATGAACATCGCTGTCTGTGGAAGCATAGTAGACATCGGATGCCGGGCTCCCCTTCGAAGGGATTTTATCGGTATCACCAACCAGCAATACAAAGGAAGGGGTTGGATCTAATCCATCGATATAACTTTCTATAGTAGTAGTTGATGTTCCGGTTGTGGCGGTGGTGACCATTTGAACGTTAAATCTGATCTGTCTGAAACTGACAAAATCATTCAGGCCAGACTCATATTCCGGTGCGGTAATAATTACGTAATCATCTTTCTGCTTATTCCTTACCGGCTCTACCATATCATCAAAATTAACGAGAATATGTCTAAGATACTTTTCAAATACGTTCGAATTAAGTCCGGTAATTTTTGTCGTGGTAGCTGTATTGATTTTAAGAGTAAAATTCTTGATGATAGTAAGCTTCTTCTCAGCGGGGTTGTAATAATAAGGATAGAGTTTCACCATCACACACGGGACATTTCGAATATCAAATACCTCGGTAACACTTGCCAATACCGGTCTCTGGCCTCGTGATTTATAGTATTCGGTATCCTTCGAAAAAGGACGTTCCTCAATTGGCTGCGATTTTGGCCAGGGGATCTGTGCCGGAAAACAGGGGTGCTCCAGGGAAACCTGTTTTTCAACAGAATGAAGCACTTCAAAGGTCGGCACCTGATCGAAACCGGCAATCGCCATATAAAATGTAAAAACCGGTAATTCAGGTTTACCAATTTCTTCAGTATTGTGATACCTTGGTATCCTGATTTGGGAATATATCTCTTCAGCAGGATTAGTAAAGGTACGTAAACCCAGACGATTTACTTTATACACCTCGTGGTCAGGCACCTCAAACTCTAAGGTATACCTTCCTCTTTCATCTTTAACAAGGTTTACTTCTTCTCTTGCTTTTGACCAAATGATATTTGAACAAAATAAAAGCGCTAAAACAGCAATAATTTTTACTCTCACATGCCCCTCCCAAAAAGGACTAAGGTTTTAAAGTAAGTTTTTTTTTCAATAGAGAGTGTCATAAAAAAGGGAGGTATCGAAATACCCCCCCC
>CBDVBE010000398.1:0-5893 GCA_965372145.1 uncultured bacterium | reverse complement strand
AACATAAGGATGCTGTCTCGTGATGTTCAGACGTTATTGGTCTATTCTCCTTGTGCCGGTAATTGCTTTTGTCATGGGGGGGTGTGCTGCAAACGGAAAAGTGACGGATTTTGATAGAAGCACAACCTCGCTTTCTAAAATGAAGCTTTCAGATTCAGGGAAATTAAAGATATTCGATGGTAATGCGGTCCGTGAAGTTGGATTGAAGAAGATAAAATCACTGCGCATTGAAAATGATATTACCACGACGTACAATCGAGAGTTGTTTTTTCGAGCTGAGATTGTTTTCAGAGATGGCACTATGATTGGTTCGCTGAAAAAGAAGCAGAAAAAGGCCTATGTCGCAGTAAACTATTATCTTACCGGCAATGCCGGCGGCGGACCCTATTCTATTCTTCTCTCAAATGTTTATAAACTTGAGATTGCTTATTAATGCGTAAGGCTGAAACAGCAAACTCTCGGGGGCTCTCTTTCCCCGTCATTCTCATCAGCGGCGTTACAGCCGCTTTTTTTCTGCTTGTTGGATTGCTTCTTATCCGCCGTATCCATGTGGAATGGTCCCCGACAGTAAAAACGGCACAACGGTTGTTACAAAAGAAAAAATATCATGAAGCTCTTGCCGTGATAGAAAAGGCAGAAAAAGGTAACGAAGATAGTCCGTTACTACTTGTTGAGAAGGGAAAGATCTGGTTTTCATTAGCATTGGAGCGTGAGAAGCGTTCTCGCTGGCGCGATTATGGTACCGATGAACATGACTGGTTGAAATCGGCTGAAGCAGAGAGGGCGGAACAGTGTCTTACAAATGCAATAAAACAAGATCCTGATAATACGGATGCGCATTACTATTTAGGGCAGCTCTATATGGAAAAAGGGTGGTTCTCTTTGGCTGAGACAGAATTCCTTTCGGTGCTGCGGAAGAATAGAAAACATGCGAATGCATTAATTAATCTCGGTGTCGTATATACACAAATGAGGCGCCTGGACCTTGCTGAGAAGGAGCTGCGGAATGCATATACACTTGTTCCGGACGATCCCGCAGTTGCAAAAAATCTCGCCTATCTGTACCGTTTCTATCTTGATAGAACAGATTCAGCAATTGCCTGGGCTAACCGGTATCTGAATTTAGATCCACAGAATGATATGGATATCAATCTGGTTCGAAAAGAGCTGGAAGATATGCTGCAGCGCTATCCTGAATATACCCCGCCTGAGCCTATGGAGTGGAAGAAACCACGGAAGTTTAAGAGCCGGTTTGGGAAGAGAGGGGAATAGTTAGATCCTTAGAAAAAATTATATACGCAAAAGCATATATAACTTTTTTGTAAAGGATCTTATCCAGTTCTGCCGGGTTAGAAGGGGAGATCGAGATACAGATAAATTGCCGGACCATAGTTCCCGCCTTTGTTACCATCCTTATCAATAAAGTAACCTTCCGGGAAGTAGATAGGAAAAACCATATCAGCACAGACACTTCGTTTTAATTGCGGAAACATGAATCGTAAACCAAAGCCAAAACCGGATGCTGCATAGTGATCACCCTGAAGAGGATATTCAAGATTTTTCCAGATATAGCCGCAATCTACAATAAAAGCACCGTCAATACGTGAACGCAGGTTATTGAGTCCATCATCATACCACGCAAGCCAGGGGAATCTTAATTCGGGAAGCTGCAGTATATGAAAACGGTATTCCCATGAGAACAAGAAACGATGGTTATATTCAAAACCGCCAAAAGCGCCTGAGTTAAAGCCGCGAAGGGTGTTTTCATTTCCCATGTATACACCACTGTGGATATTCCCTTTTCCGAACAACCTGATCAGAGGGCGAAGACGGTAGGCAATAGTATTACTTTCCCAGATACCTCTATGATAGAATCTAAAATCATTTGCAAGCTGCAAATAAACATACTCACTTTCCTTTAAGTTGAAATCCTTATAGGGGTAAAGCGCATTTGTTGTTGCGATTAATGAGCAATAAAACCCGTTATGAGAATTAAATTTCTTATTGCGTTTGTCGGTTACCCATCCGAGTGAGAGGTACATATCTAAAAAGGGTTCTTCGTACCTGTTAATTTTAGTTGTATCATTTGATTTCCATTCATAGTCGTAATAGGAAGTGTCATAGGTAATACTTGTGGGATCGGTGGAATCGACAGTAATGACAACTTTATTATAAACCCAGTTGTTATTGTATTCATACCCCTGGTCCAACAATTCAGGGTCCCCCAGTAATTCAATTGGGACTCCGTTTTGATACAGGGTACCTTTCGGACCTTTCCATTCATATTTCAAATACCTGCCTGTTCTCCGGGTGTATAAGGTCGAATAGGTACCGATTCTCCTGCCCACTGTAAGATACGATGAGTTATAGAAATCAATATGCCAGGGAGTAACAACGGATGGCTTGCTGCCAATTCTGGAACCGACACTTATGTAGTATGGTACGGTTATCAGTGGTTTATACCATGAAAGTCCAATATACCGTGTTCGAATCAGACTTGCAGAAACTTTAAGCTTTTCATTTCTTCCCCTGAAATTGTTAAATGCAAGGGTACCGTAACCTTGTATCCATACCCGCTCAGTTTTTACACCATAGCGTCTATTATTGATAACCCCACCAATACTACTGATCGAAAAGTACCGTTTCTCACGCACCGCTACCAGCAACATGGTATTCGGGCCGTTTATAATGGAATGAATTTTAACATGTAGAAACAGGCCGGAGTTTACCAGGTTTTCCTCAGCAGCTTTTATCTTGGATGAATCATAGACTTCACCTGTATCGATCTTCATATACTGGTGTATAGTTTTGGCTTTTGTTCTTTTATTCCCGTCAATGATGATTTTGCGTATAATACTTTTAATGGATGATTGAGTAACTGTTGTATCAATGAGAATTGAATCTGATACCTCTTGAGATAGACAGGGAAGGGTGAAAGTGGATAACAAGATAAAGAGAAATATTCGTAATCCGGAATAGTTATATTGATGCATTTTATTGTTAATAGTCTTTCTTGTGAGGTAATTGCAAAAGTCTCTTTTGGGATCCCTAAATCCCTTAATAAGGGACTTATAAGGACTATTTTATAGTATAAATTCGATTTTTGCAATTACCTCTTGTGTATTTAGATAATATCATACCATAGCAGAGAATTTGGTGCAATAGTCGCGTTAATTTTAAGTAGTGTCTGGCGGGAAACTACCTAATTGCTGTCATTCCGGTATGTTTTTAGGCCGGAATCCAGTTTTTTGAGGCAAATTAAGGCATGGATTCCCGCCAAGAGCATGTGGGAATGACGTTAAAAGGATAGTTTTCGGACAGACACTAAGTAGTTAAAAAAAGGGAAGAAGATCTGTAAGCCGGGTTTTGTCTATCCCGATTTAGCATCGGAAGAGGCAGCCATTTATCTGGTTCCGTAAAACGAAACATTGAGCGACCTACCCGAAGAATTAAGGAACGGACCGTCCCCCGCCTAATACTGTAGAGTATTAAATGATTCTTCCTACTTGGTCTTGCACCGGATAGGGTTTGCCAACTTCCTTGGTTACCCTTGGAATGGTGGGCTCTTACCCCACCTTTTCATTTCTCACCCCATCCCGCAGAAGCGGGATAGAGCGGTCTGTTTTCTGTGGCACTTTCCATCAAAGCCCCTGTTTAACACAGGGTATCCTGTCCTGTGGTGCCCGGACTTTCCTCATCCCGCAACAACGGGACGCGGCTGCCCGATCTTCTTCCCAAGATATCACTTTTTTCAGCAATAAAATACACAATGTATTACGTTTATGCTTGAAAATAGCACGGTATTATTAATAATACGATCTTATAGTGGCGCAAAAAAGATTTTTATTTTTATTACACTATTCAGCCACCAAGACACGAATAAAGAAATAGTTAGAATTTCAAACGATTAGTAGATAGTTTACTATCACTAAAAGTTGCCCTTTAGGGTAATTCTTAGTATTTCTTATGCCTTCAGGTAGACACAAAGCACCACAATCCTCTCTCTTTTTAACACCTTTCTCCCAGCATTTCGAAATAATAGCCTGAAAAAATTGACATTTCTATCCACTTATTGGATGATTATATAAAGGTACGACAATGTAACAGATTGTTTGTGCTGCTAAGGACATTTTATGTATCCTGTAGTATTTGATAACAAACAGCCAATCTTAAAATTTTACCTATGACAGACAAAAAATTGGGCAGCGTTCTTATTGTTGACGATGAGGTCATCATCCGGCAGATGCTTGAGATTGAGCTGGAAAGTCAGTATACGGTATATACCGCGGAAAATGCGGGAAACGCATTCGACATTCTCGATCAGACAGCTATTGACCTGGTAATATCCGATATCAACATGCCGGGAATGAAAGGTTTCGACCTGATAAAAAAGGTAAAAGAAAAATATGCCGGTACAAAGACAGCCCTCATAACAGCTTACAATATCAATGACTATATCAGGATGGCGAAAGAGTATGATATCTCGAATATTATCTCAAAATCTACCCCGTTCAACTTTGATGAATTTAATGCTATTGTTAAAAATCTGGTAACCGAGCAGATTTTCGGTATTGAAAATTATATGCTACCCGATTTTAGCATTCTTGGAGAATACACAATTCTCAGCTCCAAACAGATCAGTGACGTTGAGGATAGTGTTATCGATCTCATCTCACGATTTCAAATAGCAGAACCATTTGTCAACATCCTCCTGGAAGAACTTATTACCAACGCGGTGTATCATGCGCCGGTAGACGAAGATGGTAAAGAAAAGTATATAAAACACTCCGATATCGTGCTTGATGAATCTGAAGCGGTAAAGATATATGTCGGGAGAGATTCTGAGAAATACGGCGTCTCTATTCTGGATACCAGTGGAAAACTGACCAAGGAGACAGTACTGTATAAAATTGACCGCCACATTCATGCAGAAGGCCTCATGGATGAGGATGGCAGAGGCCTGCATATGTCCCGCATCTATTCAGACCGTTTAATTATTAACATCAAAAAGGATGTTGCCACAGAAGCCATATTCCTGAACTATCTTAATGATAAATATAAAGGTTTTAAGCCACTCTATATCAACGAAATTTAACACCCCGGTCTATCTGTCTGTGTAATAATAAGTAATGATATTCCTGAAAAGTATGGTATATATTATTGGAGCATAGCAAGTGCGCATTTTAAATTAGGGTAATCCACACGTCCTGTGTGGCTTAAAAAATAGGGTTTTCCATAAAAAATGTACTTATTTACTTAATTTGAAGCATTTATATTCAAAAAGTGGTTTTATGATTTTTATAGAGTGTTATTAACACGGTTATAGAAATAAGGATTTTTTTCCGGATTGCCGTGTGCTCCTATTCTACTATATCCTTGCTAAAAGAAAATTGAGACGTTTTTTTTATGGGGTTGCATTGGAATAAGCTATGCTGTGGGGGGACAATACAAAATAATATTAAAAGAAAAAAGCCGAAGGTTTTATTACTACTCATTGGGGAAGGGAGTGACAATTTCCCCCCGAACGTTTTTCTGATAAATAATTTGGGTTAATTTGATAATTTTTATGCAAAAAAATACAGATGATATATATTAGACATCGATATCCCCACAGGGTGATAAAAGGGGAATGTTATAATCCAAAGAAACAAAAAGTACATAAAAAATTCTTTAAGCCAATACAATGACAGCTAATATTTTTTAGTAATGAAAAGGGGTGAGAAAAGCATGCTTTTAAAAGAGGACTATGATGCTGACGAAATTCTCCGTGATGGTGAAGAAAATTCTATTATTAATGAAGACAAGGAAGAAGACGATGGTGTGCGGGAGCTTAATCTTGGCAATGAGCACGATGCGAAAGAAAATTTCAGGGAACTGGCAAGCGATATAGGTG
>CBDVBE010000397.1:0-5922 GCA_965372145.1 uncultured bacterium | reverse complement strand
CTATCGTTCCCACATTTACATGTGGCTTCGAGCGATTAAACTTCTCCTTTGCCATAAAACAGACCCCTTGATAAATGGTACAAAAATTTTATGTCTATATTTTTTATCAATTCCGAAAAAAGCCCAAAACGGGACTCGAACCCGTGAACCTCTTCCTTACCAAGGAAGTGCTCTACCTGCTGAGCTATTTGGGCACAAAGAGCGGGCGATGAGACTCGAACCCACAACAACCACCTTGGAAGGGTGGAGCTCTACCAATTGAGCTACGCCCGCAATAAAATAAAAATGGGCAGGGGTGGTTTTGAACCACCGTAGGCGTAAGCCAATGGATTTACAGTCCATCCCCTTTAACCACTCGGGCACCTACCCAAAAAATTTAAGACCGAACAGAACCGGTCATTTAGCCAATGGAGCCGATGGAGGGACTCAAACCCCCGACCGTTCGATTACAAGTCGAATGCTCTATCAGCTGAGCTACATCGGCATTTTTTCGTAAAAACCTCGGAAAATATTCCGCTTAATATAATAATTGCTTTAATAAAGATGTCAAAATAAAAATAATATCAAAAAGTTACCTGTTTTCAGGGTATTAGGTATTGCCGCTTAATGCCCTTTTGAAATCTTATCAATGATCCCATATTTTTTTGCATCATCAGATGACATGAAATAATCACGATCCGTATCGGATTCAATATCACTGACTGTTTTACCGGTATGTTGTGCGAGAATTTCATTTAATTTCTGCCGTATACGAAGCATTTCCTCAGCTTGAATCTGTATATCTGATGCCGGGCCATACATATTACCTGCAATAAGCGGTTGATGAATCATAACCCGTGCATTTTCCCAGGCATACCGCTTACCCTTAGTACCCGAACAGAGGAGCACAGCCCCCATACTCGCGGCCTGCCCCATGCACACGGTACTGATATCCGACTTCGCATAGCACATCGCGTCATAAATTGCCAGGCCCGACGAAATGGCACCACCCGGACTGTTTATATAGACAATAATATCTTTCTTCTCTAAACTATCAAAATAGAGAATCTTCTGTACAACCGATTTTGCAACCTCATCATTTATATCACTCCACAGAAAAATTTCCCTTCTTTCGAGCATGCGTTCTTCAATTTCTCGACCGACAAATGCCCTTTTCATCTGCTCTACGACATCATTTTCTTCCTTTTCTTTTGCCATAATAACTCCTTGGAGGGAAATTATTTCCATTAAGAATCTATTCTAAACGATACTATTATGCTTCTACAATACATTCTGTTGTACCATCAGGAAGATCGTTTACCGTAACTCCCAAAGTTCCCAATTCATCTCGCACCTGATCTGCCCGGGTATAATCCTTTTCTTTGCGTGCCTGTTTACGTGCAGAAACCAGCGCTGTGATTCTTTCAATTATCTCATTCGATAATTCCTCCGATGAGATAACACGGACACCGGACTCTTGCGCTGACTCAGCATGTACGATAATCTTTTCGGGTTCTCCTGAGAAAAGGTTGAGAGCCAAAACTGTATCAGCCTGTTCTAATGCCTTCTTTTTATCGTCAGCCGAATACTCTTTATTTCGTAAAATATCCCATACCGCGGCAAGGGCTTTAGGCATATTCAGGTCATCATAGAGTGCTGCCCGGAATGGCTCCAATATTGTCGTACCACCGGTCGATTTGGTTTCCACTTCTTTTGATACAGTCTCCTTTATTACAAGACTTCTAAGATTCTTCAAACTATTTGCCGCATTCTTGATACTCTCCCATGAGAAATTCAATTGAGACCGGTAATGCCCGGTAAAACAGAATAAGCGGTAGGCAAGAGGATCTATTTTTCTCTCTTTTATTGAATCAAGTGTAATAAATCCTCCTTTAGACTTAGCCATCTTCCCTTTGTCAAAAACAAGGAATTCTCCATGCACCCAGTAGCGGACAAACTGTTCATGCGTTGCCGCTTCAACCTGAGCAACTTCATTGGTGTGATGAATGCGGATATGATCAGTGCCGCCGCAATGAATGTCAATGGGCTGCGGAAGATATTTCAGCGACATGGCACTACATTCAATATGCCATCCTGGAAAACCGGTACCCCAGGGACTGTCCCACTCCATCTGTCTCTTTGCATCCTTAGGGGAGAACTTCCATAAAGCAAAATCAGTCGGATTTTTTTTGTCGCCCATATCCACGCGAGAACCTGCACGAAGCGAATCAGGGTCAAGCCGCGCGAAATCACAATATGCAGGAAACTTAGTTGTATCAAAATAAATGCCGTCATCTGTCCGGTAGGTAACGCCGTTTTCTTCTAACTGCTTCACCAGATCTATCATTTCAGTTATATGTTCTGTTGCTTTAGGCCAGGTATCCGCATCGAGAATATTAAGATCATGGATATTCTCCATGAATTTTTGAGTATAGAACTCCGCGATCTCCCAAACCGATTTTCCTTCCCGCAAAGACCCCTTCTCCATTTTATCTTCACCGGTATCCGCATCGGAGGTAAGGTGTCCAACATCAGTAATGTTTGCCACGTGCTTAACATTATAGCCCAGGGACTGCAACGTTCTCTTTAGAACATCCTCAAAAATATAGGTTCGTAAGTTACCAATATGAGCAAAGTTATACACTGTCGGGCCGCAGCAATACATACCTACTTCCTGCTGCATGGGCTCGAATGGTTCCTTTTTGCGCGAAAGAGTATTATAGATTACCAGTTTCTTATCCATATATCTAATACCTAACCCAGATAAACTGGATAAGTACCTTCACGAAATTATTTTCTACCACATGTGCCCTTCAGGGTAAAAAAAACACGAAAATAATTTCTAAGGTACTAAAACTCCAGTATAACCTTCCTTTCACCTTTTATTACTGACCCTATAACAAGAGGTTTAAATTCTTTCAGTTCTTTTGCGTTGACTACCTCTTGTGTATGCGATGCATCGACCACTAACGTCATTCCGATACCCATATTAAATGTTCGGTACATTTCATCATTCTCAACATTGCCGGTATCCTGCAGAAAAGAAAATATCGTTTCAGGTTTCCAGGTTTTTGTATCTATAACCGCATCACAACCTCTGGGGAGAATACGGTCAACATTCTCCTGAAAACCTCCTCCTGTTATATGCGCACACCCTTTAATCAGCTTTTTTTCCATTAATGAAAGTAAAGGACTGTAGGCGATATGCGGTTTCAGTAATTCCTGTCCAAATGTTTTTCCTGTCCCGGGAAAGGTATCACTGTATTTCTTCTCAGCAACTTCAGTGACAATCTTCCTGGCAAGACTGTACCCATTCGTATGCAGGCCGTTTGAACGAAGACCGATAATTGCATCACCCACGCAGATAGTACTGCCATCAATAATATTTTTCTCATCGACAATACCGACAATGGTGCCCGCGATATCATACTCACCACTATTGTAAACCCCCGGCATCTCTGCAGTTTCGCCGCCGATAAGGACGCAACCTGTTTTTTTACAGGCACGGGTCAGTCCCTTCATAAACTGTTCCGTCACTTTGGGAGAAAGAACCCCTGTTCCGATATAGTCAAGAAAATAGAGCGGTTGAGCGCCTAACACGAGTATATCATCTACACAATGATTAACAATATCCTCGCCGACAGTGTCGTGAATGCCTGTTTCAAAGGCAATTTTCAATTTAGTCCCTACCCCATCAATTGAGGAAACCAGTATCGGCTTATCATAGTCTTTAAGCATTGAAACGTCAAAGAGGCCGCTAAAATGGCCAAATTTCCCTATAACATTCTTTGTATAGGTCGATTTAACCAGCTTCCCGATTCTTTTCTTCGTCTCCGCCCATGCTGAAAGATCAACACCGGCATCTGCATAGGTAAGAGGTTCTGTCATAGTTCAATTTCCTGCTTGTATGAATTTTTCTGGGGTATTAAAATACCATATATTGTAATGAAGGCGCTACCAAAATATCTTCGGGTGAATTATAAATCAAGCAGTTCTCATACAGATATATATTTGTGTTTTTTACTATATAGGGTACAAAAAAGGGTAAGCGTTCACAGAACGCTGAAATTTGAAACTCGAAATTTGGTATTAATGCTTTTGTACCATTTATAAATGCATTCAATTTAGGGTCAGGTTGAGCGACTTGTTGTGTGATATTTTAATGGGTATTTTTCTGGGTTTTCAAGATTATCTATTTCTAAATCTACATCTAAATCCGGCCAATAAAGATGAAAACCATGAAGGAGTTTTAAATTTTGAATCGATTTAATCGATTGCTCTTGAAAATATGGATAGTCATCAAAATTTAGAAAATATTCTTTTCCTTTAACATATAACCAAATTCCAAATGGAGTAATATTTTCAACGCTTGTTAGAATGTCTTTTCCATTCTTTAATAATTTCATTTTTGTGTTTCTCCACCATTTTTTGAAGTATACTCAATTTGTGTTTATTCAAACCATAATAAGTTGCAAGTGAAATAATAGGTTCAATCAAAAATTTAGCTTCCCCATCCTCACTTGTAACATGGACGTGAATTCTATCTTATTCATTAGACAAGAAATAAAAACGGAAACCCTTTTCTCTAAAAATACTTGGACTCATCGTAGCAATATAATATCTGGCAATATTTTTTTCATAAAACTACCGTATATTCTGATTTTTTTTCTGCTATCCCAACTAAACTGTTTATTGAAGATATTTTCATATCTTTATAAACATGATGTAATTGCATAATTTAAGGCGATATTTTCATTGCGAGCGTAGCAAAACAATCTCTAACTCGTTGATATGTAGGAGATTGCTTCGTCGCTTCACTCCTCGCAATGACACTTTTAAACAATTTTCAAGATTTTTGCGATTGCCACTAAATGGTCTCAGGGATTACGATTGTCGGCCTGCCGGCTTCACTGTTTTTACAGAGACTGTCCGACCGGCAGATGTTTATCCCTAAACCAGCTTTAAAAACCTTGATGGCTTTAAGTTAATTCTTCTCCTATTAATCACTTTCGTTTTTATTGAGAGCAAAAACAGAAACCGCTCAGCTCTGGTCACTCCTACATAAAAAAGTCGTTTCTCCTCATCAAAATCACACTGCGGAGCTACTTTCTTTCGTTTAAAAAGCATTCGTTTTAACAGATCAGCCCATGACCGGATCTTCTGTGATCTTTTTAACGGATAATGCGGAAAAATACTCTCTTCCAGATCACAGAGGAAAACTACAGGAAACTCAAGTCCTTTACTTCCATGGATGGTCATACATTTCGGCTTGGAACTTGTTGAAGGCAAGCGATTCTCAATCTCACGCTGCACAAGTTCCAGGCTTTCATTGAGCCTGAAAAGTAGTGCCATATCTGAAAAAGCAATACCCTCTTTCTTCTCAATACTTATACCGGTATCAATGATCCACTGTACAAAATCAGTAGTGTTGGAAAAATGTTTTTTCACCGGTCTGGGATATCTTTCCTTTCCGTCAGAACTAAATTTCCCTGAAATAAGAACTTTCCTATACAGTGCGGGCTTATCCTTGAAAATCTTGTTCGCTGTCTTTAATACTTCGGGTGTACTGCGATAATTTGTCTCCAGTTTGATAATATCCGCACCCGGGAAATGATCTCCGAAATGCATGATTGGGCCGATGTCAGCCCCCCTGAATCCATAAATGGCCTGATCGTCATCACCGACTGCAAACAACCTGTTTTCCGGGGAGAGAAAATGCTTCAACATAGTTACCTGTAAGGGATTGGTATCCTGAAACTCATCAACAAGGATATAGTTAAATTTTTGAGTATAAAAATATGCGACATCGGGATATTCTGAAAATAACCGCAAGGTTCCCTGAATCATATCCGAGAATTCCCAGCAATTACGTTCTCGTTTACTTTCCGCTAGCGTGAGTTTATTTTGACTTCAATGCCAAATCACTTGCATCCCTTGAAGGGC
>CBDVBE010000396.1:0-5960 GCA_965372145.1 uncultured bacterium | reverse complement strand
AAATTGTCGAAAAACGTGTTTACATAGTAAGATTTTGTGCAAAATTCAGGTAGTATATTCTGCACCGAAGAGATATGCTGATCAGTGTGGATTGTTTTAATATATTGCACAGGATCGCCAAATAAAACAAGGTTGGTTAGTTCCTTATCAAGCCCGGATTCCTTCATGCGTTTCTGAATAGCGATAAGCCGTTCGGGACATTCCGGTGATGCCTGGTGTTTCAGATAGCGCTCATCATAGATATAACCGGTTTTATTATTTTTTGAGGGCTTTGCGTATGCGAAAAAAGGAAGGGTATGCGCGACTACTATACCTTCGGCGCAAGCAGCCAAAAAATCTCTACGGCTTTTACTCATGTTAGCCATAGACGGCCTTTCTAATACCAGGGAAGGTTTAATTAAAATCTAAAATTAGTGCAGAGAAAAACAGTATACTACTAATTTACACTATTATTAATGCTTGTAGCTTTATTTTTCTATATAAACATCAGGCCAGCGATCATTTCCTGTATGAAATGTCAAGCGAACTGCCTGTTTTACCTCGGTCCCCCGTTTCCAGATATAGACTTCGTAATCATAAATATCATGATCATGCCCTTTTTCAGTGGCGCACCAGGCCATCCACTCCCCTTTCTGATCAAACCTGGGGAAATACTCGTGTGAACGGCGTCCCGGCAGATCCATCAACCTGAGACTCTTTATTTTGGTGATTTTTTCAATTGGTTTACCGTTATTTAATTTCTGTGCAAGCACTTCAGATGGTGCTGAGGTTCCACCATTGCCGGTAGGATTTATGCGGTATATCTCATCGCTGGTTGGAAACCAGTCTATCTGGCAGCCCCCGCCGGTCTTGTACCATTCTTTTTTCTCAATATGCCATATCCCTGTTTCGCGCGATGAACCCCGTAATGTGGCAGCCAGATATTTGCCGTCAGAAGAGAGATTTGGCTCCTGCACTATTGTACCTTTTTTAATACTTGCGCTGCCATCAAGTATCAATGTTTCTTCTCCTGATTCCAGGTTCCGCTGAAATACTTTTTCACCTCTGGCAAATACAATACTCTTTCCTTCAGGCCTCCAGGTTCCCCAGCATGCATTCTCAACAACTTTTTTCTCATCCGCCCCGTCAACACCTATGGTCCAGAGGTCCCATTTATCATAAAATTTGGCATCTGTTTCCGGTACCCAGCCGCTCTTGCTCCTCGTAAACAGCACCTGCTTGCAGTCAGGTGAAAACCGCGAGAACCAGTCCACGCTGTTGCTTTTTGTCAATGCCTTCTTATCAGTACCATCCGCATTCATGATCCAGATATCATGCTTGCTGTTCGCCCGTGAGGTTGACCATACGATTTTCCCTTTAAGTGAGCCTTTAAAGGCTTCTAGGGCTTTCTTCTCTTTACCGGATATTTTAGCCGGTGAGCCAATTGGCGCTTCCTGGGCTGAAAGCAAGGTGATGCATCCTAAGATAGTCAGTATTGCTTTCTTCATGTTTCACTCCTTGAATTTGATTTTCCTTTTTTAAGTCTAACCCCCTCCCACCTTTGGTGGGAACCCCTAATAGGGGTTAGGCCAATTGCCTTTGGCAATTAAGATATTCTTCGACCTTTTTGATTACTATTCCAATATTATGTAATACATCATTATTTTTTATCCGAATTATAAAAACATCATATACCGAAAGTGTTTCAGTTTTTTTCAGATCATATGCCTGCTGTTTGTCATGAATAGGACCGTCAACTTCAAGTCTTTTTGAAGGACAGTAAAAATCCACAATATAATGATCAATTATTTTTTGGCGAATAAATTTTAACTCGTGATTACGCAAATAGGAATTCCATAGCTTCAATTCTGCAGGGGTTGGATTCTTACGCATTTCCCTTGCTCTCTCCAGTAAATCACCATTATAAGGCAGGTGCCCACCTTTATAAACAAGTTTTCTTTTCCTGATCTCACTTTTTAAATGCATAACATGTCATTCCAATATTTATCACCAAAGGTGATAACCCTACCCCCTGACAGGAGGTCTTACACAGTGAGTGGGGGATCGATTAAATAACGAATATCGAACAATTAATTATAATTTTTAAAGAAAAAATATTTCTACCATGGGCACCTTGTTCCTTCGGTCGAAATGACAGTTCCAATTGTCCTTCGCCCTCAACGCCGGCCTCTACATGGTATTTGCTCTTTCTCATGCTCGTTTTCAACTTCGCAATTCGTCAATCACCATTCGCTAATCGCTACTCTCATTTCTCTCATCACCGAAGGTGATAATCCTACCCCCTGACAGGGGGTCTTACGCAGTGAGTGTGGATTCTATTCCACCTTCAACTCCTCCCACCCCTGACTGTAATTGTATAAATCACGCGTAACCATCATATAAATAATTAACCTCTTGGCACCCAGGTCGTTTTTCCGGGCACGGAGCATTTTATTGCGCACCAGGGGCCCGCCCCCCCAACTGGTGATGATATCAACACCCGAACCGGTCTTCGCCGCTATGTTCGCACCAATACCCGCGCTTTTACAATCCACCAACTCAAACACACCGGTGAAGCTGTCACCAATGAGCATAACAGGATCATTCCGATTGCCCTTATAGCGTTTACCATCTTCACGCAATACTCGTTGCGCCTTTAGCGCAGCAGGCGGATATTTTGTCTGTTCCGATTCAGGCAACCGCGCGATAATATCACCCATGCGGGTGAAGGTCGTATCTTTAATCGTATATTTTCTCTTTTGTGAAGACAGTTTCGAATACCAGGCATACTCTTTTATTCGATCCGCAATAAGCTTGGCAGTAATTTGTAAACCGCGATTTGTCCAGTGGGTATCCTGCCGCTGGTATACCTGTTCAGTTGAGTCGGTGTCATCCTTCTTTGCCGCGAGGAAATGGGGCAGCAGATCTATGACCTCAACACCCGCCTTCTGCAAATCAGCAAGTATCTTTCGGCCATAGGGATTAATAATATCCGCTCCTTTACCGCTCTGTCCAATGCCAACCTTCTCATTATAGACTTCAGCCTTGGTGGGCACCGCCACAAAGAGAAGATTGATATTGTTCTGATCACAAAACTTCTTAAATGCCTCGAGATGGGCCAGTGGATTTTTCTCCGCTGCCTGCAACGCGAGATCACCCGCGGTGGTATATTCCAGAGATTTACGAAAGAACACCCAGTCACCCACACCCTTAAATCCCATCTGACCGGTAGGAAGTTCATTCAGTATCTTTTTCCGGGCATTGATTTGTGTACTGCAGCTTTTAAACCACGCATCATAAGAGTTCCCGTGAGCGGCAAGCTCTTCCTGAAACAGCTTCGTATTATTGGTAAAATTCACCGAGACCTGCGTATCAATTTTTTTGTCAACTTTTACTACGGTTGTTTTCTTCTCTACCACTTTTTTACCCATACCGGATACGAGGTAGACATTATAAATCGGTTTACCGTGAGGATTGCCCCTGACAACCGCGATAGGATTATCAACGGAAATCTTTTTTAATTTCTTTCTTATTTTCTTTTCGGTATGCTCGTTAGGCCATTTCGTCTGACTGCTCATGTCAACCATATCGGTATTCAGCGTCGGATACCAGTAAGAAGCCAGTACCGTGATCCAGTCTATGACCTGCTCTTCGGTAAGAATATCTTTTTGATATTTACCCCGTATCCATGTGGTCACTTTGGCAATTATCTCTGTATCAATTGATTCACAATTCAACTTTCCGTATATCTCTAAAAACCCGTCATTGTCGGTATCGGTAATTCCGGATAAGAAGGTGACCCACGGGCTAAACTCAACGTTTACCCAGATTTCATCACCAGTTTCCACTTTATGGAGATAGCAGGAGACGACTTCCTGGTACGGCTTGTAAATACTCGGATCAGACCATTTATACCCGTTAATCGCACTGCCGATGTTTTTCAACCCATCCATTTTCAACTCGCACCATAACAGATTCTGAAGCGGAATCCAGGCAACAGGATTGTTCTTTTCCTCTTCAGTTAACGGTGTCTCCGCAAGCGTGTTTACCGCTGACTGTAAATTGTCGTTGAATGTCATATGGTTAATGGTCCTCGGTTTACGTGGCTTCACCGGTTTGAACTTCTCAGGATCATACCGGACCGGATTATTCATATAGGCGGCATAATCAAGATTCGCCATAGTAGGCCTGTCAATTTGCCGTATCATAACAAGAGACTCTTTCCTGTTAAAGTCAGGTACGAGTTCTTTGTAAGAAGCTGTATATATTTCGCAGTAAAATACAAGTAGTATGGTAATTAAATACTTCAACATTCAACATTCCTTATTCGATATTCGTTATTCAAATTTGAGTGCACTCTAAAAAGTCTGTCTACTGTATTTAAAGTACGTTTCAGCGCAGTAGGGGTACAAAATTTTGTACCCCTACTGCCATGTTAAATACCGGTTTCCCTTGTTGTAAAATTTTAAGAGTCCACTCAAATTTTATAGCCTTATATCTCTCCACCCCTCAGCACCATACCTGATATCCCGTTCAACAAACTCCCAGATAACCAGTTTTTTACCCCGGAGCACACCCTTTTTGCGTTCAAGTTTTTCCCGCACCAGGGTTGACGCGCCGCCATCACTGACAATTGAGCATACCGGTAACGACAGTTCATATGCCAGGTGTGATATCCAGCCTGCTGAACGCGGTTCATCCGATTGGTATATTCGTGAGAAACTGTCACCAAGAATCAGTATCTTTGACCTTCGGTAATCATCGCGGAACAAATTTTTTGAAACAACCGTGCTGTCCTCACCGCGCCTGACTTGATATACCTGATAACAGGTAGTTTTTTCCTTAATAAACGGCATGGTAAAAAAGGGCAGCTTAAAATCGGGCAAATTGGCCATGACCCGAATGTCACCGTCTCGTTCAACAGTAATGGTATCCAGGGCGTATTCCACTGTCTGGCCCAGCTGGTTGAACCAGCTTTTAGCTCGTATCTGTTCAGCGACTGTTTTTGCCACAACCCGTACACCACGTGTTTTCCAGTGGGTATCCTGAGACAGGTAGAGCGAATCGCCATACTCTTTATCTCTTTTACGAGCTTCTGCGAGCGCGGAAAACAGGTTAATTGTTTCAATACCCCTGCTGCTCAGTTCCTGCATCAACCGAAGTGAGTGCCCTCTTGTTCCCGCTTTATCAGGCGCTACCCGTTTGCTGAGGATATCCGGATAAATA
The DNA here is from genome assembly GCA_965372145.1 of uncultured bacterium. Classification (GTDB taxonomy): domain Bacteria; phylum Fibrobacterota; class Chitinivibrionia; order Chitinivibrionales; family JANQEN01; genus CBDVBE01. The sequence continues at coordinate 755 of CBDVBE010000396.1, read as the reverse complement.
GATGCCTTGCCGGGAACTATCATAACCATCAATTCGATGTTCTTTTCATCAAGGGCCTCTTTGAATGCAGCGATGGTATCAAGGACATTATCCTTTATCGGGGTATCCTCCGGGTCCACCACAACGGAACGGCGGTCAAGCACATACGGGCGAAGCAGGTACTGCATTCCCTGTTTGTAAAACAGCCAACGGTTCTTACCCTCAATAGCCTTCTCTCCCCAGTCACGGAGCAGTGCATAACGAAAAAATTGCATATACGGCCTAAGCGTATTGTCAAACACGGATGTCTCTTCTAATTCATTCTCATATTTCCGTAAATATTCACGGTTAAAAATGCTATAAAAAATGAAATGTCTTATTACTAGAAAGGGATATGAAACCAGATTGGATTTTCGAAAATATTTGCCCATACCCAAAGAAAAATCAGCAATCGCTTTGTGCCCGGTATTCAGTTCATCAAGAGAAGACTGATCTTGAATATTTTCATATAACGCATTAAGTAATTGAATACAGGAATCTAAAAGAACTACCGTACGCACCGAAGATTTACAGGTTCGATGCCGGTTTACATTGAGTACACTCTTTCTCAAATCTGTCACCGCATACACAGCTTCTTCAGCAAGCTCTTCCGCATGAGTCCATAGCTCGTAATCCTCTGAGTTACTACTTTGTACCAGTTTCAACTGCTCTGCAACAGCCGCGATTTTCTGATTACACTCTGTATAGAGTTCAGTTGATTTCTTCTTTTTCTTAAA
>CBDVBE010000395.1:0-5968 GCA_965372145.1 uncultured bacterium | reverse complement strand
TTTTTACTGCGTATGCAGGAGATAATACTACTGCTCAAAAGAAAAATGGAAAAGCGGTAGAGAATGTGCAGACAAAGAAAAAAGAAGTAAAAGCGAGAGGGAAAACAGAAAATATTACTAAATGGACTAACTGGTCTAAGATTAAAGATCTCTTTATGTAAGAATATTATTATTAAATAGAAATGTAAAGGGGATTGATTAGTATCAATCCCCTTTTTTATATCCAAGCGAAAAACTACCGCACTACTGTCGGCTGAGATTTATTTCTGTGTGGGTTGTATAGTTTGTAAACTATACTTTCAGTTTGTTATGGATGCCATTCCATTGAAGAGGGTTCACCATAGAGCCGTTTGGTAATTGAACCAACTGCAATGGAGAAACTGATTTCCTGAATAGGTGCTTTTTCACCAAAAGCAACATCCGGTGCGATCGAAACCTCAAGTGAAATATAGGGAATATATTTTGCAATAGCTTTAATTTTTGGAAAGTAGTCAAATGCTACCCATCCGCGAAGGTTGTTGACATTTGAGTAAAAGTGTTCCTCATCACTATTATAACTCCTGTTTTCTCCCTGTATCACATATAGTTTAGCTCCCGCTGCAAAATAGCCGACGTTTTTAATATGCACAAGGAAACCGGCAGCTCCTGCACCGTCAAATCCGCCATACATGGCGCCGGCTTTATTTTCAGATGAAAATAGGGTACCCTGTCCAATACCAACGAGACCGACAATGTCTTTAAAAAACGGTGATGAAACTTTAATATGCACACCAAAGGAGAATTTATAATTACCATGAAAAACTTCATACACCAATGTATCCAGAGTGTCCGCTGCCACTTCCATTTGAGTAACACCAAGATCAATACCAAAATTGAAATAGGTAAATGGAGAGTAGCTGATACGTGCATGAATACGATTCAACAGGGATGGTATCTCCTGGTTGGTAATGGTATAGCCCCCTAAATGATATGAAACTCCAATGCCTACCCGTGCATCGGGAATGGGGGCGACAGGATTCGCAAGATTTGATGCGTTACTGGTGGTAATACTGATAATGACGAAAAAAATCAAATAGAGAATGAATAGATTATTTTTTACCATTTGTCATCCTGTTTAATAATATTTTTTCCCACCATAGTAATCATAATATGGTGCATCTCCTATTTCAATAGGTAGTATAAATTCTTCTGGACTTAACGAGGTTACTCCTTGACTTTCTCTCCATATCTTTACACGTAACCGCCAAGCATCACTCGGTCCGTACATAATTTGATTTGGAGCCTTTCCATTTGCGGTTGGAACATTTTTATTGACAATTACTGTCGTTGCGGGATCGGGAACTCCGTTATTATTCCAATCCATGTCAGGATAGCCAAAAGGAATTTGCGGAGTACCAGGGATATAGAGTGAAATATCTGAGATGAAATCAGGATGTTCCTCGTAGTCATTATCTGAAATACTTTTATCTACTAATGGCTCGTACGTATCAAACACACCATTACCATTGAAATCATATATGGTTTCCGGAGGCTCATAACCATAATGGCTCGAATTGTAATCTCTTCGTCCATTACAATTATAATCATAGAAAGCCGGGCCTGGATTATAGTTACGATCTCCTTCAGACCAGACGACGTCTTCCCCTCTAAGAAGTGGATATCCAGTATGGTCAGTTTCACCGGGATCATTGATGTAGTTATCATTTAAATCTTCAAATACAAGAAGTGTATCCACAAAAGCCCACGTTACGAAACCGAGGGTATCAATATAGGCGAATTTGGTAAAGATATTGAAACCCGTAATTTGCATGCTGAAAGTGACTTTCGTTTCATCTTTAACAGGGTTCCTGTTTATATCAGTAACAAGAGCCGCGCAATTTAATCCATAGGTCCCATCAGGAAATTCCACTATATCACCAACATCCTTTCGAAATGTGACATAGGCAGGTGGTCCGGCAATAGTAAATTTGAATACCTTGGATGTAATCCCTGAGAAGCTACATGCAATGACCCACACATCCTGCTGGGTGCTGGGAGAGCTACCCGAAACAAGAGTTGTAACAGCCGTGCCACTCGCATCGGTTACAGCTGTTGGTGGATTAAGATATTCGCCGGCCCCCGGTCCGCTTGCTAATTTAAAAGATAATACAGCGTCTTTTACCCGGTTATCCTTGTTATCAAATGCGGTCGCATTGATAGCTGCAATGTCCCCGCCTGTGGTAATAACTTCAGGGGAGCCAATTATCTCAATGCGTGAAATAATGTCTGCCTTGAAATAGACGTCCAATGTACCGTTTGTAATTTCTCCACCTTTAAATGCTGTAACAGAGATTGTAGCAGTAGTTGCAAAATCAGGATTTTTCAAATAAAAAGCTAACTGGCCATTTACATCGGTAGTACCTACTTTTGTAAAAAGAGTAACTATAGAACCTGAAGTAACACTGATATTAACCGTCGCGCCGCTGATTTTAGTAACTTGATCTGCCTCGTAATAGGTAATTGTAATTAATGTCGAATCAATACCATTAGCGCAGTAAGTATGTATAGTGCCGATAGCAGGTGTCGTATCAATTACGATATAATTTGAGGAGTAATTAATAACAGCCTCAGAAGAATCACCAGCCGCCTTTACAATTATTGTATCTGAGCCTATACCTGTTCCAACAACTTTACACCGTGCTTTACCACGTGTATCGGTCACTGTATCGATAACAGTTATTATAGCATTACTACCGGGTTTATTATGAAAATCTACTCTTTCACCTGTAATTGAATGATCGGCAGCATCTTTCAGTGTCGTGGTAATAATACTGGAGTCGATACTATTGGGGATAATGCTTTTTGGTTCAGCAACTGTTGAGATGTTTATACCGGTGAATTCAACCTTTGTCGTGGCTTCTTTTGCTGTATCACTTGTCATCGAGGCGGTGACGAGTGCGATCACATTCCTTTTCTCACTGGTCAGGGTTGCTGTCGCCACACCGTTGCAGACGGTGACATCGCTTGCAGTAATATCACCGGCAGTTGTGGTAAATAAAATTGTCTCACCGGCTACCGGATTGAAAGTCTCATTTTTAATTTTAACCGTAATAGTGGAGGTGCTGATACCGTCTGCAAAGATAACATAACTGCTCGCATCGATAGTCATATAGTGCTTTTGCAGGACGATCGTTTCGTTTGAAACCGTAATGTCAGCGCTGGTGTCTGCCGAGAGATATTGAAAGGTAATTACCCGCGTTTCACTGTTTGCCGCGAGCAGGGTATCGCTGAAAAGAACCGTTGCATACCCGCTGTTGTCAGTGGTAATTGAAGTGCCGGAAAGCCATCCGTGCGATACGGACACTGAAACGGATGCGTTTGCTATAGGGGTAATATTAGTAGTATCCTTCCAAAGATATATCATGATGGCTATTGTGTCTCCACTTTCGACTGGGTCAAATGGCAGTATGGTAATACGCGGGATCTCTTCCTGTACCGTTTCACTGGTGATGACCGGATTTCCCGCATCATCATGAATTGAACAGACAAAAAGTCCGATGACAATAACAACAAGACTTATTCCTAGTCTAATCATTTTCACATCCACAATAATACCTCCTGCTGGTAGGTACTGCTTTGACATTAGGCAACTGGTGATTCTTTATAAAAGGGTACTATATAAACAATTGTATACTATTTATAATAATACCTTTATAACCGTCAAATGAAAAGTATTTCCTGCAAGTATTATATTATCAAATTAATAATTAGAATGCAATAGTTTATTTATAAAACACCTTTCAGGTGGCTATTGTAATACTACGGAATTAACATATAATAAAATTTGTAAGTTGCAGGTACAATGTCTACCAGAAAAAGCGGTAAATCTACCGGCATCCGTATTGCAAAGATACACGCTGCGTCTCCGGCACATGCAGCGGGGCTTCGAAAATATGATATAATCCTTTCTGTTAACGGCGAATCGGTTGCAGACGACCTGGATTTTACTTATTTCGCATCGTGTGAAAACCTTACGATAGCATTCCTCAGAAAGGATAAGAAAAAAACTATAGATTTGATTCGTCAACCGGGAGAATTACTTGGTATCGAGTTTATTCCAGCGCCGGTGAGAAGGTGCAGGAACCGGTGTATCTTCTGCTTTATTGATCAGTTGCCACGTGGCTTAAGAAAGAGCCTGTATGTTAAAGATGAGGATTACAGATATTCCTTTCTTAACGGTAACTACATAACATTATCATCAATTACTGCAAATGAAATGGACAGGATTATCGAGCTGGGACTCGCACCGCTTTTCATCTCTGTTCATGCAACCGATCCGGACATTCGTCGCAATATCCTTAATAATAAAAATGCCGGAAAAATAATGGATCAACTCAGGGAACTGGAGGTTCATGGTATTACTTTTCATACCCAGATAGTAGTATGTCCGGGTATCAATGATGGCGCCGTATTAAAAAAGACCATCCGTGATCTTTTATCTTTTAAAAAAGGTCTTTTATCAATAGCAGTTGTTCCTGTCGGACTGACAAAATATCAAAGAAATAATCTAAGACCGGTTTCCTCGGAAGATGCGAAACGTATTTGCAGGGTGGTTGATACAGTGAGTGAGCAGGACAAAAAGAAGAGTGGAATCAGGAGGTTGTTTCTCGCTGATGAATTATTTCTCAGAGCAGGGATTCCTATTCCGACCGGTAAATATTATGAAGAATACCCACAGATTGAAAACGGTGTCGGGTTAATCCGGTTGCTGAAAGATGAATGGCTGCAGGTTCGGACGAATCTTCAAAATCAGAATAAAAAGAATCGAGTGCTGAAAAAAATAGTAAAATCTTATCTGATACTTTCTTCAATGAGTGCTTTGCCATATGTTAAAGAAATTGTAGACGGGCTGAAAACCTTTTTCCCCAATTATACATTAGATATAGAACCGGTGCGCAATGGTTACCTGGGTGAATCTGTTACTGTCGCCGGACTTATAACAGCGCATGATGTACTACGAACGATTCGTCGGAAAGAGGGAAAAGTAGATACCGTTATAGTCCCAAACGTAATGTTGAATTATAAGGAGTATACTCTTGATGGATATTCGATAGCACGAATTTCAAGAATTGTTGGAATTAATGTTGTCGCAGTGGAGAACCTGGCGGATCTGGCAACACTATTAGAGGAAGAGGATCGTGGAAAAAAATAATATACCAAAGAATATCAGGCTTAACCGTTATCTTGCCCAATGTGGACTTGGATCACGAAGGGAATGTGATACTATTATAGCTTCCGGTAAAATTCGAATAAATGGTAAGAAAATTACAACGCTGGGTGTTAAAGTCAATCCGGGTAAAGACAGAGTGGAATATGCAGGCCGGATAATGAAAGAGATTAAGAGACGTGAGTATATTGCCTATCATAAATCCCGGGGGACCCTGGTTACTGCAAAAGATCCACAGGGAAGAGAAACTATATATGATGCACTGAAAAAAAACGGTTGTAATGCAGATATCCTAAAATATATCGGTAGATTGGATAGAAATTCGGAAGGGCTGTTGTTATTAACAAATGATGGAGATTTGATTCATAGCCTTACTCATCCACGATTTCATATTAAAAAAGTATATCAGGTTAAGATTTCCAGGTTGTTAAAGAAAGAAGATGCTGAATCAATGGTTCATGCCGGCGTGTCATCAGAGGGGCAGATATTGCGGGCAGGCGCTATCAGAGAACTTGCGGTTAAATCCGCAAAGGAAAAGTACTGGTATGAGATTGATCTTTACGAGGGGAAGAACAGGCAGATTCGACGTATGTTTGAGACGCTTGGGTATGAAATAGTCAGATTGAAAAGAATACAGTTCAGTGTGATTAAACTGAGCAATTTGAAAAGGGGAGCGTATAGGTATTTAACTGAACGGGAGATAAAAGCACTAAAAAGCAAAGGTTTTTAAACTTTATTAAAATGTTTACCCAGAATATGTGG
>CBDVBE010000394.1:0-5969 GCA_965372145.1 uncultured bacterium | reverse complement strand
AAAGTCCCTTAATAAGGGATTTAGGGATCCAAAAACGACTTTTGCAATTACCTCTCTATTTATATTTTTCGGCATAATAGGTCCCGCGCACTCCCCCGATAAGTTTTATATAATGCGCTTTCCCTTCCCTGAAATGAATAAGAATATCATCGCCGTTTGCCTCGTTCATCCCTGATTCTTTCTCTTCTTCAAGATAATAGACGCACTCCGCATTTCCGGAGATGGTAAGCGTACCGGTAGTGCCGTGAACGAAGTTAAGCCGCTGGACCTTGCCGATCCCTTCGTTAACCAGATGGGGAGTCTCTGACGAATAATAGATGGTGGTAGCATTGTCGTAGGTCCAGATCGTTTCTATGGTACCCGAATCGGAAATATCCATGTAAATACTATCACCGGTCACTTTGGTATAGATAGTATCCCGCAGGGTGACATCACGATGGAATCCCTTTGCATTACGCATGACAGAGACACCTTGTAATATCTTATCGATGAAAAAGAGATCAACGGAATCGCCGGTAAGCTCATGAATGTCATAAAAGATCCAGGGGTCTTTACGAAGATAGGCCACATCTGTTTTCAGGTCATACGTTGCCCATTCACAATCTGCTTTCAGCAGTCCTTTCAGTATATGCACATTTTTTTCTGCAGATGCCAGTTGGAGAGAATCGTTATAGATCATTTTATCGCCAACGATGGTGAGCGTTTCCGCCCGTGCCGTGTCGTATTGAAACATTTTCGGGTTTTTTGTAAGCGTAAGGTGTTTGGTGTCAAGAAAATATACTGCATGCTGCGCGACAACCCGCACCTGTTCCTCTTTGTCAAAGAAGTCGACATTTCTCTTTGCAATAATTTTCTTGTCGTTGCGGGTATAGGTCATACGATCGCAGTTAAGTACCTGTTCGTGCTGGGTGATACGGACGTGGCCGGTAAAGTATGCCCTGCCGTCTCTGCGGTACCAGGTTACCTTGTCCGAGCGAATGATAGCATCATCATACTTGAATATCACGTTTCCTTCAAGGACACTGACCAGTTTACCTTTCACCAGTGAATTGCGGTTATAGTTGGCGTTGCGTAGTATCAGGGTTGAAGAATTCGCAGAAAGAGTGAATAGCATTACTGCGGAAATGAAAAGGAAATTGGTACAAGTTGACAGTTTAAAACTCTTCATCCTCTTCCATCCGATCCTGGAAACTGGGGAATTCACCGCTTACATTTTCGCGTAATGTCCATTGAGAGAATGATTCGGTAGCGTCAAGCCCTTTACCGCGCAGCACATCGCCATCGGGTGTTCTGATTTCAACAAAATCATCAGAGCCGACCATTCGCGTCTGCTTGTTCCACCACAGGGTTTCACTTTTAATAATCTGGTCGTCATAATTTTTAATATATACATTACCCCATACAAAAAAGCGTTCCATCTCTTTCGTTGTTCTTCCCGAGTCGGCAAGAACACGCGTGGTTTTAGTGCCGGTCGTATCAAAGATACTCATTCTGACCGGTACGACCAGCATGGAGCTCGTGTCTTCAAGGGTTTTGAATGAATAGTCCGAATCCAGGATCCATATCAGATGGGGGCCGTCATATGCATACAGGGTTGAAGCGCCGACTTCCTGGCAGGGCACCATATGGGAATCAGACGCCTGCGGCAGGGTATCTCTTTTTGTACACCCACCGGCACTCATAAGAATAATTGATATACAAGATACACATATGATACTACTAATTAGTGTCTGGCCGGAAACTACCTTTTTAACGTCATTCCCGCATGCTTCTGGCGGGAATCCAGTGTTTTTTGACAAATAGAGGCGTGGATTCCCGATAGAAACATTCGGGAATGACGTTTTCGGACAAGCACTAATTATGGCAAAAACATTCTTCATTGACAAGTCATTATCTGGGGTGATGGAATAATGGAAATTGCTTTATGTGCTACATTGCATAATCCCTCATACGGTTGTTTGTTACTATTATACTATTACGTCTGTAATAATAAAATGTTCGATGATACAAAAATCACCGTAAGCGTTCTTTTTAAAATATAAAAAAGATATAAGGAAAGCGTAAGCTTGATCGCGCTATTCAGAATTAAAATTATACGGTTGTCATAACTGCCGAGATTGCTTTACTCATATCCTGAACGGTATAAGGTTTGGCAATTTTTCCGGTAAAGCCATATGCTTCATAATTCGCAAGGACAGGGTCTGTTGAGTACCCGCTTGAAACGATAACGTTAACGGCAGGATTGATTTTTTTCAACTCAGCCGTCGTCTCAACCCCACCCATGCCGCCGGGGATAGTGAGATCCGTTATCACAAGGTTAAAATGCGTGCCTGCTTTCATGGACGCTGAATATTTTTCAACTGCTTCCTCACCGGTCACCGCACAATCTACGGTATACCCGAGGCTGGAGAGGATTTTCATTGCAGCCAATCGTACTACTTCATCATCGTCAACAATTAAAATAGTTCCGGAACCCGATTGAATTTTTTGTTTTTCCGGTTTTCTCTTTTTTCCATCAGAGTCGGATGCCGGCAGATAAAAGGTAAAGGTGGAGCCTTTATCAACCTCGGATTCAACAGAGATATGACCGTTATGTCTTTTAATAATTGAGTATGATGTGGCAAGTCCCAGGCCGCGCCCCCTTGTCTTGGTCGTATAGAAAGGATCAAATATCTTTGTAAGGTGGGTTTCCGGTATTCCGATCCCCTGATCAGTCACAATGACTTTGATGTACTTACCCGGATCGAGAGAGACAATATCATCATTACAGAGAATTACATTTTCCGCTGCTATTGTTATTATACCACCTTCCGGCATAGCCTGAACCGCATTAATAACCAGGTTGTTTATCACCTGGCTGATCTGTCCTTCATCAATTTTCACCTGTTGCAGATCATCGGGTAGAACATACGTGCAGGTTACATTAGAACCATGAATTGCAAAATTTGCCGAATCTTTCAGTAATGTTTTTATTGAGGTCGCCTGTAAAATAGGAGCGCCGCCTTTGGAAAAGGTAAGGAGCCGCTGGGTGAGATCACGGGCGCGGAACGCTGCTTTTTGTGTATCCCGAAGTGTCTGCATGGCAGCAGTACCGGAGGAGACTTCTGTCATTGCCAGCGAGATACCGCCAATAATACCGGTCATAATATTATTGAAATCATGTGCAATACCGCCGGCAAGGATACTGATAGATTCAAGCTTCTGAATTTTTCTCAGCTCCTCCTCCATTTTACGCTGGGTGGTGGTATCTTCCAGCATGGCAAGCATATAGAGCGGTTTCCCCTGTTGATCACGGATTAAGCAGCCGGTCGTGTCTGCCCAGATAATATCTCCATCTTTATGAATATAGCGTACCTCTTTTTTCAGGTACGGCAGTTCTCCGGATAGCAGGGCCTTTAATTTCCCCTTACTCTCAAGATCGAAATCATCGGGATGGATAAAAGCGTCTTTTCCGAGCGCTTTAATTTCCTCTTCAGTGTAACCAAGCATTTCACAGGCACGATTGTTTACACTGACCAGGGTGTTATCCGGCCGGGAGAGCATCATACCGAGTGGGCCGTCTTCAAAGACGCGCCTGAAACGTTCCTCCGACTCGCGCAGAGCTTTTTCAACCTGCAAACGTTCGCTGATATCCCTGATAATCACAAGGTCTGCAGGATGGTTTTGATAGTGAATTAATGTTGCCGACATCTCGCAGGGGATATGTCTGCCGTCCTTCGCAATAAGATCAGTCCGGTATGTTCTCGGAAGTTTTTTCCCTTCAAGCCGTGCTTTATGCCGCTGTGTAACATCTTCTTTCTCCTCATCTTTTACAATTTGTAAAAAAGGTAATCCATTATTCACATCCGATTTTGTATAACCGAATAATTTTGTAAACGCAGAACTGACTAATTTATGCACATCGTCCTGTATGATAATCACCGGATCAGGACTTAATTCAATAAGTGAACGATATAACTCCTCTTTCTCGTTAACTGCCGTATTCAACCGGTTATGGTTTTTTTTACTGATATCCATAACGAACCTTCCAGTAAAGAAATGAATCGATTACTGAGGTGCAATAACAAGTGATGGAGATAGTTTTTTGTAGAATTAATGAAACTGAAACGAACAGCGGAATAGATAAAAGATACTATTTGTCACGGGGAATTCCCTATATGAGAAGAAGTAATATTAAAGAAAATAATTCTATATTGAGGTAGGAATCCCTATTGCTACAGTAGGTTATTTGTTGTTAACGATTGTAGAAATGTCAAATTGTGTCCCGCTGAAAACATCCTAACGTTACTAAGGGGTAACTACATGACTCGCGCGGGAGAGGATTTCCAGAATGTCATACATGTTTGATATGGTACCGACAGCCACATTCTCCTTCTGGTTGAAATGCTGTACACAGGTACCGCAAACAATAATAGTGACACCCATACTTTCCAGCTCCAGCAGACTTTCCAGCACCGGCGAGTCTTTCAATGCAAACTCGATACCGCTGTTGTAGAATATCACCGCTTCAGGGAGCGGCTGCACTTCCTGGATCGTGTTGATAAATGCGCGAATTAAAATCTCTCCAAGCTCATCAGAGCCATGGCCCATCCGGTTGCTTTTTATTGCGATAACATGTTTCATATGACTATCTCCACAAGTTTGTGTTGTTTCTTGTTGTGGTAGTAGTACGGGTTGTCCTTTTTTTACCTCAATAGTGAATATACCACCTTCCTCAGATGTTTCGCAGGCGGCACCGTTGCTGTTGAGGAAATTTTCAACATTTGATTTTGCAGTTTCATTATCAACGAGAACAACCATTTCCCCACCAATATTGAGTTCAGCAAGAGCTTTTTTAGTCAATACCACCGGCGTGGGACAGGTCTGTCCTTTAGCATTAATGATCTTTTTATTCATAGCAGCGTCTGCCATAAAAACCACCTTTCCGATAAAACGTTGATAGAATAGATTCGTATATTAACAATAGATGTATCTGATAGTTTTTTCAAACTTATAATACACCTGCCACCGCATTCTGGTTACGAATCTGTTATAGAATGTCTCTTTCCCGTTTATCCACGGGATCATAAGGTGGGGCATTCCCCGATTTTGAGCAGTAAGGAACGTGTGATAAACCAGTAGCCGGCCCAGACCCTTTTTCCTCAAATCCGGACGAACACCCATGGGGCCGAACCAATAGGGATTCGTGCCGTTTACCGCAGCAAAGCCGATAACTGTATTTGATTCTGCTTCCCGTAATATTGAGCAGAAGGCCTCTTTGGGATTATGTATTGCTGCACAAGCCTCTTTAGCCCACGACGGAGTGAACTCATGAGTGATAAAGCCACTGGTTTCTTTCTCATCCTCTGGTGTTGCGATTGCAATGTGAACAAACCGGTTTTCATTTAGGAATACATAAAACAGTTCTTCGGTAATGGTTGTTTCATCAAGATACGTAAAGAGGCTCACGCGGTCAGATTGTTTATTCCAACCACGAGATTCAAGCAATGAAATAAGGCCGTCAGATTCTCTCGGGACGCCGGGAAAAAGGTATAACGGGGCGCTGCCGCCATACTGGAGTGTTTTCGCACCTTTTATTTCGAGCAGTTTTTCACACTCTTCTATCAACATCCGGCCGATATTTTGCCTGCGGTACTTTTTTTTAACAATAATCCATTTAATAAAACCGGTATGCTTTTGTGATTCCTTCCAGGGGCGGCGGATACCCATAATGCTTCCTGCAAGTTCGTCTTGTATGAAAGCGCCGAGTAAAAGCTCCGGGTCAAAATCAGGATCGTTTACCGTCTGTCTTTGTATTTCCTCAAGCACAGGGACAAATCCCATAGAACTCGTCAAAAAGACCGGATCTTCCTCAAGAATCAAGGCATGGATTTGGGCTAATCGGTCATGATAAATGGGTTGAATGGTTATTTCCGGCATAATTTTAGAATATATAATTTCACTGAAAAAGGGATTCGATCAATGTGTTC
>CBDVBE010000393.1:0-6003 GCA_965372145.1 uncultured bacterium | reverse complement strand
GACATCATAACGATTTTTCACAGAAAAAGGCGATGTAACCTGTGAACGGTTACAAGAAAAGAGAGTGCCGGTACAACTTCAACCAACAGCAAACTTGGTCATTTATTACAAGATTCCTAACAGAAACAAAAAAATGTAACAGCGGGAAATAATTCCCGTTTTTTCTGATTGCCGTATCTTTCTTAATAACAACAACTTACAAAAGCACCTCCATAATTATTTTCCAAACCGTGAGATTCTGTTCCCGAAAAATCATATTATAAAAATTTTGGAAATGCCCTCAAACACCCTAATTTCAACGATTTCAGAGTTTGGCAAGGTATTTGATCTATTCATAGGTGAATATGAAAAAGAGATACCATAGCAATATCCTAAAGGAGGTTCTTGTGAAAAAGATATTCCTGTTAACCATCGGCTTACTGCTTATGTCAATCGGCTGTATCGGTGTTATTGAGGTACCTCCTGATGAGAACGACGATCCTATTGACACCGGCCCCTATGTAAATACCTGGCTCAGTATACCTTATTCCGTTAAAGCAGCGATTGCTCCTTATGCCACAGGATATTTTTCTCCGCATCTTAACCGGTACGGTGAATATTTATATCCGTCAAACACACCGTATGATCCGTTCGACCTGCCCTGCTATGTTCGTTCCGACTTTAATGGTGACGGATTTGATGATTTTGCATTCCTCTTTTCAACGGAAGAGTGGGACCAGTATAACTGGTATGTAACGACAAAATTATTAGTTGTATTAAGTACACCGTATGGCATGGAATTAAGCTGTGATCTCACCCTGGGAACGGTGTATGCTGATCTGTGCATTCCTGTTGAAGAGTTCTGGTCTATCTGTTATATACCACCGGGCTATCATTCCCTGGTGACCTGGATTAATGGGGTCAAAATAATAGAAACAATATATCTCGATAATGATGCATTCTTTCTTGCGAGTCTCTGCCCGGATGAAGAGTCAATTTTCTATGCAGTGGGTGACGTTGTATACGAAATAGACTGGTCAGGTGATCGCCTTAACAAAAGAGCAGTATCTTCCGAACCACAGACGAGAAATAGAAACGCAATACCCTTTAAGAAAAACAGAGAAAACAGAAAACGAATGATCAGACAATAGTAAAATATGGAAAGGTTAGTAATAATCTTCCATAGTTAGCCCATTCCTTCCTTGGACTCTGTTGCGAAAGCTACAGAGTCCTTTTTATACGACAGGCAGGATATCTTCCTTTTCAACAGAACATCAGGGTAGTAATACCAACCGTTTGATAGTATGTTTTTCCGGTGAGTAAAAAATATAGACACCATTCTTCATCTGTCTAGTTATTATACTATTTTGCACTGTTCCCTTCCCAATATGAACAAGCTTTCCCTGTAAGGTATAAATCATATATTGACTAACTGGTGATGATTGTGCACTTTTACTATTGCCGGAATATGTTGGGGATGAATAGATTATCTCTACCTGCTCTTTGCAAAAAATTTCAATAGTTCCCCGGTCCGGTACTGCATCGTAATCTTAATCATTTTCCAAATATTCTCCCGCCCTGCGAGAACATCCAGTCCGATTACGTTTACGAGCAAGAGTACGAAACTATCTATCATTCTGTTATCTTGATTCTAAATAAATAATAGTTACGCTGTTATGAGTAATAATGCAATATCCTCTCCATCAATATACACGTTGATAATAGGAACCGCATTAAAATTTTGATTTTTCTGTAGACCTGTTTTAACGTTTTTGTAGACTATATAATTGGTTACGTTTATCGGTGAGGATGCCGGTATCGTTAAAGGGTTACGGTAACGATAAAAGAAGAGCTATGGAAACTTAAATCCATAGCTTTTATTATGCAATAATATCGAAAATATTAAACAATACTAATGAATCAAGTTGAACTTTTTGACAAACATATCATTTGATGTTTCCACGGTAATTATATGCACACCGCGGCTCAGTCTTTTTGGAACGGTATACCACTGGTTCCCGGCATCAGCGCTGAAAGAATACAATGTTCTCCCTCTACTGTCTGAGATAGTTACAACACTCTTTTCATGAAATGGAATGTGAACCAAATAGGTCCCGGCATTCCTCTTTAAAAGAATTGCATTACTTACTTCAGAAACCACGTTCTGGATTCCCGTTGCGGCATCAATAGTAAATAAATCCGATTCATCACTGCCGACATTATTATCCACATCATAGGCAAAAACTTTGATTTTGCACTCAGAAGAAATTGTATTGGGAATTGTCCAGGAATAAAATTGCTTATACCCAATGAGACTATCAACAAGTGACCAGGTCGCTCCATTATCCGAGCTGAAATAGAGTGCAGTCGATGCTATAACATTATTGTCAGTTGCTTTCCATCTGACAGAATGGAGACTATTTTCTGTCCAGACAGTACCTGTTTTGGGAGTGGTTACCTCAACGGTCGGTGGTTCATCGTCATCAAGAGCGTATGTAACGGTCAGTTTTGGTCTCAGTGCAGCGTCAATATGCTCCGACGAATAGTAATACACACCATAGCCCTCTTCATAATCGTCAAACTTAAGAATAAAGCCGATGTTCGGATCGTCATTTTCAACGACACCTTTTATTACCGGCGTGACATCAAAATCTTCCCAAACATGAGTGGTATCACTGTCATTTTTCGCCAATGGAGTACTGGAAAAATCGCCGCCTTTCTTATTCCATGGATCAGACCATGTGGCTGTGGAATCTTCCCATGCCGTAGTAAGATTATAAAGTGTTTTCGGACCGTTACCGACAATACTGGATAATTGAAAGGGATATAAGGAAACTACTGATTCTAATATTTCTGAGCCTGCTGGAAGTGTTGAAACGTCAAATTTAAAGATCGCCCGGACCTCATATATTACGTCGCCACTTCACGACGAGCATAATTCATACAGTAAGAAAAGTGATGTATTTTCATGGTTAGGCCAATCTAAAGAATTGTCTATCCAGGAATCCTTACAGCCGTGGTAACCACCTTCTTCTGCATTTTGTAAAACAACCGTCGTCGTTCCGGACCAAACATTAAACAGTAACGTGATAATAAAAATAGAAGCTACAACAATTTGAGCAGGTTTCATTCTTCCCTCCCTTTCAATACATCCGCTAATATCACTGAATAATCCATTAAAAGAACCTCTATATTGTTAATATATCATGATTTTTCAGGAATTTCAAAAATATTAACAATATTTATAAACTTTATTAAGAATACGTTTTATTGAATAAATAATTTTCAAAAATGATATATGCAAAAAATATTTATTTTTTTCTATTGTTTGTATATCTATCCTATTTATTTTTAAATTCCTTTTGAAGAACAAAAAAATGAAAGGAAAAGAATTGGAGAACTTAACTGCAAAACGCATGTTTTTCACAAAAGGAGTTGGCTTTCACAGAAACAAACTCCAGAGTTTTGAGCTTGCTCTACGATCTGCCGGGATTGAAAAATGTAACCTTGTCCAAGTCTCAAGTATTTTTCCACCTGACTGTAAAATTATTTCAAGAGAACGTGGTATTAATGAACTGAAACCAGGGCAAATTACATTCGTGGTAATGGCGAGGGAATGTACTAAGGAGCCCAACCGTTTAGTATTTGCATCCATTGGATTAGCTCAGCCAAAAGATAAGAAACAGTATGGCTATATTAGCGAACATCACGGATTCGGTGAAACAAAAAGAAAAGCATCTGATTTTTCCGAAGACCTGGCTGCGACAATGCTTGCATCGACACTGGGTTTTGAACTGGACCCTGATACTGCATGGGATGAACGGAAGGAAATGTATATAGCCAGCAAAAACAGGCAATTTGTCAGCCGCAGCATCTGTCAGTCTGCTGAAGGGCATAAAGACGGCCTCTGGACAACAGTACTTGCCTGTGTTGTAATGCTCATGCATTAACAAGTGCGATATAACGCATAGGTAACTATTTACTTAACCACCGTACTATCAAACAATGACACATGAATCTCTTTTCAAAGATGCTCCGGATCTGAATCCTGTATTTCTTAAAAAAGGAATGTCAATTCCTGAATTAATCAAGGCAATCGGTAAAACGTGCTTTGAGGCGAGAAATGTCTGCCGTGGAGCGGAACTCTTCCAAAGGATGATTAACGATGACGATACCATCTGGCTTGGTATAGCAGGAGCCGGTATTGCGGGTGGTATGGGCGGCATGGTCATCTCACTTATTGAAAATGGTTTTATAGATGTTATATGTTCTACCGGAGCACAGGTTTATCATGATTTACATTTTGCCTTTGACCTGCCGGTAAAAAGAATCAGTCCCCATTGCGACGATGATATGCTGAGGGAGCATGGTGACACCCGAATATACGATATTGGAATCCGTGATAAGGAAACCCTCGATGCGCAGGATGCGCTCATCAGAAAATTTATTCGTGAATCCTACCCCGAGATCGAAAACAGGGAACTCGCCAGTTGGGAATTTAATTATCTGCTGGGCAAATGGGTTCTTGATAATGCCCCGCACCCGGGAAAAAGTTTTGTTGCTGCCGCAGCGAAATACAACATACCCCTCTTCTGGGATTCGCATACCAATCACTCAATTGCCATGAACTTTGTTTTCACCAAACGGGAAGGTATGCCGGTACAATTGTCGGCTGAAAAAGATATTTTTGATTCATCTGCTATTGTGTATGCTTCCGAGAGAACCGGTTTTATTGAACTGGGCGGCGGCGGGCCGAAGAATTTTATTCAGCAGACCAGCCCGACCCTTGATCAGATCCTGAAACTCAACTTTGAAGGCGCTGACCGCGGATTACAGATCGGCACCGCTGTTGAACGTGACGGGAGCCTTTCCGGCTGCACCTTCAGTGAAGCGGTCACCTGGAAAAAATATCAGAAAGCTGACGAACAGAAACTGGTTCAGATCTGGGGTGAATACAGTGTTATCTTTCCACTCCTTGTTTCCTATGTGCTTGAACTCTGTGAGCCACGCGATCACAAAAACTTAATCGATCAGATTGGACCAATCAGAGAAAAGCTGGAAGCGGCCCGATGCGAACACAAAGAGTAAATCCCTTTCTTGGCCCTGATGTTGACCAGCCTTCATTTGAAGATGCAACATTCGTGATTCTTCCCGTTCCCTATGAAGGTGGTGTATCCTTTGGTACCGGTACTGCACAGGCACCTGACGCAGTACTGGAGGCGTCCGCATTCCTTGAGCTCTATGATGAAGTGCTGGACTGTGAACCCTGCCGTGCCGGTATCGTTACCCTTGAATCCCCTGATATCCCGGAAGATCACGAAGGGATGTTAAGCACCGTATACACCGTTACGACATCACTTCTTGACAAAGAGAAGTTTGTCATCCTTATAGGCGGTGACCATTCTATTACCAGCGGTTATTATAAAGCGCTGCATGATAAATATGGGACCGTTTCAGTTATCCAGCTTGATGCGCATGCAGACCTGAGAGACTCCTACGAAGGAAGTAAACTCAGCCATGCCTGTACCATGTCACGGATACGTGAATACACACGGGACACACTGCAGATCGGTATCCGAAGTATGTCTGTTGAGGAAGCGGAACGGGTAAAAGCTGAGCATATCAACCTCTGTACCATGCATGAGTACCGTTCCGGTAAGTTCGATCTTGACGCAGCATTGGGTAATCTGCCAGACCCGGTCTTCATCACCCTCGATGTTGATGTGTTTGACTGGAGTGTTATTGCTTCAACCGGTACCCCCGAGCCCGGTGGCATTCTCTGGGATGAGGCCATGACATTACTGCAGAAAATATTTACAATGAAAGACGTTGTCGGTTTTGATGTAGTCGAACTTGCCTGTAACGAAAATGACAGGAACTCCCCTTTTGCTGTGGCGAAGCTTATTTATAAGATGATTGGGTTTAAGCAGCGCAGATAACAGTATGTTAAGCAGAGGGGCATGGAATGACCATTCTGATTCTACATAATGTTATCCTGGGGCTTTCGTACTCACTCTCAGGGAT
>CBDVBE010000392.1:0-6006 GCA_965372145.1 uncultured bacterium | reverse complement strand
AAAGTATCTTAAAAATATAAAATGTAGTAATTCTTGTATCTTAAAAGTATTATGTTACTACAAATGAAATATAAAAAGTTCAAACATTATAATGACCCGGGACATGCCCATTTATCCCGTTGGTAATCTTACCTATGGGATGAATTAACATTCTCCTGTTATCATAGTTACTCATATTTACACGATGAAGTTGCGTGTGAAATGTTTATTAAAGAGTTATCAATTGCCCGGCAAGAATTTTCTTTTTATATCCGGGCACATGCGCTTTCATGAGAGAGGTTTGATCCCTGATAATTTTAATGTTCCTGTTTTAATGAGTTAATTTATTGTAACATGCGTATGACATGCTCTGAAGAGACATGCCACCTTTCCAGAGCGGTTTGATGTGATTTGTTTTCAAGCAGGGCACTTGCGCAGTTGTTTTAGATGAGACTAGTGGAGATTATTTTTCAACAAGACCACTTCTTTGGAAAATTAGTAGAGTTGTTGACGATAGAATTGAGCCGCAAATTTTTGAAAGAAAACATGATGACAGCGGTTTTTTAGAAGAAGTAATTAAAACAGGAATTGTGATATAACCATCAATTTTACTTGACAATGCAAGTGATTTGCCCCGGAATGTGGATTCGAACCGTCCCTGGAACGACATTTTCCTTTCATGGGTTGTACATTTTCTCAAAATCAACTATTTTTGTACACTCTTTACACAGGTAAATATCGCGAGAATGGCGGAATTGGCAGACGCGCTAGACTTAGGATCTAGTGGGGCAACCTGTGGGGGTTCAAATCCCCCTTCTCGCATGTTCTTGAATATAGTAACCATGAAATCACTGAGAACACGAGGAAACGCAAAGGAAAAACGGATTAGTAAGTCATATATTAAGTATCCTTAATCTTTTTATTTAATATTATTTTGTGTCTTCGAGTCTTTGTGGCAATTTTAAAAAGGAAGGGAAATAACCATTGAAAACAACTGTATCAGAACCGCAAACCTGGCAGCGGGTAATCGATATCGAAATACCGGATGAAGATGTTCAGAAAGAGTTTGATAGTAAGCTGAACAAATATAAAAGAGAAGTGAAATTACCAGGATTCCGTCCCGGAAAAGTACCTTCTGATATCATTAAAAACAGATTTGGTGCGGTTATCAAGGCTGAGGTTATAGATGAACTGATTAATAAATCATACCGGCAGGCATGTACCGAGAATGAGATACTTCCTGCTAATGAGGCAAAAATCTCAGATATGAAAGCGGAAGAGGGAAAACCTGTTTCATTTAAAGCTGAAGTTGAAGTTGATCCGAAGATAGAAATTACCGGTTATAAGAAACTGAAGATTAAAGTAGCGCCCAGGAAGATAAAAGATGTTGATGTTGAAAATACTCTTAATGATTTACAGGAACGGATGGCTGAGGTTAAGGATGTTGATCGTCCTTCAAAAAAAGGTGATCTCGTTTCGATTGAATATGTGAATGCAATGGTAGAGGGTGAGCCCAGGGAAGACCTTAAATCACCGCTCTATCCGATTGAAATTGGCAAGGGCACACTCAAAGATTTTGATAAGGGGCTGGTCGGCCTTTCTACGGGGGAAGAAAAGGAGCTGACGGTTAAATTTCCGAAAGAGTATCATATTCGAGATATCGCTGGAAAATCAGTTGATTTGACCGTTAAAGTGAAAAAGGTTCAGGAGAAAAACATTCCGGAGATCAATGTGGAGTTTTGTAAAAAGGTAGGTGATTTCGCCGATGTAGATGCTTTAAAAAAGGCTATTTTGGATGACCTTGAAGCGCAGGAAAAGGAGCGTGCCCGCACGGAAGCTCACGATAAAGCTATCGATGCGGTTATTGAGCATAACAAATTTGAGGTACCACCTTCACGGGTTGAGTTCTACCTGGATAAAGTGATGGAAGAGCAGGCGCGTTACTATCCTCAGGGGAAAGGCCCCGACCGTGAAGAGGTCGATAATCGATTTAGGGAAGTTGGTGTTCGGGCAATAAAACGGTATCGTATTATTGACTTTATCGCTGCCAAGGAAAAAATTAAAGCATCGCAGGAAGAGGTTGATAAAAGAATCCAGCAGATTGCTGCCCAGCATAATCAACCGTTTGAAGAGGTGAAAGTTGCTATGAGGAAAAACGGTACCACGACAAGGATACGTGAGGAATTACGAGAGCAGAAGATCCTTGACTGTCTTATTGGTGAAGTTCCCTGGGAGGAAGGCAAATAGACTGTGTTTACAGCAGTAATTACTGTTGTTTATTTTAAAACGTAACCGGTCCTTGAAAGACTGGTTCTTTATTCTCTGCCTTTTTTTAACAATATTTACGAATGAAAAAGAATTAATCCGATGTGTAAATTTTTGTAAATGCTTGATACATTAATTTATAATTATCATATAGAGTAGTATCTATTATAGAAGACTAAAACATATTTTTCATAATGTGATACGGTTTGAAAAAATACTGCCAATGGTTTTGAATTTAAGAAAGGATTTTTGCACATGTCAGGTACAATGCCTTATGTTATTGAAAGTACTGGTAGAGGTGAACGCCAATATGATATTTATTCTCGATTGCTAAAAGAACGGATAATTTTTCTTGGTACGGATATCAATGAAGTAATTGCTGATCTTGTCATGGCTCAGTTGATTTTTTTAGAATATGAGGACTCTGATAAGGATATTACCATTTATATCAATTCACCCGGCGGATATGTGTCATCAGGTCTGGCCATTTATGACACCATTCAATTTATCAAGCCTGATGTCAGCACAATTTGTATTGGACAGGCCTCAAGTATGGCGGCAATACTCCTTGCTGCCGGTACCAAGGGTAAACGTTACGCCCTGCCTCATTCACGTGTCATGCTGCATCAGCCAATTGGCGGTGTTACCGGACAGGCGACTGATGTTGCCATTCATGCGAAAGAGATTATACGTATCAAGGATACCCTTACCGAGATTCTTGTCAAACATACGGGTCAGAACCCTGAGCTTATTCGAAAAGATACTGACCGTAATTTCTTTATGGATGCACAGGAGGCACTGGATTACGGCATTATCGATGAAATTCTCAAGAAACGGAATTAATACCCATGGCTGAGAGAAAAAAGTATAGCACCATTCGATGTTCCTTTTGCGGTAAGGGCGCCAGCGCGGTTGACAAGCTGATAACCGGCCCATCGGTCTATATCTGCAATGAGTGTGTTGACATGTGTAATACTATTCTTAAGGATGAGAAAGTCCGGATGCCGGGAGATCTCGGAATTGAAGATTTGCCCACTCCCCGTGAGATGAAAGAATTTCTCGATACTTACGTAATAAGCCAGGAAGAGATTAAAATTGGTGTCAGTGTTGCGGCCTATAACCACTATAAACGGCTTCTTTCACGATCGCTAAAGAGTGATGACGTTGAAATAGAAAAATCAAATATTCTCCTTATCGGCCCGACCGGTACGGGAAAAACCCTTATTGCTCAGACGCTCGCTAGAATGCTCAAAGTACCCTTCAGTATTGTTGATGCCACTATCTTTACTGAAGCGGGGTATGTTGGCGAGGATGTGGAGAATATGCTGGTACGCCTGCTGCAGGCTGCAGATTACGAAGTGGCAAAGGCGGAAAAAGGTATTATTTATATTGACGAATTCGATAAGATTTCCCGTAAATCCGCCAATCCCTCGATAACCCGCGATGTGTCCGGCGAAGGAGTTCAGCAGGCAATGCTGAAGATCCTTGAGGGAACCGTTGCGAGTATCCCGCCCAAAGGCGGCAGGAAGCATCCGGAGCAGAATCTTATTCAGATAAATACGCGAGATATTCTTTTTATCTGTGGAGGCGCCTTTGTCGGGCTGGAAGATATTATTGAAAACCGTATCGGTGAAAGCCGTATGGGATTTACTGCACCGATCAATAAACGAGGAAAAGAGCGCATAGGTGAGAAACTCAGTAAAGTTGAGCCTGATGATATTATTAAATTTGGCATGATACCGGAGCTTGTCGGGCGGGTACCTGCGATCTTCGGGCTTGATGACCTTGATGAAGAATCGTTGCTGCGTATACTTGTTGAGCCGAAGAACTCATTAGTAAAGCAGTATCAGAAACTGCTTGCCATGGAAGATGTTCGTCTGATTTTTGCTCAGGAAGCGTTACATGAGACGGTCGCCGTAGCCATAGAAAAAAAGACGGGAGCACGCGGTTTGCGCAATGTCCTGGAAAGTGCTCTGATGCAGATAATGTTTGAAATACCCTCCCGCAAGGATATAAGAGAAGTGCTTGTTACAAAGGATGTTATCCGCAAAAAAATTGAACCCGTTTATACACTCAAAAAGCAGAAGAAAACTGCCTGAAGGGGGAGTTATGCGTTTTGTTTCTGTTATGCTGACAATATTTATTATATGCCTGCCGGGTACTACTCAGGAAAAATCTCAGAAAAAATCAACGGCAATGCAGGTGCCTTTACCGCCGCTTTCCCACGGGGGACTGACCAGTCTCTGGTATCATGACCATAAGTTTCTCCTTGATGAGTATGGTGAATTTGAATTGCTTAATTATAAAACGGCAGGTTTTACCGGGCCTCAGGATTCGATTACAGCATATTCCTGGAAGATGCTGGCAATAGGTGATTTTCTTGAAAAATCAATATCCTACGCAACTCTTGCGCGGGTTAAAAATAATGATAAAGGTATACTGCTCATTATGTTCCGCTGGGTCGATCCGGCAGACTCAACGCGCGCGCATGGTGTGTTTTATAGAACGTTTATCGGTAAAGATAAATTGCTTCTCCGGGTAAAACAGTGTACTACCGGTGGTGTCGATACTCTGGAAATCTCCTGCAGTGACCTCAAACGCAGATGCGCTAAATGCTTCTATGATACCAAGAAGGGGCAGATGGTGCTTGAGACGGTAGATAAGGATTAGTGTAACCGTTTAATTGGGGATTGCGGATTGCGGATTGGGGATTGGGGATTGGGGATTGAAAAAATCCAAAATCCAAAATCTAAAATCCAAAATCAAAGTTCAGGGTTCAAGGGTTGAAATCCAAAATCCGCAATTAAAGAGTGTTTACAAATTCAAGTATCATCCCAACAATACCATTCGCAGAAATACCTTCAGCTTCCGCATTGAAAGAGCGTACTAAGCGATGGCGCAGCACAGGATAGGCAGCCCGTTTGATATCATTTTTATCAGGGGTTGGCCGGCCCTCAAGGACAGCATATGCTTTTGCCGCAAGAATAAGAAACTGTGACGCCCGCGGTCCAGCACCCCAGGTCAGTAACTTCTTGACAGCTTCGGGACAGGCATCATCATTGGGGCGTGTAGCACGTGAAAGGGTGACTGCATAGGAAACGACGGAATCAGCAACCGGTACCCGCCAGACAAGATCCGTGAACATGCTAAGCTGGTCGGATGCAAGAACCGCCGAAAGTTTTTCCTGTTGGGGGACTGTGGTTCTTTTAACGATTTCTATTTCAGACTGGGCATCCGGATAGTCAATTTCTATGGAGAACATGAACCGGTCCTGCTGTGCCTCAGGAAGCGGATAGGTGCCTTCCTGTTCAATCGGGTTCTGTGTTGCCAGAACCCAGAACGGTGCGGGAAGCGGATAGGTGTGTCCCGAACTGGTTACTTCGTGCTCCTGCATGGCTTGGAGCAGAGCTGATTGTGTCTTTGGCGGTGTTCGGTTTATCTCATCCGCTAATACAATGTTGCTAAAAATCGGCCCCTTGACGAAGCGAAACTCCCTGTTGCCGGTCGCTCTATCTTCGTATAAAATTTCTGATCCGGTAATATCAGCAGGCATTAAATCAGGGGTAAACTGTATTCTGTTGAAGACAAGATCCAGACATTGAGCGAGACTTGAAACGAGCATTGTCTTGGCGAGACCGGGAACACCGATAAGCAGGCAGTGTCCGCCTGAAAGAAAACAGGCAAGCATATCATCTATAACGGCATCCTGTCAAACGATAGGCTTATGCAGTTCTTTTTTAATAATAGCCGCAGCAGTATTTA
>CBDVBE010000391.1:0-6027 GCA_965372145.1 uncultured bacterium | reverse complement strand
CATCAAGGAAGATTGGTTTGCCTTCGATTCCCCGAGACATGATATGGTGAATGGCGCCGGTAATTGTTATTCTTGCTTTGCGTGGCATGCAGATAATATATATTAAAAACTAATCAATTACCACCGTCCCTGTTATCGTCCCTGTTATGCTTTTTCCAGAACAGCAACTTCTTAAATATGCTACTCATAATACTATCCCCACTCATAGAGTCAACGAGAATCGATTGAATCTTTCAATTGGGAAGCGTCTTTTGACCCCGTGATAGGGATTAATTATATCCGTCATGTTACCTCCCCGAAAAAATAATGACGCAAGCCTGAAGAAGTGATATATAAAATCGAGTCCAAATCCCGCCTCGTTAAAGTTAAATTCTTGCCACATTTTCCACACTTTTCTGTAAAGCCTTGTGTAAATATTGTCCTGGTTATTTGAAAAAAAATTACACAGCTTCCCCGGGTTTAAGTTTCACACTCACACTTTTACTCACACTTTTGTGAGGGTTTGTAAGTATTTGCGATATTTGAGGGGTTGGTGGAATTGTGGGAGGTAAATAGAAAAAGCCCTCAAAACCATTATTTTAATAGGTTTTCAAGGGCTTTCTCTGGTACACCATCTAGGGCTCGAACCTAGGACCTACTGATTAAGAGTCAGTTGCTCTACCAACTGAGCTAATGGTGCATTGCGGATAAAAATAATTACTTATTTAGAATTAATCAACCGGTAGGTTATCACCAACACTCACAAAATAGCGCAAATCAGTAAAGGTACCTGCTGCTTTACAGGGGATATCACTGTAAATAATGCCGGGGTCAGGCCTGTTTTCAGATTTGATACCGGCGCCGGGTCCCCCTGCAGAAAAGCCTGAAGAAGCTGTAATACCTCCTTTGCATGGGTATATGTTTGATTTTACCCTTTTTGCCATATCGGGGATTATACTCCTATTTTTTTGTTACTTTTGTTATTGTGAAAGCATAAAATATATTACTTAATTATACAGTTAATAGAATTCTATAAATACTATCACCACAATTATGACATCACTTCTGAAGAATTGTCTATTTCCCGGTAAATTGTTCTGCTGGGTTGTTTGCCTTGGTCTCCTTTACAGCATGAGTAGTTATGCTGAAAGCTATATTGTAAAACGTGAAGATACGCTGTGGGATCTTGCCTATGAGTATCTCGGTGATCCTTTTCGGTGGCAGGATATCTGGCAGGTAAATCAGTATATTAAAGATCCCCACTGGATATATCCGGGAGACCCTTTGAATATTCCCGGGAGATATGAGGGCTCTCTGCAGGACGCCCGGGGATATGACTCAGGAGAGCTTACCGCTGAAGAGAAAATAGCAAAATATTTTGGAAAAAAAACGACTGAGGATGCAGATGACCAGGAAGGGGAGACAACGGGTGGAAGTGGGGAGCTTGCCTACAGTGAAATTAAAGGGCTTGTTGAAAAGGGGTATCTGGGACCTGATATGCTGCGTCAAGTCAGCTTCCTGTGGAATAAAAAGGATGAAAAAAATATTGTTGCACCGGGGAATGCATTTATCGATGGTAAAAAAGAGAATACTATCTATCATCAATACGACCTGGTTACCGGTACTATTTTTGGCAGGCATTCCTATAATGTCGGTGATACTGTCGATATAATACATCAAGAACGCTTTTTAAAATATAATGGTGAACTGGTTAATCTGGTCCGCCGTGTCGGTATAGGACGGGTTGAAAAAGTTACCAGGGGTAAAAAGGCAACTATGGAGTTAACACTCCTGAAAATATGGGATGTAGTACGTGGTGAGGACAGAATTACACCGGCAGAACGGTTTACTTATCATGAAATAGAAACGATGGTTGATCCGTATAGTACCATTCAGGGGGCTGTGTTTAAACGGGTAGAATCGGCAGCGGCTCCTTATCTCTATCAGACATTTATTATTAATAAAGGCAGTCGTGACGGTGTGCAATTGGGGGATATCTTTCTGGCTACGAATGTTGATAAAAAGAAGTCGAAACACACACCCGCATTATTAGGCTGTGCACTTAATGTCAGTGAGCAGTCCAGTACCCTGATAATTATGAAAATGTATACAAATAAGCTTAAAGAAGGTGATCAGGTAAAGCTGGTAAAGCGGATTCAATTTACAGATAGCATGTAATAAAGGATTGGTTGAGAGATGACTAAACTATTCAAAAAATTCGGTAATGTATTGGTGATCAGCAGGCGGCACCGCCATGTACGAAAATCGGTAATTTTTCTTTTTACCAATTTACTGGTACTTGCCGGTCTCATTTTTACTTTAGAAATTGTGTTAATATTCCTCGGAGTTGGAGATATTATCCTTCCGTTTCAATTTTTCAGTGGGGATTTTATTAAGGGTCTTATTTTTTAATAAGATAGATGTTTTATAACAATTTCTTACCATATTTAATCCAATTTTTTTCCAGGATTGGAATATTTATAAAAATTTATCAGCATTTTTTGATTTTTGCAGTAAATTAAAGATACATTTATCACCACCTGATCATTATATAAAATATACCACTATCGGGCAAGATGCCTTAATTGTTAAAATGGTTTTTAGCTGATTTAATAATTTTAATAGTGAATAACTGCTTAATACTGCTAAAATTATGTTAATTTAAGCAGTATGAGTGGAATATTACAATTTGGCACGATGTTGGCTGTAGAATAAGGGTTTTTCCTTATTTTTATTATTAATATTTTTTTGTAATAAATAGGCTTAATCATTCGTATAGTATTGAGAGTTATAGAAAATAAAAAATTATAACCATATATTAAAGGATGTACTGTGTTAACAATTGATAAGAACCAGTTTATAATCGAAGAGGGAAACCTTGGGATCTATCTGCGGGATATAGCCAGGCACAGGGCGCTTTCAGCAAAGGAAGAGGCTGAGACTGCCAGACGGATTCGTCAGGGTGAGCGCAAGGCTGTTGAGAAGCTTGTTAAAGCCAATCTGCGTTTCGTTGTCAGTGTAGCCAGAAATTACCAGAATCAGGGTATGCCTCTTGCAGACCTTATTAATGAAGGAAACCTGGGATTGATCCGTGCAGCATATCGTTTTGACGAGAAGAAGAATTTTAAATTCATATCCTATGCTGTCTGGTGGATCAGACAGGCAATTCTGCAGGGCCTGGCTGATCATTCACGAATTGTGAAAGTGCCGCTTAATCGTGTGGCTACCATTCATAAAGTGGGAAAAATTCGTGCAAAGCTTGAGCAGAAGTATCGCAGGCTGCCAAATGATCGTGAAGTAGCAAGAGCACTTGATATTGATGAAAACGAAGTGACGAATACCATGAAAATCAGTAATCGTCATGCTTCTTTAAATGCGCCGATCAGGGATGATAGTGCCGGAACACTGATAGATATATTGCGAAATGATGAGCAGGAGGATCCGGATGAGGTTGCTGAGCAGAAGTCAATGAATAAAGAGATCGAAAAGGTTCTTTGTATTCTTACCGACCGCGAGCGTCATGTGATCCGTATGTATTTTGGCATTGGAGAGGATACCAGTTATACGCTCGAAGAGATAGGCCGGCAGTCAGGTATTACCCGTGAGCGTGTCAGGCAGATCAAGAATGCAGCGTTAAAGAAACTGAAGCGTTCAGGGCGATGCCAGAAACTTATCCGGCACACATTACAAGATATGATATAAAGTAAGAAAAACAAATTTTAACCCTCTTTATCCGTACTGTTTGAAGGGATGAAAGAGTCTTTCGAGTGAATTGAAGCATACCACTCTCTCAGAAGTTGCACTTGGAGTTGTTTCAGTTCACTCTTTTTTAGTGCTCGTATAAAGCCATTAAAAGGCCCCACAGTTACCTTTATAGGCGTATAATCTCCTGTTATATGAATAATGAGTACCTTCTCACCATCAAGTTCCAGCTTACCGTTGGGATCAATTTTGACCTTTTCCAGGCTGTCGTGGGTAACATTCCATCGATTGTTTTCAAGTTTCTGAATATACGTTGAGTGTTTAAACAGGAGATAGTTAAAGGTATCCTGCTCATACATACCGCTTTTCGGTACATCTGCGATTTCTTCTGCCCATTCATTTAATACAGTATCTGTGCGGAGTATCCACATACCTGAATTATAATAGGGATAATCAGGCTGCATGTTAAAATAGTGCATATTGCCGGGAGGTGAAGCAAGCTGCCAGTTTTTCCCCACCTTCCCCCGGCAGAGGGCCACTATATTAGCTTTTTCCTCCCATCCTGCTGTTATTTTATCAATTTCCCGGGTAAATGGACCGACTGGGAAGCAATCACTATCTATCCATACAACAATGTCCGGAGCTATTGCAGCGTGATTCAGGTACCGGATGAGTGATGATTTATATATCCAGGGGTGTTGATTTGGCTGTAAATCAGGCGGTTTTTCAAGAAGTATACCTGATGCTGAGAGAATCTCTTTTTGAAATGGTTCAAGGCCAAAATCGCATACATGGAGTGTATGTCCAGGACAGTGCTTTTTAAAAGCCTGTAACAGTATGCCTGTCATGAGAAAATATTTTGAGTCACAACCGGTGATATATGTAATATCCACTGACATAGCTCCGGTTTTTATTATAAGGATAAAAGGAGTTTTAAAAAGGTATTTTGTTAATAAAATAGTATTTCCCGTTATGATTACTATTTTAAATATCGAGGTAATAAGAAAAATCTTTAAAATGATGGTTTTGGTGCTATTTTTGCGCTTAAATTTTTATACTCAGGAAATGTAAAAAACACTAAAGTGTTATTTTCAAATCTCCGATACAAGTAATAAAGGGCTATGAAAATAGCATAAGAAAGGAGGGAATGCATTAAATAAAGAAAATTCAATTTTACTTCTGTAATAAATAGGCGGCAAGGATGCCGTTTTCACCAAGGGCGATTTTCGTTCACGCATTCGGAATCGTTCATAACAAGGAGGTTACATATGCGTATAAATCATAACATCTCTGCAATGATCACTCAAGGTGCCCTGTTTCAGGTTGGCCGTAACTTGAGCAAAAACCTTGAAAAACTTTCTACCGGTTTAAGAGTCAATCGCGCCAGTGACGATGCCGCTGGGTTGGGTGTGTCGGAGAACCTGCGTACACAGGTTCGTGGTACTGCACAGGCGAAAAAGAATGCTCTGGACGGTATCGCAGCGATAACCATTGCTGAAGGTGCCGCGAATGAGGTTTCTTCAATTCTTCAGCGTATGCGTGAGCTGGCTATCCAGTCTTCGAATGATACGCTGACCAGTACCGAAAGAAACTACACCAACCAGGAATTCGGCCATCTCTGGGCTGAAATTGACCGTATCGCTTCAGTGACCAACTACAACGGTATGGACCTGTTGTCGACCAATACTGTTCCAGGCCAGCGTTTTGGGGCCGGTTCCGTAGGTTCCGCACTCTGGATTGATGCTAACGATACCTATGGACTGGATAGTATCACTGTTACTATCGATACATTAACAGCAGGTTCTGCGGGTTTATCTCTTACCGATAATACACTTACCAACCAAGCTGCTTCAAATGTGGCAATCACCGCTCTTGATCAGGCTATAAACAGTGTGAACACCATGCGGTCCAACATGGGTGCCTTTGTCAACCGTCTGGATCATGCGATCAACAACCTTGACATATCCAATACGAACCAGCAGGCTGCTGAGTCAATAATCAGGGACGTTGATTTCGCTATTGAGACAGCAGATTACACGAAGAACCAGATTTTAACCCAATCAGCTACCGCTATGCTTGCGCAGGCTAATATGATTCCTCAGAGTGTACTTCAACTGCTCAGCTAGTAGTAGGTTACCTTTTGCAAAAAGGAAGGGAAGCAGAAATGCTTCCCTTTTTTTATTTTGTTTAAAATTGTCATTTCGAGTGAATACGAGAAATTTTAAATCGTATGGAAATGGATTTAGGTCGTTTATATATACAGCCATTGTGTTATAATTTTACACAATATAGTTAATTAGTGTCTGGCCGGAAAGTACCTATTTGCAGTCATTCCGGTATTCTTTT
>CBDVBE010000390.1:0-6027 GCA_965372145.1 uncultured bacterium | reverse complement strand
ACGGTGAACAGTCATTTCCTGCAACTGCACCATTTATCTATGTGGTAAATTTTCCAGTTGATTCAACAAGTTTTCTCAA
Source organism: uncultured bacterium (assembly GCA_965372145.1). Taxonomy (GTDB): domain Bacteria; phylum Fibrobacterota; class Chitinivibrionia; order Chitinivibrionales; family JANQEN01; genus CBDVBE01. The sequence continues at coordinate 5,948 of CBDVBE010000390.1, read as the reverse complement.
TGCATTCTCGATTTCGCCGCCGGTAGACTCCCTTTCTGTTTCTATATCCAACTCCTCTTCATCCGGCTATTATGAAGTCACTGTTTATCATTCAATACTCAAGCTTGATACGGTATACACTATCACTATTGATTCAACGCTAAAAAGCATTGGTGGGGCATTATATGGGAAAGTGTTCTCCCACCAATTTACGACTGAAGCAATACTGAGTGATACAACCCAATTGGACTCATCTCTGGTTACTGCTGTGTCTCCAAAAGATACTACCTTTCTAATAAATTGCAGTGATGAACCACTCGTCTATTTTAAATTCCCAATGGATAAGCAGTCCGTAGAACAGCGTCTTTCTATTACACCGGCAACACTCTTTACCGTCACGTGGGCTGATTATCTCTATGAAGAAGACCGGATAGCGGAAATCAGTCCTTCACAGAGGCTCATGGCAAATACGACCTATACGGTAGTTATTGATTCAGGGTTTCAGACAAAAGCACACATCATCGGTGACCGGTTTGCATTCTCCTTTAAGACCGAACCTATTACGCTTGTGGAATATGAGCCGCTCAACGGTCAAATTAATGTGCCCACGCTAATGCCTGTTAAGCTCAAGTTTAATACTGCCATTGATACAACCTCCCTTTTGCCTAATGTTACTATCGTTCCGGCAATAGATTCCGTAGTAATTTCATACACATCAGTATCCAGTTACGAGGCATGGTACTACATTGACCATACAGCTTTTTTGCCTGACACAACCTATACAGTGACATTGCGGGATTCAATCAATGATCTCTTCGGTATTCCGTTGGGAAGGACCTATACCATTTCATTTACAACAGGTAACTAGGAACTTATGAGGCAGGGCTCTGTTTATATCTCGCTTTTCTTTCTGGTGCTGCTATGGCGGAACGCACTGCCCCAGCACCTCTCCTTATATGAGAAGCCATCAGGCGATCAAATACCGCTTGTCTATGAAGCGGTAAAAATCTTATCATCACCTCATGCCAGTGATCTCCAGGGTGTTATTCCGGATAAGAATGATATCTATCTTATCCATTCCCTGACAACAGCACCATTTCTTAACGGCCGCATCTCCTATTATGGCCGGAATACATTGGGCAATGATGGTGATTTTGATTTTCAACTCCAGAAACTCTTTTATACGAAAATATTCAGCCGTTCAACTCTCTCTGCCGGTATCGGCTATGATTTCAACCGGATACGGGATACGTATAATCAGCAATACTACGGTATCATTGACCAGGATAGTAACGGTAATCCCATTAAAAAGGAACTGCATAAACGGTTGACACTCACTGTATATGATGAAAACAGTTTTTACGGTAATGTAAATACCATGCTCTCACTCACGAGCAGGAGGAAATTGCTCTTCGCAACAGACCTCCTCTATGCGACACAAAAAGGATTTAAATACTATGAACGGTTTGATGAAAGCAGTAAAAGTTCCAAATATAATACCAGCAGTATCAGTTATTTCGATCTGCAGGACCACGCTTACTCCTATGATTATTTTCTGGGCATGGTGTACTGGAAACATATGAAATCACGCAGAAACCGTAAAATTTCACTGGTATGGAATCTGTCATGGGACCATGCGCATCAGCACTCGGAGCCAAACTATATTGAAGGCATTAGACCGTATTTCGGGCCTGCATCTTCTGAATTGGGTACTACAACCCAGTATGCCGGCATTAATAATTATCAAAACAGGATCATGCTTCAACTTTCGTTCTCTGATTTATTTCCTGATCTGATAACCTTTGAGCGTCCGCTTTTCTGGGGACCCCTCCATTTCCAGTTTGTCCTTGATAAAATGAGTGTTGCATTTGCAGGTGAGTATAATGTGACCGATGAAACCTATATTAATCGATGGGAACGCCCCGGCGGCATTTTCTGGGGGCAGACAGATCATACCTTTACTGATTCCCCGGTGTCACTTATCTTTGATCACGCATTCAGATTTTTCCTGTTTAAATACCTCTATGCAAAGGTGGAATACTACTCGGCAAAAACAGTCACTTATGGCCACGAGTTCATTTCCGCAGACCTTGATCACCGGATATCTACTTCCTTCGGTGCAAAATTCACCATTAAAGACCTATTCCTTTGTGAAATCAAACACGCCTTTTATACCTTCAACCTGGGTCTCTCTATTTATGCGGACTATGTTGATTATGACAACAAGTGGCATTGGGGATGGAGAAATGATCCGGGTATTCTATTGAGGTTTGCAGTCTTAAAGTAACAAGACCGCGTGTCCTATCTTAACGTGAACGTATGAATAAATAACGCAGTTATTGTGCGGTTAAACCAGCTATCTGACTTCCTGCAGCATGAACATATCGGCGGTCTTGAACAGAGGCAAATGCGGTTTTGACATCGGACCATGAGGTAATTGCAGCGGTTTTTAGTGAATCGGTATGACTCTTCCGGTAACACTCTGAGATGGCAAGGGCTTTATAGTAGGCAATTGTTCTTGAAACGGCATCGTTCTGTTGTGTTGATGTTACCGTCTGTGCCTTTTGCAGCAGCACCGACGCAGTCTGGTGGTCATGCCGGGTATAGGACATACGGGCTTTCACCAGGTAAAATTCAGGTGAGGCGGCAGTATTAGTCCTGAAAAAGCTTTCCAATTGACGTTTGTATTCTGAAACAGTGACACTGAGTGGATCTGTAGTTTTCATGCGTCCGACACGCATCATTGTTTCAACAGCCTCATAGGTATGCCATGCCTGGATAAAATGTCCCTTATGGAGCTCTCCCGACAATATCATAAGCATATCCTGGGTCCGGTATTCACCCTTAAGCATCTCCAGTAAACCGGCCGGATCGCCGACCTTCCGGCCGAGGACCAATTGCGGCCATGCCCGGTATGGTGGTTGCACTACTGGTGGTTGCACTACTGTGGGGATGCGACGCGGCTTTTTAACTCTTGGTTTCGATCTAACAGATTTTATTACACTTTCAACTGCGGTTGTATCAATTTTTTGTTTCAACGGTACCACAACCTGTTTCTCCACCGGTACAGTCTTCTCCTTTCCCCAGAGCCCTAACCCCAGGTTTATTAATAAAAGAGCGGTAAAAAACAAGAACATCGAAGTCGTCACAATGATAATAGTACCTGTCAGGGTTGAAAACCTGTAGCGCTCCAGCACACTTCTTACATGCGGCTCAGATTCTATAAACTGTTTAACGACCTCTTCCGGAGAAAATCTGGTTGTACGTTTATGGATATTCTCAAGTTCAGCAAGTATACTTTTTGCATTCTGGATGCGTTTATTACTATCCTTTAACAGACATCTATCTACAAGCTTTCTGAGAGCCCTGGGGATTTTCACATTAAAAGAGTTAACCGGTTCATACTTGTTTTTTCCCCGATCGCTCATAAGCTTTGATATATCAACCTCCGGAAATACTTTTCTCCCGGTTATCATTTCGTATAACACACATCCCAGAGAATACAAATCAGAACATTCATCGCCGTGGCCTCCGAGAAGCTGTTCCGGTGCAACATACAAGAGAGACCCCACGAACGTGCCATCAATGGTATTGAGGGATATGTTGGTTGGCGTAGCTGTCCCGAAATCCATGAGCTTTATAGCGCCGTTTTTCTCTATCATTATATTCTGCGGTTTAAGATCACGGTGCAGTATCCCCGGATAGGTTTTCCCTTTGTAAACGTATTCCTGGTTGTGTGTAAAATCAAGTGCCCTGCATACCATGATGCCGATAGCAGTGCAGACATGGAGAGGGAGCGCACCGCGCAATGCAATAACATTGCTTAAAGACTCACCATCAATCAGTTCCATTTCAATGTAGGGAAGACCGTTCCATTCGCCAACCGAGTGGATCTCAACAATATTCGGATGCCTGAGCTGAGCGGTAATACTCATTTCGGTATTGAACCGCTGCAGAGTATTGGCATCGGTAGCGTTACGCAGAAGCTTCACAGCCCGGGAAATACCGAGTTCCTTATTGAATATTTCGTATACGACCGCAACGCCACCTTCACCAACTCTGGAAACGATAGTACCTGATCCTAACGGGAGGGGTTTTGTTCCGTCAGGTATGATAGAACTGGTTTCCATTCGCTTCATTATGAAAGAATCATCCATTTAAATAGTCACATTTAAGATTTTATGCTACAATATAGATATATAATTTTCACTTATTTCAATCATAATAATCCGACAAGATCCATAATGATAATATAATCAATATATTATTTTTATTTTTTAATTCCATTTATCCGCACACGTATCACATATATGTTAATTTTATAGTATTATGAATATAGTTAAAAGGATTTTAATAATATTCTGTTACACCCATCTGGGTTTCAGTTCTCTCATTCCAATTGATATTATTATCAAAAAGCCAATCATCCGCAATGTGAGTCTCTCAATGGATGGCGACTATGCTGCGGCAATATATACCAATGAAAAAGACAGACAAATCTTAATGACCTATATTATTGCCTCAGGAAAGAAAAACAATCTAAAGCTAATCAGAAAAGGTGACATTTATAATTATAAATGGGCAAGCAACACCCATCTTGTATTTAATGTGAGTAAACAAAAACGCTACTATTCCTATATGGGATCAGTCGACCGGGATTGTAATAATAGGAAGGCCTTTCTTTTTGACAAATGGAGTTATCCGATCGATGGACTGCTTAACGATCCCGATCGTATCCTAATCTGGAAAAGGGACCGCTCAAATTATTCCATGCTCGGTCATATCAATATTTATACGGGAAAATATAAAAAACTTGGACACACTATTCCCGGAACAATATTCAACTGGGAAACAGATTTTTCCGGGGAGCCTCGAATTGCTTATGCCTATAATAGAGGTAATGAGGGTAATCTGACAATTTTCTACAGGAAAAAAGAAAGTAATACCTGGAATCAACTTCACAATTCAAAAAAACTATATATTCATTCTTTCACACCTGACGGTGAGAGATTGTACGTATCGGCATGTACAAGAGAATGGGAAAACAGATCCCTGTATATCTATGACATTGAAAAAAATAAATTCACGGAAAAAGTATTTCAAGACTCACTCTTTGATTTCGGGGGTAAAATCCATTTTTTTCATGATCCTACAGTATCCAGTGAAGATATTACACTTAAAGGCGTTACGTATAATACAGATCTGCCACGATCACACTGGTTTGATAAAAGAATAGACAGTATTCAAAATGTAATTGATTCCAAACTGCCTAATTCTTCAAATGTAATAATTGATGCTGATAAACGGGCATCTGAGTTTCTCATTGAAAGTTACAGTGATGTAAAACCTGAGGAGTATTATCATTATAATGCTAACACTAAGTCATTAGCTCTGTTGTTAAAAAGCAGACCCTGGATCACGCCATCATCCATGGCGCACACAAAATCCATCACCTTTTTTGCCAGAGATTCCCAAATCCTGTACGGTTATTTAACGATCCCTAAAAATGGAAAAGCTCCCTATCCAACGGTAGTTTTACTACATGGTGGTCCCTGGGCAAGAGATTATTGGGGATTTAATCCTGAAGTGCAGGTGCTGGCCAGTAGAGGGTATGCGGTATTACAGGTAAATTATAGAGGTTCAACAGGTTTTGGTTATTACATTTCACGAAAGAATGAATTTGCTTTTGACAAAATGCATGATGATGTTACTGATGCCACTCAACACATCATCAGTGAAGGTATAGCCGATGCCGGACGAATTGCGATTATGGGCGGAAGTTTTGGCGGCTATCTTGCTATCTGCGGTGTGGCATTTGAGCCTGGTTTATACCGGTGTGCTATCAGCACTGCCGGTGTGTTCGACTGGAAAAGACATATCCGCTCTAAATTTGCTAAATCAAATAATTTTGCATTTGATTTGGGTGTGGCTATTTTATATCAACAGATTTCCACTTACGAAAATATAAT
>CBDVBE010000389.1:0-6040 GCA_965372145.1 uncultured bacterium | reverse complement strand
CCCTACCACCCCGAAACGTCTTTTAGAACTAGTCGGTAGACTTTTTAGAGTGAACTCATTATTCTGTAATAAAACGATGGAGAGGTATATCGTGTGCCTCTTTTTACTCCTCGGGAACTTCCCCGCCCAACATTTTAATCTTATCCCTTACCATATTCTTAACAGCAGGATTTTCAGAAGAGTAGTAAGCAGTGTAAAGGAATTGCAGCGCATAGTCTTTTTTCCCTGCATTTGTATAGAATGTGGCGGCAAGAGCTGCATAAAATGGGGGAGCGTTTTTGCTGTGTGCAGCAAGGCTAAGAAACTGTGCAGCCTGTTCGTAGTTTCTATATTTATCATAATAGAGCCAGCCGAGATAAAAGGGAAGGGAATATCTGGTAGTACCAAGATGGGTAATACCACGGTTCAGGATAATTCGGGCAGCGTCAGGATTGTTATTGAGTGAAGGAATCATGACCCCGGCGAACTCATAGGCTGGATAAAAATAGGGATTCAGCCTGGTAACCATGTCCACCATAGTGACCAGCCAGGTATAATCCTTATCTGTCTCATAGTGCTCGCCGAAATAGAGCATGGTCCGTATCCAGAGATAATTGGCATAGGTGGTTGAAAAACCGAGCAGAAAGGGTTTGATTGTTTCTGTCTGGGGAAGATAGGACATGTGTTCTTTGAGCCAGGAATCATCCTTCAGGCTCGTGAGTTTCTGCTGCGTTGCAAAGAGTGAGGTATATAGTACTGCACCGGCAAGGATGATCAGGAAGCTTACAAGCACCTTTTTCATTTACAGGTCCTTCTTTGTAAAGAGCGCACAGGAAAGAGAGAGCAGGAGCACGATATATAACAGACCATAAACCACTGCAAAGAAAACATAATCACCGGAAAGCGGCAGGTCATATACAACCGGTGTGCGGATATTAAAATGTTCCAGATTGGGTAACACATAGTAAAGAATTTTTAATATTGGTTTTAGCAGGGCTTTTGACTGGTCTAATGTTTCAATGCCGACCAGGTCGTTAAAATGGCCCGCAATATAAAAACCGATGGTAAAAATAGCGGAAAGTGTCGGCGTGGTAATGGTCGAGAACAGCAGGGCGACCGATACAATTACTCCCATCTCAACCATGGTAAGAAGCACTGCGGAAATAAGCTTGAGATAAATTGTCCCGCCAATGAAGAGGAGTGCTCCGAAGAAGAAGATTGACATGAGTAAAAAGTTGATACACAGGGTTAAACAGAGGCCGGTATATTTACCGATAATTATCGAGCTGCGCGTGATAGGCTTTGAAGCCATCATATAGACAGTTTTGCTCGTCACCTCTTTACCCAGCATGGCTACACCGATAAAGACTGCAAGAAGCAGCCCACTTAACGACATGGTGGCCAGGCCGAAATCCTGCATAACCTGCACACGCGCAAACACCGACCATTTGCCGAATGAGATAGAGAGTACAATAATAATACCGGCAAAAAGCAGGATATTATACAGGACCTTATTTCTGATTGTTTCCCGGAAGGTGTTGATGGCTATAATGGCTATTGTTTTCATGATGCCTGCTCCTTCCCGCTGCTGTAGAGAATTGACTCAAGGGAACCGGCCTGCGGTGTTATTGCCGTGGGAAAGATGTTTTTCTCGTACAAATATTTCTGGCAGGAGTGGACATCTTTATCGGCAGGGACAAAAATAACCTGGGTATGTTCGTCAACAGCGGTTATCTCATATCCCTGATCACGGAGTTCGGTAATACTATTCTCCGGTACAGTGGTGACACGAATCTCAGTACCGGCAGTGTTTCGGGCAAGCAATTCGCTGAGGGTACCGGCATACACTTTTTTGCCATTGTCAAGAGCAATGACGTGATCACACAGCAGTTCGATATCTTCAAGGATATGGGTACTGAAAAAGACGCATTTATTTTTTCCGGCGAGATCGCGGAACAGGTCACGAAACAGCCGCCTGCCCAGGGGATCCAGGCCGCTCATGGGCTCGTCAAAGATATAGATGTCCGGATCGTCCAGAAGTGCATGGGCCATATTCAACCGCTGCTGCATACCTTTGGACAGTGTATTGATTTTTTTATCACCACTTTCTGTAAGCTGTACAATTTGTAACACCCGATCGATTTCCGTATGCAACCTGTCCGGACGGTATTTGTTGAGCTTGTAAACAAAGGTGAGCGATTCCCGTGCAGTGAGATGGTGGTAAAAATAGGGCTGCTCCGAGACAAATGCAACGTTGCGCCGGGATTCCGGCCGATCTGATGGAATACCACGAATGAATGCGGAACCGCGTGTCGGTTTAAGAAGCCCGAGCAGAATTTTTATACTCGTTGTTTTACCGGCGCCGTTCGGCCCGATAAATCCGGTTATACCCGACTCAGGAACAGAGAAGGAGAGGTCGGTTATTGCAGGAACCGCCCTGTTCCAGAAGTGGTTTCTGTATGATTTTGATACGTTTTTTAATTCGAGAAGTGGCATAGTTAAAAAATACTTAATCGTCGAAGAATTAAAATTATTTTTTTGTAGAAGAATCCCCTGCGCATGAGGTGGCAGTTCTGCTTAATATGTTGTGGAGAAGCGTGAAAGCGTGGAAGCGTGAAACGAGATACAAAAAACGAGATACGAACGACGAGATACGCTCATCCTTTAACAGCAATCACGTTCGAATTCCCACAAGTTATTGAGTAATTACAAAGTAAGGTACATACAAAACGAAATTGTATATTATTTTCATCTTATGCCTCAAGCAAAACGGAAAAAACGCCATACATGTAAAAACCATTCACGCCGTATTGCACGAGGGCGGTGCCCGACCTGCAAACAATGGATATGCCGTGAGTGTGCAGTCCTGCATGAAGGGAAATTTTACTGCAAGGATACCTGTTCTCCAAAGCAGGAAAAAAAACCGCAGCCTGAAATAAAGGCAAAGAAAAAACCATCAACCAAACCGCCGGCTAAAAAAGCACCACATACAAAGCCAAAAACAAAACGGGAGATAAAACCGAAGACTAAACCGGAAACCGAATCTGTTGCTGAAAAAGAACAAGACCCTGCAAAACCAGCGCAGCCGAAAAAAAAACCGCAAAAGAAAAAGGAACCAAAAAAGTCTCATGTTAAAACGATTATCTTCTGGGCCGGGCTGACTATCGGCTTTGGCGGGCTGGCATTCGGCCTGTTTGAAATGAAGAAAAACCGTGAACTCAAGGACCTTGTGCAGATGTATAAGGAGGGCCGTTCACGGCTTATTAACCTGGTAAAAAAGAGAAATGCCTATATACGAAAACTGAAAGAAGAGCGGGAAGCTGCAAAGCAGGAAAAAAAACCGGAAAAGAAGAAACCTAAAAGAGTTACCGTATCACCATCCTATGTTCAGCCGGTATATGATTACTCACCCGAAAAACTCCCGGTTTCATTTGAAAACGGCATCAGTACTAAAAAGTTAATAGCGCTCACCTTTGACGGCGGCGGTTATCCGAATGCTGCGGTGCCGATTCTCGATACGTTGAGATCCCGAGAAGTTCCGGCAACGATGTTTTTAACGGGAGGATTTATCAAGAGAAACACCGATCTCGTCCGGAAGATCATAGCCTGCGGCCATGAGGTAGGAAATCATACCACCACACATCCACACCTGACATCATGGGCAGAGACACATACCCATACAACATTGCCTGAGATTTCCGGTGAGGTTATTGGAAAAGAGCTATATCTGGCGAATAAATATTTCAAAAAGGTAACCGGGTTTGATATGCTGCCGCTCTGGCGTGCACCTTACGGTGAAAAGAACCGGGAGATTTGTCTCTGGGCACGACAGTTCGGGTATTTGCATATCGGCTGGAAACAGGCGCGGTACTGGCGGCAGAATTTTGATACAAATGACTGGGTTCCCGATCCGGAAACACCGGGATATTATACACCGGAAGAAACCCTTAAAAAATTCAATTCCCTCGCCGAATTACAACCCTATGGGATGAATGGCGCTATAATACTCTTGCACCTGGGAACACAACGTAAGCAGGAGGATCAACGGATTCATCTGATTCTGGGGATCCTCATCGACCAACTCCGTGAAAAAGGTTACGAATTCGTGCCGGTGTCCGTACTCTTGAAGGAGTCAGGGGTGGATATATCACTACTGGGAAAGAGTATGGAACGCGGATAAAATTGATTACCGCAGATAGTTTCAGGAGGGTAATTTTGGAGGGGTTTAAGAACTGAACTATATTTAGTAAGCATTTTTTTATTCAATCGAGAAATCTATGACTGAAGCACATTTTTTATTGTTAAGAATACCGGCAATACTGATTGCATTGACAGTGCATGAATATGCTCATGGCTACGTCGCGTGGATGAAAGGTGACAATACTGCAAAAGCACAGGGCAGATTAACCTTCAATCCTCTTGCCCATCTTGATATTTTTGGCACCCTTATGCTTTTCTTCGGACCCTTTGGGTGGGCAAAGCCGGTCCCGGTTAATCCGATGAATCTTGATAATCCGAAAAGGGATATGATATATGTTGGTGCGGCAGGGCCCGTGTCGAATATCATTCTGGCCATATTTTTTGGCATTATATTGCGTTTTATTAAAGGGTCACCGGAGTTTCTGTCGTCATCACACCTGTTTATAATCTTTTTACAGATCTGTGTGTTGATCAATCTCGGTCTCTCATTTTTCAATCTGCTACCGATTCCACCACTTGACGGATCGAATATTCTTATGGGGCTTCTTCCTGCAGAAAAAATCGGCACCTATCTCAAGTATGCACAACATGCCCCAAAGGTTCTCCTTGGCTTGCTCCTGGCGGAGTGGGTACTGCATATCCCTTTGTTTTCGGCAATAATTTATCCGTTATGGATTCCCTATATGACATTCTGGCAGTTTATCATTTTCGGAGGAAGGATTTTTTAACGTGGGTACCGTAACTATTTCAAAAGACAAACTGCGCGCAATTACTGCAAAGTTTGCTGATACGAAAATCATGGTTGTCGGTGATATCATGCTTGATGAGTATATGTGGGGTGATGTGAATCGCATATCACCTGAAGCACCGGTGCCGGTTGTTGCGGTTGAAGAGATAACCCATCGGCTCGGAGGAGCATCGAATGTTATTCAGAATCTGAGCAGGCTGGGGATAACACCGGTTCTGGTTTCGGTAATTGGTGACGATACCAATGGTGCGCAATTACAGGCTATGCTTTCCGAGAATAACTGTGTGAATGACTATCTCTGTGTGTCAAAGACCAGGCCGACCTCAATAAAAACCCGTATCATGGCGCGGCAGCAGCAGGTGGTGCGTGCCGACCGTGAATCCTGTGATGATTTGACAGAAGGTGAATTGTGCGATATAACAGGTGCCTTTGAGAAAGCGGTCAATGAGGTACAGGGGGTGATTATCTCTGATTATGGGAAAGGGGTTATCTGCCCCGCGTTTCTTGAGACCGTTATTAAAACATGCCGTGAAAAAGGTCTGTTCGTTGCCGTTGATCCAAAGGAGCGCCATTTCGATCTGTATAAAGGGGTGACCGTTATTACCCCCAATCTGAGAGAGGCATATACCGCGCTCGGTATTCCTCTTGTAAAACGTCCTACCGACAGTGAAATTAAAGAGTTGGGTTTTCAGCTTGTCGAGAAGCTTGATTTGTCCTTTCTGCTTCTGACACTAAGTGAGCGGGGCATGGCTCTTTTTGAGAAGGAAGGTAGCAGGTTTACCCACCTCTCTACCGTTGCCCGTAAAGTTTTTGATGTTACCGGTGCCGGCGATACCGTGATTAGTGCCTATTCTGCTGCTGCGGTCTGTGGTGCCACACCTTTTGAAGCTGCTTTTATTGCAAATCACGCTGCAGGGATTACCGTTGCTGAGCTTGGTACTGCTTCTGTTGAGACAGATGCACTGATACGGGCCTGTCTGGAATAACAGTATGTTAAGCAGAAGGGCATGGAAATGGCCACTGCACAATTCGAATTGGAAATCAATTTCCTAATTCTTATTTGGCCACTGCACAATTCGAATTGGAAATCAATTTCCTAATTCTCATTTGGCC
>CBDVBE010000388.1:0-6042 GCA_965372145.1 uncultured bacterium | reverse complement strand
GATACGCCAGGTCAACACTCGTAACGGTATCCCATACCATACCGCCACTCACCTGAAAACCATGCACCACATGTATCTGGCCATTCTTGTACTGGTACATGCCAAGATCGTCCTCGGTTATACCATTCGGCAGACTGTCGTACTTTAAACCGAGAATAAACGGCGGTATATCAGGGTTGGTAATGGTAAATTGGAAAGAGACGCCCCCGACATTGACAAAACCCACGGGAAGGATACCCGGATCGAAGGCCTTGAGCGTGTCAATGTGGTTAAACGGCTCTATCTTTTTCAGAAAGATCATCTGGTTGGCAACCCATACCGTATCTATGCCAATCTTAAAGATATCTATCAACTCCCAGGTAAACGTCGGGGTCTTCTGAAAAACCGTACTCGTGTCAGTCGGCGGGGATTTCTTGCCAGGGCCCAAAACCGAACTGTAGCCGCGAAGCCAGAGCCCCACAACATAGGTCGTATCAAACACAATATCCGGAAACAGTTTTATCTTCGTTACATTTACCTTTTGCGTCACATCGGTCCACTGTGGAATTGTCTGATTGATATCCATTACAGTCACTGAGTCAAGTGAGACAATATACCCGAATTGATAGGTCCTGTCGCCCGGTGCCTTAAGCGTATCGATATGCCACCGTATCATAAGGGCATTGGTTGAATCCTCAAACCAGCTTGAATCAACTGAGATTATATTCGGCACCATGGTGGTATCGCCCAGCGCGGTCTTGGCCCAGGCGCGTGATTTGTCCGTTACCTCCGACCACATATCGTCACGGAATATCTGCAGGCCAAGACAGTACCGCTTATTGTTGTCAAGGCCCTGCACCGTATCAATCGTCAGGGAAGTATCAAGCAGGTTCGACTGGGTCAGGGGCAGTTGGAACGAATAGTCAAGCGGGATCGTATCACTGTCCCACCAGATACGCATACTGTCAACAGGCGTTACCGGCTTGGTCCAGCTGATGTGTATCTCACCGCCGAATTTTGTACTGTCTGCCAAAAGCGTGCCCGTATATACCGGACGCGGCCAGCCGATCGTAAAGGTGGTATCAGACAGTTTACCTTGTGCGGTATTGGTACCGATCAACCGCCAGCGGCAGTATACCACCTGTTCCTCAATCGGCAGGGTGCCGATACTGTGCATTATCAGGGTCGCACCGGGACCGCCTGCTTTCAACGCAGGCACCCCGAGCACCGTATCAAACATGAGCGGTACAAACCCCGGAAATTTACTGCACTGCAGTACCAGCAAGCTGTCCTTGGCTGCATCAAGTTTTGCTATACTGTCAATATGCAGCAATGCCGTATCGGTTTTCATAACATATTCACCATGAATCACCAGGGGATTAGGCGGTGCGAGCGTATCGATCATGAACACCCTGCCTGCAGGTGCAAACGGTTCAAGAAGTGTGTCACTGCTCGATGAAGGTACATGCCATAATACCGAGTAGTTAAACCAGTAGCAGGAATCGTGCAGTTGAACCAGTTGGCCGACTGTCAGCACTTTCTCAAGGCTGTCCGGCGCTGCATCCTTGATCTCCTGCGTGGAAACCATTGCAATCCCGGCACCGGTAACACTCGTGGCATACCCGCTCGTTTTATACAATACCCATACCGAATCCGCCCACGGTGAGAGCGACGCGGTAGTTGGAAAACCGGATATATCAATCTCGCTCCACAGTTTCACACGGACCTGCGTGTTGTTCTGAGCACCCATACTCTCCGCAAGCACTTTAAAAGGATTGTAGAACCTGCCCACCATGATTTGACAAGGGGTACTGGTAACGCTTCCCAGCAGTTTGCCGCTATAGGTGTTCCACACTTCACAGTGATAGGTCTTGCCATGGTGCAGCGTAGAATCCACAGGGTTAAAAGTCAGGCTGCTGTTCGTCTCTCCCTGCATGATCGCACCCTCTTCAAACCACTGATAGAACATCAGGCCGTCACCTATTGCGCCAACGCTTAATACGGCTATGCCACCGTTTATCGCAGGATACTGGGTCGGAAGATCAAGGGTTACCTTCGCTGACTGGACCACATTTACAAAAATCGAATCGCTCCAATCAGTACCGGCAATATTATAGGCCTTGAAATAGTAATACCCGCTGTCCTGTTTTACCAGGGTGTCAAGGGTTAACGTCGCACTCGCACCCACAGAATCCGCTGCTGCCGAGTCAGGGTGCCAGCGGTACCAGGTAAAGTAGGGGCCCGGCTCACCGGTCGCAACGCCGGTGAGGGTTAATATGCTGTCCACGGTAATGATCGTATCGGTCGGCAATGTGGAGGTAATAACCGGCGCTACATGCTGATCTACAACATTTACGGTTATATCCTTCTCATAAAAACCGGAACTTAAATCTGTTGCTCTGACCTTTATAGTAAGAGTCGGTGTGCTTTCATAGTCAAGTGTCGCAGCCGTGAATAAAGAATCTGTGCTGATGGAAAAGCTGTCATTATGAACTCCGCCTCCAGCCAGTAAATAGGTATGCGTGTCACCTGCATCCTGGTCAACAGTACTGAATGTACCGACAAACCTGCCTGATGGAAGCCGTTCACTTACCGTATCAGGCGACAGGGAGATATTGCTTGGATCATCATTTACATTATTCACGGTAATGGTAAACGCCTCCTCACAGTAAAGAGGTCCCGTACCATTGTCCGTTGAGCGTACACGGATGCTGAAACTGTTCAATGTCTCATAGTCAAAGTACTCTGCGGTCTGAAGGGTGTTGCCCGTGATAGTAAACCTGCCGTTGTCCGTATCACCGGTACCGACCTCAAGTGTATACGTGTGGGTTTGGCCCGCATCCGGGTCTGTTGTGCCGAACGTGCCCACTGCCGTGCCAATGGCAAGGTTCTCATTTACCGTTGAAACGGACAGGGAAATATCTGTGGGGGTATCGTTCTGATCTACTATTGTTATGGTAAACTGTTTCTGATAGGTACCGCCGTTACCGTCATTGGTTTCTATCGTGATAACATAACTCGACTGGGATTCGTAATTAAATACCTGCGCTGTATTTAATGAATTGCCAAGGATGCTAAAACTTGTGGTTGCTCCGCCAACAAGGGTGTATGAATGCGTCTGTCCGCCATCCTGATCCTCTGTGCCGAGTGTTCCTACCAAGGTACCTATCCCAACATTTTCAAGGATATTTGAACTGGATAGGGTAATATTTGTCGGAACATCATTAGTATTGTTTACAGTAATTGTGAAAACTTTTTCGAGTGAATCCGGAGGAACACCGTTATCCTTTGTCCTCACCCGGATACTTAAGGTTGGTGAACTTTCATAATCAATATCAGCAGCAGTACGTAGTTCCGAACCCGAAATAGAAAACGAACTATTATCTGTACTACCAGTCCCAGTTACCAGGGTATAAACATGACTCTGAGACGCATTTGGGTCTGAAGTCGTAAATGTACCAACTGTTGTTGGTATGGATACATTTTCATTGACACTTGCAACTGAAAGCTGAATATCAATAGGTGTCTCATTTACTTCGATTATTGAAATTGTAAACGCTTCCGGATAGGTTCCTCCATTTCCATCATCAGCCTCTACACGTATGCTGTAACTGTTTTGCACATCATAATCAAATACTTTTGCTGTCTGCAGCGAGCTACCAACAATAGCGAAGCTATCATTATCAGTATCGCCTGTGCCACTCACTAATGTATAAGTATGTGTCTGTCCTGCATCCTGATCTGTTGTGGTAAATGTCCCGACCATTGTTCCGACAAGCTCTCCTTCAAGAACACTCTGGCTTGATAAAGAAATATCAGTCGGGTCATCATTAACATCATCGACATATATGGTATAATCCTCCTCGCGATATAATGGAGGACTCCCATCATCTGTAGACCGTACCGTTATTGAATAGCTGGTTTGTGACTCATAATCAAACGATGCATCTGCCTGTAAATTACTCCCATTGATATTAAAGTAACTTGATCCGGCAATTAAAGTATAATCATGAGTCTGGCCGACATCCTCATCGGTTGTTGAAAATGACCCAACAACGGCATCTACGCCTGCATTCTCATTGATATGGTTATCACTAAGGGAAATATCTGAAGGGGTTTCATTGACATTATTAATTGTTATCGTCAAAGCTTTGTCATAGTAAAGGCCACCCTGATCTGTCGTCCGAACAAGAATTGATTTTGTTGTACCACTTTCATAATTAAATACCGCATTTGTATGAAGTTCATCAATATTCGTTATCGAAAAACTGGCATTATCACCATCTCCTGTGCCTGTTCTAAATGTATACGTATGACTATCACCTGAATTAGGATCTGTAGTATTAAAATCGCCTACATAGGTTCCTGAGATTTCATTTTCATCTACATCAGAGGGTGAAAGGGATATATCGGTAGGAGCTTGATTGGGATCGGTGTAATCAATAATTAATTTTGCATTGTTAAACAATATATAATAGGTATCATGATTGGGAGCACCGAGGGCTAAAATAAATCCATAATTAGTCGATCCCCCGTCCAGCCAATCCTGCACCAGATTTTCGAAAGCCGTTGACGTGGCAATCTCGAACGTTCCTGTACCAGCAACTGAAGAATTCGAATTCAACAGGGTACTCCATGCAGTAGTAGTCTGGTATTGCCCAAAATCGGAATAGGTTGCACCGGAGGTAATTGATGCCTTATCCTGGTCATACAACTTAACTGTTGCTGTCCCGGAGACTTGATCAGAGGTCACATTAAATTCGAGTTTGACGCTGTTGATATTTTTACCGTTCAAAGAACTGATATTGGCATACAGGTGTGTTTCAGTAACAAATATCCCGCCGGTAGATCTCTCAAACTTTCCAATCTCACCTGCATCTCCTGCACTATAAGACCCGCCATTTACTTTTACCCATCTGCGGGTTAAAACAAATTCCGACACATCTGCCTTAACGAACTCAGCAAAAAAGAGGAGAAAAAATCCAACAATCAAGAATAATCGTTTCACAGTAAACATATTTTTACCCCATTCATCCCCCTCCCCCCATCAAATTACATCTATAAATATTGTACCAGTAATAGTACCTTTTTGCAATAACTATTATAAGGATAGTCGTCAAATATATCAAAAACGGTTCAGATTTTCTTCCAGAACGGAAGATGCCCCGTAAACAATGTTATTTAATATAATCGTTATTACTGGGAAATCAATATTAGGGAGGAAATTACCGTACACCTTTTATGTACGGGAGGATATTTGCGGTCGGGTTTATGGGTGGGTTTATGGGGGGAATTGATTTTAGATTTGTGATTTTGGATTTTGGATTTAAAAACCTTAACCAATAAAACAGAATTGTAACGTCTCTGCGCGATTATTTTATTATTTCATCTTTTCTTATTGATAACACCTGAAACCTGATTTTAATTTATTATTAATCATTTGATAAATAAAAAAAATACAAGAGCTTGCGTGCGTATTCAGTTTCAGGGATAACAATTTACATTATATGCGTCAAGTAACTATGTTAGATGCTTGCTGTGATTTATGTTTTTAACATATTGGCTTTTCAGACAGTTTACTCATTCACCTATTTAATTTTACCTCTTTTTGAACAGTATCAAAAGGAGGTAAGATGAAAGGAAAGAAACTATCTATGCGTGAAATTCGTAAAATCCTTGAATATCGGTTTGATAAACACATAAGTGCCCACCGGACAGCACTGGCACTAAAGAAATCAAAAGGGAGTATAATTAATACGGTAAAACGGGCGGGTGGCCTGTATGTAATCAGTGTGAATATTAATAAAATCGTGTGCCACTGTTCCCCGGAACAGTGCTTCTTTGTATTATAGAAATATGACCGATAAAAACAGAAAAAAACTTCACCACTGGAATACTCCGGGGCATGCTCATGAATTAACATTTTGTCACTTCGTTCTGAAGGGTAAGGATAAAGTTGCTTTCAGCAACAGTCTATTATGCCTTCTGCCCTTTCGTGTTATCGTAGGGCAGATTATCTTGCTGACGATAAAGCGTGTGTGATGTTCATTGAGGAATTGGAGA
>CBDVBE010000387.1:0-6042 GCA_965372145.1 uncultured bacterium | reverse complement strand
TTCCTCATATTCAACATTAGGTACAATTATCTTCCCGGCAATTTTACTTTCAAATTCAAATTGCTCATGTATGATTTTTACTGTACCATTGCATAATGCACATTTCATATAAGCCCTCATAATAATTTTTTAAAGCTACTAATTACAACCTTTTTTGAATCGGGATGAATATAAAAATGGGTATATACATCTTCCCCTTTCATGATTTTTTTAGCTTTATAATAATCCATCATTGTATTTGGTTTTTTACTATGTTTTTCAGCTTTATAAAAATGATTTTTATTAGGATCGTCAGAATGAACTCTGTCGTTTAATTTTAACAAACACTTTTTTACATCATTTGAATCCCAATTAAAGTCGTCTAAAGCTTTTTGTACAGCATTACTATTAATTTGAATTTCATTATTTTTTATTTTCGCTTTAATAGTAGAAAGAGGGTTAGATGGTTTAGGCTTTTTAGTTTTGCTAGTCATTTAATTATACCAGACAAGTTGACAGTTGTCAACCCTTAAAAAATAATCAATGTGTCAGGGTATATGTGAAAATATTTTCTTTCCAGCCAATTTTGTCTTCATCTCCATATATCTATTCCCACTCAATAGTCCCCGGCGGCTTATGCGTAACATCGAAGAGAACATCTCCAATTCCATCAATATCTTTAGCACCTGAGACAATTCTTTCCACTGTTTCATCTTTCAGCGTGAAAAATCGTGCAGTCATAGCTTCCTGTGAAGCAATGGGTCGAAGTACAACACACTCTTCATTATTTTTATTAACAAGGGGTAATAGTACTACCGGCATCTGCCACACAGCTTCATATTCACCGGTCTCATGTAACGCTGTTGTGACAAGATGATCTATTGCACGTAATTTATCTAATCTATCTCTTGTAAGGTAGGCTTCTATAAGCGAATACTCCGGATTTTCCTGTACTGATATCCCAAAAACAACACGGTTAACCTCTTTCACGGTATTGGTAATCTGTGTGGAAATTGTTTCCAGAATAGACCAGTCATGGGTACCGGTGAGCAGAACGGGGTGGGCATAGGTCCTGCTGTCTCCCTGCACCCCAACACTCCGTATCGGCAGAATATATGAGGAGAAACCTGCAGGTTGTGCAATATCAGATACCTTTTGAGATACAGTACTGTCAATCGCCCCGTCATTGCCGTCAGAGCATAAAACCCGTACACCAAGTCCCGGTCCCGGAAATGGATGCCGCCAGAGCAGATCGTGCGGAATACCTAATGTCTCACCGAGCTGTCTGACTTCATCTTTATAGAGCTGGGCGAGTGGTTCAATGACAAGTCCTTGTTCCAGCAATTCAAGTATAATATCTACCCTGTTATGGTGGGTCTTGATCTTATCAGCATGTTCGGTTCCAGCGCTCTCAATAGTATCCGGATAAATAGTCCCCTGTGCAAGCAGCCACTCATCAAGGTTAAGGCCAAGATTTTCCTGTGCACGCTCCTTCGCTTCTATGAACTGATTCCCTATAATATTCCGTTTCTCCTCAGGATTGGCAACTCCTTCTAAAGCCGAGAGAAACTCTTCCGATGCATCATAAATGTGCAGGTTGCCAAATCCCTGTTTTTTAAGAAAAGCAACAATATTCTCAGACTCGTTAAGACGCATGAGACCATTATCAATATGCAGGCCAAGGACACGGTTAGTACCCAGGGTATTATTCAGCCGGGTAAACGCAACGGTTGAGTCAACCCCTCCGGAAACAAGAAGGAACACCTTTTTGGTATCACATTTCTGTTTTATTTCACTTGATATCTCCTCCAAAAAGGCACTTGCATTCCAGGTTCTTTTACACCCGCATATATCGATAAAATTGCTGAGTATTATCATGCCATTCGGTGTATCAGTCACTTCCGGGTGGAATTGCAATCCAAATATTTTTCTTGCAGTATCTCCGATTGCAGCGCAATTACAATCAGGAGTAGTGCCCAATACCTCAAAACCATCAGGCAACTGTTCCACGGTATCGCCGTGACTCATCCAAATCTGCTGTTCTCCGGAAAGATTCGTAAAGAGCGATGCATGGCTGGTAATGGTCAGTTCAGCGATTCCATATTCACGGTTTTCTCCTCGCGATACACTACCGCCAAGCAGCTTTGCGATAAGCTGATGCCCGTAGCACAATCCTAAAACAGGAATTTGTAATTCCAATACTTCGCGGGAAACGGACGGCCCGTCTTTATCAAGAACACTGTGTGGTCCGCCGGAGAAAATAATACCGCAATAGCGGGAAAAGGTGTTTCGATCGGTATCAGGCGGTACTATTTCAGAATAGACACCGAGGCGCCGGATCCGATTAGCGATAAGATGGGTATACTGTCCGCCGAAATCAATAACTGCTATTGTATCCATAGATTTAAAATACTTTTTCACCGGGAAAATAAAGGGAGCCCTTTTTAAAATTCCTTTTTTTTAATAGTTGTAGTCAATGTATTATATTTTTATTACTGAAGAAATCATACAGTTCACTTAATAACACTTTTGCATTTAGAGGAATATATATGACCACAAAAATACAACGGCATCCATTTAAGAATTTTTTTCTCAAAAAGTCATTGCAGTTCAAAATAATTTCTAGAATTCTTTTTATCGTTTTTCTCACTTCGTGTATTACAACTCTTTTACTTTCCTTTGTATATAACGCAAAGTCACAGGAAGGCACCTTTTATTATATGAGTAATGATATTATGCAGGACCTTGAACTGACAAGTGTTCTCGGAATAATTCTTCCGGCGCTTATCACTGCACAAATTGTCAGTCTTATCATAGGGGTAGGCGTCGGCATGTTCTCTTCACGTAAAGCGGCTGTTCCTGTGTATAAACTGGAAAAATGGGCGATGCAGTTAAAAAAGGGAAAGCTAAAGACCCAGCTTGGTTTCAGGGAAATAAAAGAGATGAAAGATCTTACCATTCAGTGCAATGCACTCGCGGATACCTATCGGCATATATTCAAAGATATAGACACGTCACTTGCTAATATCCAGGGTGATCGAGTCTATAAATCGCAGGTTGTCACACAAGAGCTTTCGCATATCCATTCGATACTCGATAAAGTCGATTATAAAGATTAATCCCTTTATTTGTAACCGTTCAGGGTTCAGAGGTTAAAAAAGCGGGAAGGTCATTACCATGTCCTTCTGCTTCACACACTGTTACAGCATAAACCGGGAACCTTTATTGAAATATCTCTTTCGCCCGTTCGAAAACATTCCCGGGCTTTTTCTCAAGTGTGGCTATTTTTTCAAACAGCTCACGCTGTTCTTTATTCAATTTTGTCGGCGTGCTGACATGTATCTTAACCAGTTGGTCGCCACGTTGATGTCCATGGAGTACCGGCAATCCCTTCCCGCGCATTCTGAACACCTTTTCCGACTGGGTACCCGCCGGAATTTTCAAGCTCACTTTCCCATCAATAGAAGGTATGGTCTTTGCAATACCAAGAGCAGCCTCTGAAAAACTGATCTCAACCGAACAAATGACGTCAATACCATGCCGTTCGAAGAATTCGTCAGTCATTTCAGTGATAAGAACAATCAGGTCTCCTGCAGGCCCGCCATACAGACCGGCATCACCTTTGCCGGGAACACTGATATAGTTTCCCTCTGCCACACCATGAGGAATATCAACGGCTACAGTTGTTTCCGTTGTTTTTCTCCCACTGCCGCCGCATTTACCACAGGGGTCCTTGACAATAGAGCCTTCACCATGACATGCAGGACAGGCTGTTTCCTGCACGATCTGCCCGAACAGGGAATTTTGTACATGACGGACCCGGCCGGCCCCGCCACACTGAGAACAGTCAACCTTTTTACCGCTGCGTGAACCGGTACCGCTACATTCATCACACGTATCTTTACGGCGAACTTTTATCTTTTTCTTTACACCATTACTGATTTCCTGTAACGTTAATTTCAACCGTACCTGCAGGTCATTACCGCGCATACCGCCGGTTCTTCTCCGTCCCCGACGACCGGAGCCGCCAAAACTAAAAGCATCACCAAATAACGAATCGCCACCGAAATCATTCATAAAAGCGCGTAAGGCATCAGAAAGATCAAAGCCGCCAAATCCGCCGGAACCACTGAATCCACCACCGACAGCGCCTTCAAAAGCAGCATGACCAAATTGGTCGTACTTCGCCCGTTTATCAGCATCCTTTAATATTTCATAGGCCTCGGTTGCTTTACGAAATTTTTCCTCAGCTTCCGTATTTCCCGGGTTCTTATCCGGATGATACTTAATTGCCTGTTTCCGATAAGCCTTTTTTATCTCATCTTCACTGGCACCTTTTGAGACACCCAGAACTTCGTAATAATCCCTTTTAGCCATAGTATTCTTTCATCACCCTATTTCGAATAAATGATGAAATAACATATACCGGTGTATACATTTTTCCGTAATAATATTTTTTATAAAAACTTACGAACCTTATCCCGCAACTGCTCAAATTTAAAAGGTTTGACTAGATAGTCATTCGCACCAGCCTTAATAACTTCTTCGATCAGGGTTTTTTCAGATTCTGAGGTTACCATCATTACCGGTATATCTTTCAGATGATGACTTTCACGAATCTCCTGCAAACATTCCATACCATCCATAATCGGCATATTTATATCCAGAAAGACCAACTCAATCGGTAAATTTTCAAAAATAACATTGAGTGCTTCCCTGCCGTCTGATGCTTCAAAAATTTCAGTAATACCTATTTTCTTCAGATGGTTCACCATAAACTTACGCATAGTTCTCGAATCATCCACTACGAGCACTCTCATTTAGCACCAACCGATTCAGGTTTCAGATTTCTTCTTGAAGTATCTATTTATCGTCATCTACCACTTCAAAATCCGCGTCAATCGGACCATCTTTTTTATCATCCTTCTGGCTACTGCCGGTATCCGCGCCTGCTGATTGTTCTCCACCAGTAGTCTGTTGCTGACCAGCGGCTGCATCCGGTCCACCCTGAGCAGCTCCCGCAGCCTGCTGCTTGTACATCTCCTCAGCCATCTTGTGTGAAGCCTGGGTTAATGTTTCCATACTCGCTTTAATAGTTTCGATATCATCACCTTTTGCTTTTTCCTTCAGATCATCAAGCGCTGATTGGATAGTACCTTTATCCTCTGCAGATATCTTATCACCAAGTTCTTTCAATGTTTTCTCTGTCTGGAAAATCATCTGGTCCGCATTATTTTTCACATCAACCTTTTCACGTTCTTTTTTGTCCTGTTCAGCATGTGCTTCCGCATCTTTAACCATCCGCTCCACTTCACTCTCTGATAATCCACTTGATGATTCAATTTTTATCTGCTGTTCCTTACCGGTTCCCATATCTTTGGCCGTAACATGAATAATACCGTCTTTATCGATATCAAAAGCTACCTCAATCTGCGGGACACCGCGCGGCGCGGATGGGATACCGACGAGGTCAAATTTGCCGAGCAGTCTATTGTGCGCTGCCATTTCACGCTCACCCTGGTACACCATGATAGAAACTGCAGGTTGATTGTCCGCTGCCGTGGAGAAAACCTGGCTTTTCTTTTGCGGAATAGTGGTATTGCGATCAATAAGCTTTGTCATAACACCACCGAGTGTTTCAATACCAAGGGACAATGGTGTAACGTCAAGTAACAGTATATCTTTAACGGATTCATCGCCGCCAAGAATTGCGCCCTGTATCGCTGCACCAACCGCAACTACCTCATCCGGATTTACACCTTTGTTCGGTGCTTTGCCGAAGATTTCTTCCACACGCTTCTGTACTGCAGGAATACGGGTTGATCCTCCGACAAGAATAATCTCCTTAATATCGGACACATTGATTTTAGCATCGGCAATTGCTTTTTCGCATGGGCCGGCAGAACGAGTAATTAAGTGTTCAACAAGAGATTCAAACTTTGCGCGGGTAATACCGACATCAAGATGTTTCGGTCCATTTGCATCAGCCGTGATAAAGGGCAGGTTAACATTGGTCTGTATAGCAGTTGACAATTCACATTTTGCTTTTTCTGCGGCTTCTTT
>CBDVBE010000386.1:0-6044 GCA_965372145.1 uncultured bacterium | reverse complement strand
AGCCTGTTGCTGTCCCCGTGTTCGAAGAACCCAGGGTAGATTATGAGTTCTTCGATAAACTAACAATAGGAAATCTATTTCCATTGTTTGTTATCCTCTTATGTGGAAAAAACATGTGCCTGAATCTTTCGCCTGTAAATATGGCCACGCCCATTGCTTTGCCTGAACTTGCTCTTTCGACCACCCCCGAACGATATTTCTTATAGAATTGGACTGGTTAAACAGTTGTCGGACGAAAAATCAACTCGTAAAAATGTAAATTGTATATTTTTAAGCGATCCGAGTTTGTGAAGTATCGACCGGTTTATAAAAAACAAAATTACTATCAGTTTAAGAATTAATTTGCTTTGCTAAAAGAGCTTTATATTCTCTGTATGTTAAAGAACAATCTAAAAATCTATCAAATTCATCGACTGATAATTTAAGTTGTTTTGCCATTGATTTGTAAGTTTTAGGTGGGATAAATTTTTTACCTTTTGAGACTGTAATTCTTGAAACCTTTTTATTTTCATATGTAACCCATCCGTTGTATTCTTTTCCACTTCTAAATTCAACGTCGGTTTTTCTATCACAACATTTTTTCACATCTTGTGTATTGTAATTTGCATTATCCATTATTCTTCTATAATTATTTCCTTTAAGAACCTCTTAATACTTAACCATTCTTCAGAAAAATTATCATCCTCATTCAATTCGAAATAAGTTAGTTCAATCTCATTTTTTAACGAATCAATAGCATCTATTCTATCTTCTTCAAATGCATATAAAGGTAAATCAAGTGCTCTTGCAATGTAACCGTTCCCATCTTTTTCAATTATAACGTCAATTTCTTTTTTAAGATTTAATTTAAGTAATCTATTTATTCTTACTACTTCAGGTTTTTGTACGGCTAAAGGAATAGTAATTGGTTTTGTATCTTCTAACTTCTTAATTCTCTTTTTTAGCAATAGATATTCTCTTTGTAGTGCTTCAAGTTGTACTACCTCAGACAATTGAGTTATAAAAGATTCGCTTAATTGGGTAAAAATAGAGTTATCTGATTCCCCACTATTACTATCAAACAACCGAGACTTTTTTATAAAGGTAGGATGACAAAGAAGTTTTGATTTTATTGGAATCTCTTCCTCTATTGGAAAATATCTGTCTTGTAACACTTCTTGAATATCATTTTTTATCATTTTTTGTTTTTCCTAATACATAAAAATTAAATTGTTTCTCAATCCAATTAGAAAGTCTCAATAAATAATCATTATCAAATTTTTCAGTTTTATTGCCTGTGATTGTTATATAAATTCTATCACCATTTGTTGATAATTGAAATGTAATTTCACGGATTGGAAGTCCTGTAAACGATAACGCGCCCCCTGTCATTCTAGATTCTATACTATCAATTTCTCTTTTTGAAGTTAAAAAACGTATCACACCTTCTGGAAGATTCTTATATAGTATATTAAATTTTGCTGTAACTTGTAAGTCAATAGAATAGTCAGAATAATAATCAAGTATCTTTCTTATTTTAGTAATCTGACTTTTTCCTTTAGGTGTATTGTCTTTTCCGAAATAACTAGTCGAATAACAATCAATATGCAGATGCAAATCTTGTTTACTTTCTGGTATTATAATCCTTAAATAGACATTTTCTTTTTCACCTTTATATCTTCCAAAAAAAGTACTGTCTTTTTTTTGAAAATAAATTTTTCTCTTTTTATCCCTAATTAATTCACCACATGCGACAAACCCTTCGCATCTGGAATCTTTAAAATCAGGAAGCTTGATATTCATAAAAACCTTCTATCAAATTATAAGATATATTGGAATAAAATAATTACTCCCCACCTTATGTTATGATAATTTGTAATAAAAGTAAATATAAATCTATTTAATAGAATTACGATTATTAATTGAATTTAGTGCGCGAAATGCTCGGGTTTAATTTAGCTTGTACACCCATGCTTTTTAACTGGCGACATTATCCATACCCCCGCCTCCGCCAGAACTCTTTTCTCTTCCTTTTCCGCCTTGCCCATCCAATCACCCAATCTGGACAATGTTTGACACCGACATGATATTTCCGGCACCATCGTTGAAGGGTTCTTCTGGGGATATGCAGTATTCTGGATGTTCCTCTATTTTTTCAAAGGCATATGCCCTTTGTAGGTCTTCGACCCGCTTGATTTTCTTGCTTCCGTGACGCAGCACATCCCCAACAAGGGAGAGCATCAGATACGGTATTATTCGAACAAGAGAAGGGGAATGCGGGCTGGTAAAAAACAGGTATCTACTGACGAGTCTATGCCAGAACCGCTGTCTCCATACCAGTTGAGGTGCAGAATCACCTGGGCCGCTCTCATCAAGTGTGTTTATGAAGTGGATCCACTGGAGTGCCCGAAGTGTGGCGCCGAGATGAAAATCGTTGGGTTCATCGAGCGGGAGGAAACAGGTCTCATCCGAATATTGCTGAGTGCGGCCGGGTTGTGGAAAGAGCCTGTCCCACGGGCACCCCCGCCTGAGCCTGTTGCTGTCCCCGTGTTCGAAGAACCCAGGGTAGATTATGAGTTCTTCGAAAAAACATGTGCCTGATCCGGTGACAATTCACTGGATTGTCGCCGGAAATAAGATACTGCAAATTCGACTTCACCTACGCATGCCGCGTAGAAAAGTCAGACACAGTATCTAATTCTTTCGCCTGTAAATATGGCCATGCCGATTGTTTTGCCTGAACTTGCCTTTTTGACAGCCCCTGAACAATATTTCTTATAGAATCGGTCAGATCAAACGGTTTTCGGCTGGAAAATCAGGTAGTAAAAATACTTTTTGTAAAGAAACCCGTGTTTGCGAAGTTTCGGCCGGCCAAAAAAACAAAATTACTATCAGTTACAATTCAATATTGTATGCGGCTTAATCAGTTCTCGGTAAGTGTACAGCAACCGCAAGGAAAATCGATACTTCCCAAATAAATTCAGGACTCATGATCTCTGGGACTTCGCTATGATACCTGAATTTATGCATTTAACACACTTTATGGAATATTGGAGTACTGGAGTGTTGGATTTTATAGCTTTTTACCCATTACTCCAATACTCCATTATTCCAACTTGGTATCATACTAAAATCACGCCTACTATTATAAGAGCTATTGATTCTTAGTATACAGGTCAGGTCTGAAATTATGTATAGAAAAAAGCCTATAGGCCCTTTTTCTTGATTGGCGAAGCAATCGCCTTATATTTTAATACAAAAGGAATTGTATATGTATACATGCATGCGGTATTCAATAAAATATGTAAGCAAAGCATTGCCATTCGTAATCACGTTTTGCCTGTTTGCCGTGTCTCACACCTTTGCGAAACAAACTGTCCATCTCATTGAGGACAGGGGTGATTGCATTGTTCTCAAATTTGAATTACCTGGATATTGTGTTAATGATGTTGTTGTCAATGGCAAAAGGTGTCAGTCTATTGTCGTTCCTGATGCGGTTTATATATCTGAGAAAGGTGCTCCCCGGTTACCAAAATTTTTCCAAAGCATCATACTGCCTGATAATGCGGGAGTGGAGCTGAGAATTGTCGACATTTCCTCCAGGGAAATCAGTGTTGATAAGATTGTTCCCTCAAAGGGTGCTATTTACCGCAATCAGAATCCGGCAGCTATTCCCTATGTATTCGGGAATGTATACAGTACGAACGCCTGGTATCCCAAAGAGCAGGCTTCGTTGAGCAAACCCTTTATTCTCAGAGATCTTCGCGGTGCGGTTGTCTATTTCTATCCGTTTCAGTACAATCCGGTGCAGCGAACATTAAGAATTACGGAATCAATTACCGTTAAAGTGCAGCCCGGCAACGGCCCATCAATAAATACTCTTTCCTCAACAAACAAGAAGATCTCGTCGGCATTTACGGAATTATACCGGCGCCGGTTCATCAACTTTCAGAACAGGATTTCGCGTTATCCGGAAATAAACGATGGTGAAAGAATGATCGTTATTTCCGCAGCCGGCTATAAAGCCAATATGGGACCCTTTGTCGAATGGAAAAATAAAAAGGGGATCAGGACCGAATTGTATGAATATCCTTCCGAAACAGGCGGCAGCGGGGCTGATGCGGTGAAGGGCTTCATTCAGCAGAAATATGATACCGATTCTATTTCTTATATCCTGCTTGTCGGTGATGCTCATGATATACCGACACTCAAAGGCACCATCGACGGCCTGTCAGACCCGTCATTTGTTAAACTGGCAGGTGATGATCACTACCCTGATGCTTTTCTCGGAAGGTTTTCCGTTGAGACGACTGCACATGCCGACCAGATGGTCAATAAGCTGCTGCATTATGAGCAGGAACCTGATCCTGACGGCGAATGGTATTCAAAGGCGATCGGTATGGCCTGCGATATGGACGGTGGTACCGGAGTCTCTGATGAAGATTGGATTGAAGACATGTGCGTTGCTATGGAAAGCACTACCTATACTTATATTGATCGCGTGTTTGAATCACAAAGCGGCACTACCGCCCAGGTGATAGCTGCATTGAATGATGGAAGGGGCTGGTTTAACTATCAGGGGCATGGTCTCCAGATGCAATTCGGCTTTCCAGGCGGTTTTGTAAAGAATGGTACATTTTTACAATTAAAAAATACCGATCAACTGCCGGTAATTATCTGCGTTGCCTGTAATACCGGTGAATTTGATTACAAATATGAATGTATTGCGGAATGCGCGACACGGCTGGATAGAACAGGGGCAATAGCATTCCTGGGATCATACGTAGCCCAGCCCTTCCACCCGCCGCAGGTTGGTCAGAAAGAGATTGTCAGGCTTCTTACGGAAGATACCTATGTCTCGTTGGGTGCGACGGTTTACAATGGAACCAGTAAAATACTCGAGGCCGGCAATTCCGCAGGACAGTATCTGGAAACCTTTGAAACCTGGACCCTTTTCGGCGACCCGACCCTTCTTGCGTTTACCAGTAAACCTGTCCCAATGAATGTGACCTGTCCGGAGAAAATCGGAACCGGTACGCAGGAGGTAACAATAACCTGTGATGACGGGATTAAGGGCCGCGTTTGCCTGTATAGTGAAGAAAATGGTATTCTTGCATCGAAAATTCTTTCCAACCGGCAGTCGGTGAAGCTGACAGTCAACATAACAAATGAAAAGAAAATTCATCTGACAATAACGGCGCGTAACAAAATTCCGGTAATGAAAGAGATAACAATCGGCCCAAATGCTATTGATGAAAAAAAGGCATTAGCATTAGTAAATACTGATAAATTCATGGTTAAAAAGATTGGTAAATCCTTAATGTTTTATCTACCTTTTACTGAAAAAAGCAGTGTAACTATTGCTGATTTACACGGAAGGCATATTGTTGGGTTTAGAACGATTGAAGATAGAAAGTGGTATACCATACCGGAATCTCTCTCACCAGGTATGCATGTTGTCAGTATTACAGGGCAGGAGGGAGCAATTGCTAAGAAATTCCTGTTTGTGAGGTAGAAGTACCGATTGTAGAGAATACAGGTCCACATATCAGTGAGTTAAGCGGCAGGTGCCAAAGGCGATTGTCCGCTTCTACTCATAAATGAATATTAGAAAATTTACAAAGTGCCCTTTAGGGTATTTTCAATATGAATTATCCCCCTGTGGGAGATTTATCCAGGAGCTTCCGTTTTCAGTTATAGGGATCTATTAATGCTGTCAGAGTAAAAAAGCCTCGAAGACTGCCTTATGAAAACGTGCTCAGCGGTGAATTTCTTTACGTTAAATCCTTACTGGATAATCTTATTAATCGGATATTCAACGATACCCGAAGCGCCCGCCCATTTCAGTTTCGGAATAATGTGCTTGATTTCACTGAGGGCGATAATAGTTTCCACCGCGAACCAGCCCTCATCGGAGAGATGAGAAATGGTAGGGTTGTGTAAAGCTGGAAGAACTTTTGTTACCTTATTAAGGTCCTTTTCTTCGACATTGCATTTTAATCCTGCATAATTTTCAGCATCGAGTGTACCCTGCAGCAGGAGTTTCAGGTTTTCCAGTTTCTGAC
>CBDVBE010000385.1:0-6046 GCA_965372145.1 uncultured bacterium | reverse complement strand
AAGCATGCCGGAATGACATTCAAAACAAGCTATATTTAACAGATACTAATTACATTAAAATGATATTCTTTGCTTCTATGTATGAAGTCCTCAAAAAAGTAGTTGATACCATAATATAATCCTTTTAAAATTTTAAATAGTGTATTTGCTAAATTACTCTCGAATTTCAAATCAAAGATGTATTTTCTTTTAAAAGGAGATACCGATGATTAATAGCTTTTATCCCTTTTCGGAAAAATGGAATAAAGTATTTCTGATACTAGTAGGTGTACTATTACTGATATCAATTGCATTGGTCGTCAAGAAGACACTTAAAAAGCGAAAAGTGTCATTTGTAAGCAACTATCATGATGAAGAACATGGGTATGAGACTCCCCTTGAAGCGTTACAGAAAAGATATATAAACGGTGAAATTACACGGAAAGAGTATTTACGGAAGAGAAAAGATATATCTAGGTAAATCTTTTTACAGATTATACGTAGACTTTTTATTCGAATAAGTTCTCTGGTAGAAATGTCAAAGCCTGTAAACCTGGTACCATAAAGTATAACAGTATCTCACAACGTATACATCCTTTTAAATACCCACTTGGAAAAAGATTGTGTGGTTATTAAAGACACAATTATAGAGCACTTCCTTGTATAAATGTTCATTATTACTATAGCCAAAAATATAATTCTATAATTCATCCGATTTTATAACAATATTTCTCAAGGATTAATCCAATTTGTTTCAATAGGTTATCTCAAAATGAAATGTAAGATGTAAGAAAAAGTTTATTTATGCAATTGATGTAAAACATTGTTGACAAACAAACTTTTTTAAGCTATATTGTCACTAAGTTGATGAACTATAATAAGTAAAAATAGGAGTAGAATCATATGAAACTCTCAACAAAATGTAGATATGGTGCCCGTGCGGTTATTGAGATTGCACGCCGTCACAAAGAAGGTCCCATTAAAAGAAAAGACATTGCGAAAAATCAGAATATTTCAGATTCATATCTTGAAAATATTCTGATTGCTCTGAAAAATGCCGGGATAATAGATACGATTCGTGGCGCGAATGGAGGGTACATGCTTCGTAATGATCCATCAGAAGTAAATTTACTGCAGATTATCAATGCGCTTGAAGGATCACTTGCACTTGTTAAGTGTGCTGAAAATCCTTCGATCTGTGATAAAATAGATCAGTGTGCAACACGGATGGTATGGGTGAAACTGCAGGATGCAAAAGAAAACATTTTACGAAATGTTACTATTCAGGAGCTTATCGATTATGAGGGGGAATCATTCGTTGCAGATTTTTGTATTTGATGAAACAATGTTTTCAAGGAGTAGAGCGATATGAAGATAGCTGATAGCATTACCGATTTGATAGGAAATACACCCTTATTGCGATTAAATAATCTATCTGATGAAACAGGAGTTGAGATTATTGGGAAGATTGAATATTTTAATCCACTTTCAAGCATAAAGGATAGAATCGGATTGGCAATGATTGAAGCAGCAGAGAAAGAGGGGGTGCTGAATAAAGAGAGTACCATTGTTGAACCGACAAGTGGTAATACCGGGATAGGTCTTGCTTTTGTAGCAGCTTCAAAAGGATACCGGCTGATTCTCACCATGCCGGAAACAATGAGCCAGGAGCGATGGAAATTACTTGATGCACTCGGTGCGGAATTGATATTAACTCCCGGTGATAAAGGTATGAAGGGCGCAATTGAAAAGGCGGAAGAGATAGTCAAAGAGAATCCCGGAAGTTTTATGCCGCAACAGTTCAAGAATCCTGTAAATCCGGAGATACATCGTAAAACAACCGCAGAGGAGATATGGCGGGATACTGAAGGAAAATTTGATATCTTTGTTGCGGGTATTGGTACCGGTGGGACATTGACCGGATGCGGTGAGGTGTTTAAAGAAAAAAATCCTGAGGTGAAAATTGTAGCAGTGGAACCGGACGAATCAGCGGTCTTATCCGGTGGCCAACCGGGACAGCATAAAATCCAGGGAATTGGTGCAGGATTTATCCCTGATGTGTTAAATACTGAAATTTACGATGAGGTGGTTTGTATTAAATCCCAGGATGCGGGGGCTGTTTCAAGAAAGCTTGCCAAAACGGAGGGGTTGCTTGTTGGTGTTTCTTCGGGCGCAGCAGTCGCAGCAGCGTATCAGCTTGCATTGCGGGAAGAAAACAGGGGCAAACGGATTGTGGTTATATTACCGGATTGCGGGGAGCGCTATCTGTCAACGTGGCTGTTTGAGGAATAACGGATACTAACAAATTTTGTGGCAATTTATGTATTTATAATAAGTAAGGTGATAGTATAGATGTCCATTGTCTTGCCGGAAAATTATCATGCCAAACAGCCGCTTGAAGAACGCAGAATTAATTGCATAACCCGGGAACAGGCGGTTCAGGAAGATATACGTGCGTTACGCATCGGTGTTTTGAATATCATGCCTGAAGCTGAAACGTATGAATTCAGTCTTCTGTTTCCCCTGGGAAGATCCGTAATCCAGATTGAGCCGGTTTGGTTAAAGCTTAAGACCCATATGTATAAAAGTACCAGCCGGAGTCATCTCGAGAGTCTTTACCTTACCTTTGATGAGGCTATTGCCGAAAACCATCTTGATGGTCTGATAGTTACCGGTGCACCGGTAGAGGAGATACCTTTTGAAGAAGTCTCATACTGGGATGAGATTGTAGAAATATTAACCTATGCACGAAGCAATATCGCATCCACCCTTGGTTTATGCTGGGGTGGACTGGCGTTGGCAAAAATGATGGGGATCGAAAAAGTCATCTACCCATTAAAACTGTTTGGTGTTTTTGAGTCATATAATACGAATCGCCACCATCGTGTAACCGGTGAGATGGATGACGTGTTCTGGTGTCCCCAGAGCCGTTTTTCCGGGATCCATGATGAGGCTCTTGAAAAAGCACAGAGAGATGGTATAGTTAATTTGCTGGCACATGCTGACGAGCCCGGCTATTTTATTTTTGAAAGTGTTGATGGTAAATACCTGATTCATCTTGGCCATTTTGAGTATGAATCTAATAGGTTGGTAGAGGAATATTTGCGGGATAAGAAGCGGGGAAGAATTGATGTTATGCCCCCGAAAAACGTAAATATCCATAAACCGAAAAATCGGTGGCGTGCGCATAACCTGGAATTTTTTACTCAGTGGATTAAATCTGTTCATGAAGATACACCATTTTAAATTCTGTATAATTTAGTATATTGAATTAAGGAAATCCGTCACCTTGAGCACCGAATACCACAGTGTGGTGTGCTCTCAGTCAAGGGATGATTTAAAAAGATAAAAAATGTCATGTTTCGACTCCGCTTTGTATAACATTTTCTATTCTAAGCGAGGTAAATTATACTATGGAAATGAACTCCTGGATTAATAATTCATTGCCGAGTGTTATAAATCAACTGGAGAAGAATATTCTTGAAGGCTTTCATGTCCTGACTGAGGAAAGCCTTAATATTGCCGGAAGGAATGCTATCTATGATGTATTAGATGATATCCTTGCAGTATTATTCCCCGGAGCGTACAGCAAAGAAGAGATATCCAGAGATGAGCTGAATTTCTTTATCGGCGACACATTGCGGCATGTAACCTTTAAGCTTAAGAAACAGATAAACGAAGTTTTTGAGTTTCACTGTATTAAAGATAAGTGTGAGGAATGCGACTGTGAAGAAAGGGCGCAGGATACCTGTAAAATGGTTGTTGAATCATTACCTGAGATTAGAAATATGTTACTCGATGATATCAATGCGGCTTATGAAGGTGATCCGGCTGCAAAATCGCTGGATGAGATAGTCCTGAGCTACCCCTGTATTGAGGCTATAGCAACCTACCGCATTGCCCACGCATTATATGAAAAGAATGTTCCTATTATCCCGCGGATAATGACCGAGCGCGCACATTCGATAACCGGTATCGATATCCATCCAGGCGCAACCATAGGCCCGCATTTCTTTATCGATCACGGTACCGGTGTGGTCATTGGTGAGACAACGACTATTGGCAGGAATGTAAAGCTCTATCAGGGTGTAACGCTTGGTGCACTGTCCCCGTTGGATAAAGGCGGTAAAGCCCGGAGGGGTAAAAAGCGGCATCCGGATATTGAGGAGGACGTCATTATCTACTCAAATGCGACTATACTTGGTGGGGAAACGGTCATCGGTAAGGGAACTATTATCGGCGGTAATACTTGGATAACCAAGTCTGTACCGCCGGGAAGTATGGTATATAGTAACAATAAAAAATAACAGTGTGTTAAGCAGAAGGGCATGGGAATGACCTTCAGTTTTTACACAATGTTATCTAGGAGCTTTCGTATTCAGTTTCAGGGATAAAGTAGTTATTTAAAATTAAACCGCAGAATGTCGGATGAAAATTATCGAACATGGTTACAACCGGGTGTTCACCCGGGCAGGAGCCTTTAATTACAAAGTGATTTGCTTTATGTTTACTTCGATATTCTTAATTCTTTTTTCGACATTCATCATTCTCTTTTAAAATGATTTACTTCGACCACAACGCAACGACCCCGATTATTCCTGAAGTCAGGGATGTTATGGCGCAGGCCATGGACCGGTACTGGGGTAATCCTTCCTCATCGCATACCCTCGGAAGAAAGGCCACTGACGAGTTGGAATTCGCCCGTGGCAGACTGGCTGAACTGTTAGCAGTATCGCCTGATGAGATACACTTTACCTCCGGAGGGACAGAAGCTGACAACCTGGCGCTCCTTGGTATTATCAATCAGGATTATAATGCATCGATTGTGATATCTGAAATAGAGCATCCTGCAATAAGTAAAGCTGCTGATTTTTTAGAGGAAAAGGGAGTGCAGTGTAACAGGGTACCTGTTGATAAAGATGGTGTTCTCCAGGTTGACGCACTGAAAGAGGTCATAATCGGCAAGGTACAATTGATTTCAGTTATGTTTGCCAATAATGAAATAGGCACGATCCAGCCTATGGCACAAATAGGGGAGTTAGCAGTACGGAACAATATCCCCTTTCACAGCGATGCGGTACAGGCATTCGGGAAAGTGCCGTTGAAATTGACAGAGAATAATATTTCACTCTGCTCAATATCCTCGCATAAAATTTACGGGTCCAAAGGCTGTGGCGCACTGTATGTCAGCCGCGAGGTCCCTATTGCCCCGCGCAGCTATGGCGGAAACCAGGAGCGCGGTATCAGAACAGGTACGCAGAACCTGCCCGCTATTCTCGGTTTCGTAAAGGCCGCTGAAATTGCCTAAGAAGGAATGGAAGAAGAGAGAGGGTATCTCTTCAATCTCACCGAGTGCATGTATCAGGAAATTACTGCAAATATTGATAATGTCATAAGAAACGGGCATACGGAACAGCGTATACCCGGCACACTAAACCTCTCTTTTCCCGGCACTACCTCTGATATGATAGTGAAAGCCCTCGATAAAGAGCGAATCTGTGCCTCAGGCGGTGCTGCCTGCCATTCAGGGAGTGCGGAACCCTCCCACGTTCTACAGGCAATCGGACGGCGTAAACAGGAAGCTGTTGCCGGAGTTAGGTTTTCACTTGGCAGGGCAAGTACCAGGGAAGAGGTAACAATCGTTGTACGAGTGCTTAAACAGGTGGTTGATTCCCTTCGCTCACTCAACGCATAATTACACCAAATAAAATCCTCTAGCCCAGAATGATTCAAATATTCCCAGTCTAAAAGGTATTTTCCTTAGAATTAATCGTGAAATGGAATTTTAACAGATGTCCAATATATACCTGATTATTACGAAGAGGTTGATAACATTTTCAGGAGCAAAGGGGCGTATTCACGATTTAAATATCTGCTTGAGAAAATTGGATGAGTAGTATTCGTATGAGAATGAAAAGACCAATAAAGCTTTGCGCGAATGGTGCTCAGAAAATGGAATTGAAATATACACTGAGAATTATTAATCAACACATAACCATAAAATTGCTACTGAATAACTCGGCAGGATTTTGTCGTTAGCAATGTAAAGAACTTGTATAAAATTGAT
>CBDVBE010000384.1:0-6107 GCA_965372145.1 uncultured bacterium | reverse complement strand
GAACCCTTGAACCCTTGAACCCTTGAACCCTTGAACCCTTGAACCCTTGAACCCTGAACCCTGAACCCTGAACCTTTGAACCCTAACCAAGGAGTACCATGCTGGATTTCATTCAATCAACACCAGTTTTTGCAGATGAAGAGTTGCAGCAACAGATTATCGATCATTTGAATGATCTTACAAAACCGCAGGGGAGTCTCGGCAGGCTTGAAGAGTTTGCTTTGCAGTACTGCCTCTGCCGGGGGAAAGCAGATGCTGCAATTGACCGCATGAGTGTGTTTACCTTTGCCGGTGACCATGGCATCACCGAAGAAAATATTACACCGTTTCCCAGTGAAGTAACCACGCAGATGGTTTTTAATATGGCAGGGGGCGGTGCTGCGGTCAGTGTGATGTGCCGGAATGCCGGTGTTGAGTATTCGGTTGTCGATATCGGCGTTAATGCTGATTTTAACGATGTACCTGGAGTGACTTCACAGAAAGTCGGCCGCGGTACCAGGAATTTCGCAAAAGAACCCGCTATGGATGCTGACGCCTGTGCGCGGGCTGTTGAAGTCGGTTTTGCTCTTGGCGCGAATAGCCATGCGGACCTGGTCGGTGCAGGCGAGATGGGAATCGGCAATACCTCATCCGCTTCAGCACTGTACAGTTTGCTGCTTGACATCGATGCCAGGGAGACTGTCGGGCCGGGAACCGGTTCAGCAGGTGAGCTTCTTGAGAAGAAAAAGGCTGTTATTGCTGCGGGTGTGGAGAAACATAAAAAAGAGTGGGACGGTTCAGCGTTTGATGCCCTGTGCCGTGTCGGCGGCTATGAGATAGCCGGTATTACCGGCTTGATTTTCGGCTGCGTTTCCACGAGAATCCCGCTTGTTATCGACGGTTTTATATCATCAGTAGCTGCACTGGTGGCGATGCGCATGGATCCAAACATTCGTGATTACCTGTATTTTGCCCATGCTTCCGCCGAAACCTTTCATGCATCATTTCTGGAAAAAGAAGGTATACGGCCGATACTGTCACTTGATATGCGTCTCGGCGAAGGTACCGGCGCGGTACTGGCAATGCAGATTATTCAGCAGGCAATGGCCTGTTATAACAATATGGCGACGTTCAGCTCAGCCGGGGTGAGTAATAAGAAGGAATAAAATGTAGCCGTTCACGGCTTGAAATTGGAAATTGGAAATTGGGGAAAACATGAAACGTTCTGTGAACGCTTACAATAAAATAAATATACCCTCACTACGGCAAAATTTCAACTTTATCAATTAACAATTTAAAATTAACAATTAGCAATTAACAATTATTTACTCCGTGTACTCTGTGCCTCTGTGGCATTTTTGTAACTGCGGTAACGAGGTTATATTATGCTTAACCCATTCATTACAGCAATACGAACACTGACTATAATCCCCGTACCCGGGAAGGATACTGATTCGTTCTCACGAAGCCTTCCCTTTTTCCCGGTTGTCGGTTTTCTGCTGGGGGGAGTGGTCAGCTACCTGTTTACCAGTGCGCAATACATTAATCTCACCCAGCCGCTGCTTATTGCCGCTATAGCTCTGCTTATCGAAACACTCCTTACCGGTGCGCTGCATATTGACGGCCTTGGTGATGTGGCTGACGGGTTCGGTTCGCGTGAATCCAGAGACGAAGTCCTTGCTATTCTCAAGGACTCACGCATGGGTGCGTTCGGGGTGTGCGCTATCGTATTCGATATTCTCCTGAAAACCGTATGCTGGGCTGAACTGATAAAACTGAAAATGATTCCTGTTATTATCCTCAGCCTGGTTATCAGCCGAAGTATTCAACCGCTCATTATAGTATTTTTTCCCAAAGCACAAAAGCAGAGTCTTCTCAATTCATTTAACTCATCAAAAGTCTTAACAAAAATCAGTGTTATTATTTCCTTTACCGCTGCAATTGCACTCTGCTATCTTTTCATACCAGTATCATACCTTATAATCTGTACCTCGACAGCACTTATTGCTGCATTTCTTTTTGCCTTCTGGTGCCTGTACAAAATCGGCGGTATCACCGGGGATTGTGTGGGGGCTATCAGTGAAATAACTGAGATTGTTGTGGTGCTTGCCGGGATAATTATATATAATGTAGTTTTGTAAATGTTATATTATTATTTAGTTTCTGTCCTGATACTGAGGTTTTTAAAGTCATTCCGGTATTCTGTTAAGCCGGAATCTAGCTTTTTTGGCGTTTTGGGATATAGATTCCCGCTTTAAACATGCGGGAATGACGTCCTTGCATTAATTAGTATCTGTTAAATTTAGCTCGTTTTAAATGTCATTCCGGTACGTTTTTAGGCCGGAATCCAGCTTTGTAAGTGTTTATGAGCATAGATTCCCGCCTTAAGCATGCGGGAAAGCACAAAAACTATAATAAAAACAGACGAAGTCTGGAACTCCTTATGCTTAAGAATGAATAATGACAATGACGGTCGTTTGTCAATCGTTAACAGAAACTAATTAGATATACAACGAATTATAATACTATATCTGGGGATTGGCACTATGGGTTTTTATATTCATTTTCCAAAGACAGCCGTTCTTGTTTTTTGTACCGCTTTATTAATCCACGCTCAATACCCAAATATCCGGGTAGATAATAATTCTATAAGTGAACCGGAAGAAGTATGTATTGCGATTAATCCAACCGACCCTTTAAATCTGGCAGCAGGTTCCAATCGGTACTATTATTATTATTCCAAAGATGGAGGGGAGACCTGGGACGGCGCAAGAATGCAAACCTCCTTTGTAATGGTTGGTGATCCCTGTGTTACTTTTGATCCTGAAGGTAACCTGTATTTCGGACATATTTCCGATCCTCCGTTTGGGTCCTATCTTGACCGCATTGTGGTGCATAAATCAACTGACGGGGGAGAAACATGGAGTGATGGCGTCGATATTGGAAAGAACGGCATAAAAGTTCAGGACAAGGAGTGGCTGATTGCCGACCATACAAATTCGCAGTACCGGGGCACCATTTATATGGCTTGGACACAATTTGATGAGTATGGCAGTGCTGATCCGTCTCTCAAGACGCGGCTTCTTTTCTCCCGCTCAACCGACAAAGGAGAAAGCTGGTCTTCGCCGGCGGAAATCAGCGACACAACCGGTGATTGTCTCGACACGGATAATACCCTCATGTGGGCAATGCCGGCAGTGGGCCTGAATGGTGAAGTATATGTCTGCTGGGCCGCCCATAGTAAGATTTATTTAGATAAATCACTGGATGGAGGTATCACCTTTGGTAAAGATGCTGTTGTGGCAGAACAGCCCGACGGATGGAAATATGAAATTCCGGGGATTTATCGGAATGGAGGATATCCTGTCATGTGCTGTGATATCAGTACTACACGATATGGCGGGAATGTGTATGTAAGTTGGGCGGATTTGAGAAACGGGGCAACCAATGCGGACATATTTTTTATTAAGTCTGCTGATGGCGGCCAGACCTGGAGCGACATTAAACGGGTCAATGATGATACCTCCAACCGCCACCAGTTCTTCCACTGGATGTGCGTCGATCAGAAAACAGGGTATATTTACTTTGTTTTTTATGATAGAAGAAATACAACCGGGGATGCTACCGATGTGTATGTTGCCAGTTCCAAAGACGGGGGAGAGACATTCGAGAATTTTAAAGTAAGTGAATCTTCCTTCACCCCCTCAAAATCAATCTTCTTCGGTGATTATGCCAGTATCGCTGCGGATAATGGTAAAATTTACCCTTTGTGGATGAGATTGGATGGGACAAAACTAAGCTTATGGACCACCCATATAACTGAACAGGTGGCCATTGATGAATCCGATCAAAAAACAATTGCTGAAAACGCGGTACTGCTAAGCAGATATACAAATCCCTACACACTTCGAACAACCCTTTCTTTAAAACTGGTATATGCCACAAAAGTCTCGCTTTCAGTATACAACACAAAGGGTGTGTTGATACAAAGACTTCTGCATGGAGAATATAAGAGTGCCGGAGTGCATACCTTCACATGGAATGCACGTGATGCAGGTACAGGGGTCTATTTTTATAAAATTACCGCAGGGGATTATGAGACTGTGGTTAAGGATATGGTGCGGAAGTAGATTGTTAAATGGGATAGTACAAATATCTATCAAGAAGAAATATCTTAGCCATAATTAAAATTTCTTATAGTAGAGATAATCGAAACCTGAAAAAGAAGTGATGGCAAAGTAGGGAATGAATGATATTGGTTAATTTATCGTTTCCGTACCCAATTAGTTATTATAATGTATTAATAAAAACAAACCGTTTGTTAAATTGTTTTAGCTAACTTACCTCACTATTTGAAGTGACGTCAACTAACATTTACATTTTTCCAATGGCATTTTTTGGGTGGAGATCGCAGATGGTGTATACGGGTAAAGATGCTGCTAACAGGCTCACAATTGCAGCATACAAAAAGAAGGGACTTGGTCTGGAGGATCTGCTCAGGAAAGTATCCCAAAAAATGGCTGATGCGCGTATGTTATTTTGCCAGATCGGTTGGTTTTCCGACGAGGGAGATAGGTACTTATCTGGGAATACAACAGGCGGCAGTAAGCAATGCAGCCCGAAAAGGGGAGCAGATTGCTAACAAGTGGAATGTTAAAATAATGTAATGTTTGACACCGTCCCAGTTATCAAATTCTCATTACCGTCAAAACAAAAGGTCTCAATTAATGTTTTCAATTCAACGGGCAAATTGGTAAAGACTTTACTTAGAAATAAGCAAATAAGCGAAAAAATATTATTACAGTACTAAACTTTGAAAAATGTGATATATTTGTAATAAGATATAGTTAGAATACTTTTACAACAATAATGTGTTAATGCCGTTTTTTATATAAAAAAGTAATAATGCTGTTATTGATGTTAATTATAGGGAGGCTGTTTATGCTTCGTTTTACAATCTTTCTAATGCTTTTTTCATCAGTTGTTTTTTCCAAAGAGCTTGTGGTAAACGGGGACTTTGAACAGCCTCTTGGTGCTGAATGGGAAAAAAAAGGTTTTACTATTATCAGTAACTCTGATACTTCCGACCCTGATATGGAAGTGGGGGTATCGTTTTTTGTAGATGAATCTGATGTGTGTTGTTATTTAAAACAGAGAATTGATATATCGGCATACTCACCTGAATGCATCACATTTTCATGTAACGCACGGCTTCGTTCTTATAATTGTAATATAGCTCTTTATTGTGCTGCCGCTGTTATTGTCTCATATCAGGATAAATACGGTAATCGTATAGCAGACACAAAGATTGTGTATATAGATACTACTGACAAATATTCTCAGAAAACATGCTGGCCCAATGACACTCTGCAAAAT
The DNA here is from genome assembly GCA_965372145.1 of uncultured bacterium. Classification (GTDB taxonomy): domain Bacteria; phylum Fibrobacterota; class Chitinivibrionia; order Chitinivibrionales; family JANQEN01; genus CBDVBE01. The sequence continues at coordinate 752 of CBDVBE010000384.1, read as the reverse complement.
GTCTCTTTTATTCAGCATATTTCATGGAATGATTACTCGTTTAACATTGGCGAGGAGCTTGTGAGTATCGGTTTGTCAAATGTCGATACAATACAATATGTTGAGATTGCGCTCTTAGATACAATCAAACACAAGTTACGAACTTTCGGGAAAACATGCGGCGGTCGCTGAGTAACCGGAACAGCAGGGGCTTCTGCAGACGATATTTCCCTCATATACGATCCGACTCCAATAGTAAACAGCCTTTTTGTTACTAAAAAAGAATTGGTGCCTGAAATAACAGCACATAAAAACAACCTGATACAGATCAGGTTTCCTTCTTCCGGTACGTATTCAATTAACTTGTACACTATTGGGGGCAGACACATAAAAACATACACCTTGCGGGGCAAAAAGCTGGATGTGCCGGTAATGGGACTAAGCGACGGAGTCTATCTCTTTTCCTGTATCAGTCAGACAGCGGGAAGAACATGGAACTTGAAATATATTGCAAAATAGGCCCGTAATGATGATATTCTTTCGATATTTCATAGTATTGCTGGCGGGATTATGCAGCGCAGGCTCTGTTGATAACGATTTTCTTTTCTCTTGTGTAGTCCGCAATAAAATACGCGCCCTTTTTGTCAACAATGACACCCTCTTTATCGGCACGAATAAGGGTGCCGCTATTCTTTAAAATGATTGTACAACCGTGCAGTTACTTAGAGCCTGTCCCATTGGCGCCCCTCACAGTGTGGTCACGGTTTCCGGGT
>CBDVBE010000383.1:0-6115 GCA_965372145.1 uncultured bacterium | reverse complement strand
GCAGAGGCGAATACCCTCTCCTTATTAATCTTCTCAACTGTATGAGAGTTTCAAGTACTCCTGTACGCTGCTCCGGAGTAAGGGACAGGTCTTTTTCTCCCTCCTCGTATGGGTAGTGAAACTGGACCGTTATACCCTTTACTTTATCTGAGATAAAGTTCACCAGGTCCGCTATCTCCTGCCGGTTGACAGAGTTAATAGTAATATGCGCGAATATTTTCGGGTGCTTTGAAGCTGCCATATTTGCCATAACTTTATCAAAACTGTTGCTTCGCAGCCTGTTATGGGTCTCCCGCAGACCATCAATACTCACCCATACAATGTCAGCATCTACATCTATCGGAAAAGTGCCGTTGGTTGTAATACCCACACTGAAAAAAAGCTTCTGTGCCTCTCTGATAACATCATGAATAGTATAATCGCCAACCCGCCATAAAAACGGCTCCCCGCCTTCGAAAATCAGAATACGCACGCCCTGTTGATGGAGTGTTTTCATTGCAGAGACCGCCTGATCAAAGGAGAGAGAATCCTTTGCTTTTTTCCAGAATGGGCAGTGGTCGCAGGTAAGATTGCACTTGTGGGTAAGCTTTATTCCTCCGAGAAGGGGCCGCTTACGGCCGAAAAGAGAGCGGAGGTAGTACAGTATATAATACCAGTTTCTTTTAAATTGAGTACGTATAGTTGTTTTTGACATGATGGAAAAGGTTTTCTATTGCTTGCATGTATAAAATGTTTCTATATTTAAAAATACTTTAAAGAAAAGCTTACTAACGACATGACTTTACAGTTCAACAGAAAATGGCTGGTATATATACTTTTCTCAGTATGGTCTCTTGTATATTTACGGTATATAATTGACCTCTCTCTCTTTCCTTTACTGCAATATCCGGCATTTTTTACACACTTTCATTTTTTCAAAACATTCCTTACGTATCCAGGCGGGATTGTTACCTATTGTGCACGTTTTTTAACCGTGCTATGCAATCTAGCCTGGCTCAGTACCTTTGTGACAGCCATTTTGCTCCTGATGATTATTCTGCTGACAGAAACGTTTCTGAAGATAGTGGGTATTAAAAAGGTATTCCCTGCCATTGCACTGATACCTGCCATTATGTTCCTGGGGCTCCACGGTAACTATGGCCACCGTTTCGTGTATGATATCGATCTTTTACTAACACTGACACTTTACATACTATACCGCCTGCATTTGCAGAAAAACATTCCCATGCAAATCATTTTTCAATCGTGTATATCCGGTCTCCTTTTATATATCGGAGGTATCATCCCATTCGGTCTTTTCATGCTTATGGTACTTATTGATGAGGTCAAAGACTGTAAGGGATTGAAACAAAGTAGTCCCATTCTGCTTACTATTATGCTTACCATTTTATTACCCTACCTCTATTATGACTATCTCTTTATAGGGTGTATCAGTTCCGATTGGGGCCTGATAAATGAACTGTTGCATTTTTATAAAGTACCGTACATACCCCTTTTCCCCTTTCTCTTCTACCCTTTTATTTCAGCAACTTTTCCGCTGTTTATAGCTTTTAAGGAAAAACACTCCACAAAAAGCCCAAAGCATGAAATTAATAAAAGTAAAATCTTTTCATTCCTTACCCCGGGTTCTTTTATCGTACAAGGACTCCTCATTACCTTTTTCATTTTTCTTTCGCACCTTTTGTTCCATGATGTGAACGTAAAAATGCTCGGAAAGATGCAGAAATTTTCAGATCAAAAGAAATGGGACAAGGTAATTCTAACGGCTGATAAATGTTATCCCTATGATAATCTTGTATACCTGATGCGTAACAGGGCTCTGTACCATACAGGAAAACTTCTTGACCATCTTTTTGATTATCCGCAACTATACGGTGTAGACGGATTGATGTATGAGGGAAACGCTCAAGTAAGGGAATATATTGCCTACAGTGATATTGCCTATGATATGGCCGAAGTCAATCAGGCGCTCCGGTGGTCCTACGAGATGATAGCCAACTCCGGCCACTCCGCATTTGCATTGAAAAGAATTGCACTGGTCAATATGGTCACCGGGAACTATGTAACCGTAAAAAAAACACTGAAAATGTTAGAGTATGTTCCTTTCCAGAAAAAATGGGTAGCGTACCATCGTACTCTTATTAACAATCACGAACTTCTAAAAAGCAACAAAGAGATTCTGGAAAAACGGTCTCTCCTGCCGGAGAAGCTTTATTTTTCCAGCGATGAAATTCCCTATATGTCGTTTCTTGTTAATCTCTTTTTTAATAAGAAGAACCGGATGGCTTATGAGTATCTTATAGCCACCCTATTGCTCGATAATGATTTGGACGAATGTATAAAATACGTGAAATTTCTGAATTTTTTCGGTTACCGGAAGGTATCGAGGCATCTACAGGAGGCGCTCCTGATTTATGGGTATTCAAAGGGGCAGCCGGATAAATATATCAAGCAATTCAACATTTCGCGGGAAACGGTAGAAAGATTTAAAAATTATAAAGAAGAGGTTCACCAGTGTCGAGGAAACGGTAAAAAGGCAGAGGCTGCTCTGAGGCGTCGATTTGGTACTACCTTCTGGTATTATCAACAGTTTATTTATCCACACCGTAAGTTAAAGAAAACGAGTCACACCCATATTAAAAAGAAATATTGATGAACTATTGTAAAACCTTTATTTCGAGCGGGAAACGGTTCCTTCCGGGGATACGGGTTATTTTTATAGGCACATTATTTGTGTGTATGATGAGTAATTGTCATAGAAATATCCCCTCTGATTTCACTCCTGCAAATAAAGGAGTTACAATCTTTCCTGACTACAAAAATGTTACTATACCGCCAAATATTGCCCCGCTTAATTTCATAATCAAAGAAAATGGTTCAATGTATTGTGTTGATATAAAAGCACCGGAAAGTAAACTCGTCAGGATATTTTCAAAAGAGGGTACTATATCCATCAAAACTAAAAAATGGAGAAACATCCTAAAAAAGAATACCGGGAGAGATCTGTCAATTTCTGTTTATGTAAAAAACAGCAATAAAAAATGGAAGAAATACAATTCTTTTTCTATCTCAATAGCTCCTGAGCCAATAGACCCGTATCTGGCCTACCGCTTGATCGATCCCGGTTTTGAACAATGGTCCGATCTTGGTATTTACCAGAGAAACCTTACTAATTTTAAAGAGAAAGCTATTTTTACTAACCGGGCAACCGGTACCGGCACCTGCATGAATTGTCATTCATTCTGTAAAAGGGACCCGGATAAAATGCTGTTCCACATGCGAGCCGCACATGGTGGTACAATAATTTTCAACGACAACATGTTGAAAAAAGTCAACACGAAAACAAAGTATACTATGTCAGCCGGTGTGTACCCTTCATGGCACCCTGACGGTAACCTGATAGCCTTTTCCGTCAATAAAATCAACCAGTTCTTTTCCCTTATACCAGATGAAACTATAAATGTTGTTGATTTTCACTCGGATATTATCGTTTACAATATCGATAAAAATATGGTTACCACCTGCCCGGCTATCGCAACAAATAAGAAGGAGAATCTCCCGGAGTGGTCTCCGGATGGAAAATACCTGTATTACTGTGTTGCAGATACAACTGAAAATATTTGGCAATCAAAATATGAACTTATGAGGATACCATACGATAGCAAAACAAACACCTGGGGTACCATAGACACAGTCCTCGGGTATTCGCAATTCGGCGCCAGTATCTCTTTCCCAAAGATTTCGCCGGAAGGTAACTATCTGATCTTTTCCTCTGCACCATACGGATACTTCACCATCAATTATAAAGAGAGTGACCTGTACCTGTTAAACCTTGAAACAATGGCATACAAAAAAATGAATATTAACAGCAACTTTACAGAGAGTTACCATAGCTGGTCAAGTAACGGCCGGTGGATCGCATTCAGCAGCAAGAGGGGAGACGGGCTCAGCGCAAGAACCTATTTTTCCTATTTTGACTCGACCGGTAAAGGACATAAACCGTTTCTGCTACCACAGAAGGTTCCTTCTTCTTATTATGTGATGTACCAATCATATAATGTACCCGAATTTATCAAGGGAAAGGTCAAGGTACCATATCACCGATTAAAAAAAGCAGCATTTTCCAATGCGATGCCTGTTGAATTTGATGAGAATGTAGATGTTGATGCTCTTTCCGGAGCTTCGAAAGTCGAATAGCAGGCATAACATTGCTTGTTTTAGTTCCCTGTGGTATCCTGGGACTGAGTTGCCTATTTGAATATCGCAAGTGCCCTTCTCAATAAGGTCCGCTAAAAAAAGGTGGCAAGCTCTTCAGAGCATGCCTACGCTCAAAGTCTAATATAAAGTATCTTAATCGCCTGGCATATATTTTATTCTTATTTTGTTGCTTACTTTAGCTTGTGGAACCACATACAGAAGTGAACCAGTAACGTTATCTGTTGGAAATAATAAAATGCCTGTCGATTCATGTTTCAATCGGATAAGTAATGTTTTTGATAGATTCTATAATTCATTTTCTCAATCTCCAGCATTGTTAGCACCACTGATTCTATTTTCACAGTAAAGCGAAAGACTGTTTACGAAACAAATTAAAAATAAAAGTTGATACCTACCCCCCCGCCTAATCCTGGTAATAAGAATTGCCATTTTGAACCCAGAGATAATGTCGTATAGTCAAAATATTCGAAATCTATTGTAGCAGGTAATGCCATGATTTTCATATTGATGTCACTGTATAGCATGTAATAACGGTATAAAAAATCAATATTAAAACTAACCTGTTCACCAGCAAAAAATTCAATACCAGCGCGTGGTCCAAAGGAGAAATTTACCTGAAAATCTTGACTTCTCTCACGGTCGGTATATTCATAATAATCCCAATAGTCTTCTATGTAGGTTAATTTCTGTTTACAGGTGATAATATTAAAATTAACATCACCTAATACACCGACGTTAATTTTTATCGGATAGAAACGCTTAACAAAGTTGACACCAAAAGTTATACAGGGGCCGATAATATTAATTTTATATTCATCATCTACATAGAGGCTGTTATCATTGGGATCTGTATATTCCAATCCATTCACTTCTCTGAAAAATGTTAAACTCGGCCCGATGTCAATTGAAATAAAACGGCCTGCCTTTATCATAGCGGCCACCTGAAAACGGAATAAAAATTTTGATTCATCCAGTACATTATAGTTAGGCAAATTTGAATGGCTGTTGTAATACTCAGTTATAGGGGAGTATTTGTTGTAGGTACCTGAAATTCTATTATAGAGACGTTTCTCTATATCACCATGGAAATAGCAGAAATTTATTCGTATGCCCGACTGATTGTCATTACTGTTTTTTCTTTCGAAGTTGTTATTTCCGGATGTGTTACGAGGCTGAGGAAGAGGAACCGTGGCTTGCGGTGGAGTTTCGCTGTCAATTACTTCTGTCTTTCCATCGTTGTCTTCCAGAGTACCGGATTCGGTATTCATCGTTTCTTCTGCAAAGGCCGTTATACATACCATTATTAGAATTGAAGAAACAAAACAAAGCAACCGTGTGTGGAAGGAAATAAATAGTGAGTTCATAATGAAATCCTGATAATTAATTGTGAAAGGGTGATAATAGTTAACTGTATTATAAAAGTCAGTATTTACGAGGAGTATCCGTATAATTACTAAAATAATATAATGATATGAACGAATCGCTTTAATTTTGCATGAATCTATTTAAAGAATGCCGTAATGTTATTCTCGCAAGTGCCCTTCTCAATAAAGTCCGCTAAAAAAGGTGGCATGTCTCTTCAGACTTATCATGTCCCACACTGAACAAAGCACATGGTCATAAATTAATTTAAATTTATGATACTCTGTGGTATAGATTTCGACACATTGAAAATAAGTAAGATACAGTCAATAATTCGTCATAATCCACGCTTCAGTCGGCATGAGATTTCGAGGAATGCCTGTGAGATATTGGACTGGCGAGATTATAAAGGTAATTTAAAAGTAGCTAGTTGCCAACAAGTATTAAAGCGTCTTTCTGAACATAGGATTATAACTCTTCCCCTCCCAAAGGTATCAAAGCGTTAGAATGGATGTTGCTTACGACCATTGAGGTG
>CBDVBE010000382.1:0-6130 GCA_965372145.1 uncultured bacterium | reverse complement strand
GATACAAGTACACTTAACTAAAACGACTGTCGCTAATTCGTAAACTCACGCTAGGGATAAATACTAAAAACCAATTCCTCCCATTTCTCCCCTTGGACTTTAATAGATGTCTATACGATCCCAATACCCTTATGTAGTATAGCATAATCCCTCACAAAATATATTTTAGAGTATGGTAAATTCTAAAAACCGGTGGGGCATAATCCTTTTTTCCTTCTCTGCAGTAACTATAGGTATTGCAGTTTATATTATTCTCCAGTTTCCTTCACAGAACTTCAAACCCCTTTATAAAACGGTTTTTCCCGTTTTAGGGGTTATTTTTGCAGTAATATCCCTTTTTATCGGCCATTTCTCCTATCCACGGGTCCATAATCTCAAGGTGTATCTCGCCGGTTATGTTACCGGTATAACCAGTATCGCTTATTTTCTCCTGTTTAGAATTCCCATATACAACGACGTTGCTGTTACAGGATTATTATTGCTCATTTTTATTAATTATATCATACTTATTTTTATACCATCCTATATCAAATATCGCATTACCAAATTAATTACCTTTATTATTACCGGAGTAGAATGCCTTTTCATTCTTCTTGCACGGTTCTATCCGCCATGTATTGCCTGGGCTCTTCATCTGACCAGAAATGATTTTTTAAGCATTGCATCCATTTTGGGACTTTTATGGTTGTTAAATATAATTGTAATCAGTATATATCGTCTGCGTGATGAATTCTATCTGGGTGGATTATTCTCAGGATGTGCTTTAATTTACTTCCTTATATGGCTTTCACCTGTTATCTTCAATGAGAAATATGCACTGGAAGCGGAAAAGGTTCTTTTTGTATTTGCCACCCTCTATCTTGAAATCGGAATTCTTGTCCACTGGCTCTCCCGCATGGAGCATCGCATATCCTATGATCCGCTTCTTCAAATCTATAACCGGAGTTACTGCAGTAAAATCATAGAGGAGCAGTCAAGTTTAAAAACAGTTCCTCCGTTCGGAGTAGCAATGATTGATATCGACCATTTTAAAAAGGTTAATGATAAACACGGACATCAGGCTGGTGATAAGGTTTTATATACAGTGGCCCAGATCATTCTCAGAGAAGTTATTCCTGACGGCATTGCCTGTCGATACGGAGGTGAAGAGATCATTGTGTTTTTTCCCAATAAAAGAACCAAACAAATTACACCAATAATGGAAAACGTACGGGTCGCTATCAGGAGTGCAAAAATACCTTTCAAACGAAAGAAACTTTCTGTAACGATATCCTGTGGCGTCTCACACAGGGAATCGAGTGCACAAACCGTTATGGAGGTCATCCATACCGCAGATAAAGCACTCTACCGCGCTAAAAAGGGTGGCCGCAATCAGGTAAAAAGCGGTAAAACTTCAACTCATTCTACAAAGAAGAAATAGTAATAACCGTAAGCGTTCACAGAACGCTGAAATTGCAATGTCCTGAGCTTGTCCAAGGGAAAATATTAGATTTTAGATTTCAGATTTTGGATTTTGGATTTCAACCCAGAACCCTGAACGTAGTTGGATTTTGGATTTTTTCAATCCCCAATCCGCATTCCACAATCCGCAATCATACAATTTTGGATTTCAACCCTGAACCCTTGAACCCGTGAACGATTGCTTATAAACATCCAATTAATATTTTTATGTTTTTTCCAATTTCCAATTTCCAATTTCAAGCCGGTAACGGCTACTAATAACCTTTGTACCTGGTGAGATTATATTTATACTCATCGTCATTTTGCTCATACGCTGGTCTAAAGTTATTTTTGACAAACACATTTTCCAGGAGCAAGTATTGAATCTTCAATTATTATCAGGAAACACGTGGATAACACTCACCTTTCTCATTATTGCACTGGTTATAGTTATAGGGCTCTTTATTGCTACGGTATTTTCCGTTTTCTATCATCGCATTCTGTACATTAAAAAATTGCGGCCATCCTTTGACCTGTCATATCAGCCTCGTTGTTCGGTGATTCTGCCTTGCAAAGGAGTCCCGCATAATTTCGAGAACAATATCCGTTCATTCTTTCACCTTGATTATCCGGCGTACGAGGTCATATTCACCGTAGAAAGTAACGATGATCCCTGTGTTCCTATTATTAAAAAGGTTATGCAGGATGAACCAAGTGCGCATCTTACTGTAGCCGGTATTACCACTACCTGCGGCCAGAAAAACCACAACATGATCGCAGCGCTTGACATTGCTCACGATCCGGAAGTCTTTGTATTCGCAGACTCAGATATCACACTTTCGTCAGACTGGCTCAAAGAACTGGTGTTACCTCTTTCCAGCAATAAGATAACGGTGTCAAGTGGATTCAGATGGCTCTATTCATCGACCGGTACTATCGGTGCCATGGTAAATTCTTATCAGAACTCATTACTGCTTGTTCTTTTCAGCGCAGCATCATTCATACAGGACATTGGTCTCTGGGGCGGATCCATGGCAATGCGGAAAAAGGATTTTGATGAGCTCGGTGTACGGGAATGCTGGGCACAGACCGTTGTTGATGATATGAGTCTTTCCCGGCTCATCATGAAACATGCGAAAAAATCAATTATGGTATCAACCTGCATCATCCCGACGGATGACACGCTTCCGACAATTAAACAGAGTATACAATGGTTTCACCGCCAGGTAATGTTTTTGAAAGCCTATCAGAAAAAAACATGGGTTATTGCAATCCTCGTTGTCTTGTCAGGTCTCTCTCTCCAGATTCTTTTGCCTGTTTCTCTTATTGTAAGCCTTATGACATCAAAGACATTCTTTCAGGCAGGCGGTTTTTCCTCACTGGTTTTTATCTTCGGCACAATGTCTACCGCACTGTTTTATCCCCTGCTCGGCAAACATCCGAATATGTTCCGTCTAATTTTATTACAACAGATATCTCTTTTTACTATGCTTTTCGGTACGATTAAAACACTGTTTACCAACACCGTCGAATGGAGCGGGTTCTGGTATAAACTCAATTTCCGCGGTAAAGTTGTTTCTGTTGAACAGCAATAGAGAGGACATATTTAACTATGGGTAATGAATTACAGGTAGCTGTATTCGCCTCCGGCGGCGGCAGTAATTTTCAGGCATTGATTGACAAAAAAGAGGAAGGGAAATTGCATGTAACGTTCGCCCTCCTCGCAGGTAATAACAGTACGGCAAAGGTATTTGAACGTGCCCGTAATCATGATATCCCCACGCTGCATATTGCGCCGAGCCATTTCGATGATGAAAAAAAATATACTGAGAGACTCCTGGAAGAGCTTGAATCCCGCAACATCGGACTTATAGTACTTGCCGGGTACATGAAAATGATCCCCATTGAAGTGATTAAAAAATATCATAACCGAATTATTAATATTCATCCGGCACTGCTTCCCTCATTTGGCGGGCAGGGAATGTATGGTAAACGGGTACATCAGGCTGTCCTGGATTACGGTGCAAAGATTTCCGGTATTACGGTTCACTTTGTCGATGAAGAGTATGATAAGGGCCCTATCATTCTGCAGGAAACGGCCCCGGTACTGGATGGCGATGATGCGGATTCTCTTGCTGCACGGGTACTGAAAGTTGAGCATGCCAATTATTGGCGAGCTGTAGAAGCTTTTTCACAAGGTACTATTAGAGTGGAAGGCCGGCGAGTTATTGGATCAGTATAACTACATGTCATTATATGAATTTGACCGCTCAATGGAAAACAACCTCAACGGCTGTGTTGTCGGTATCGATGAAGCCGGAAGAGGGCCTCTTGCAGGACCGGTTGTCGCCGCTGCAGTGAAGCTCGATTTATCCAATCCTATTGCCGATATTAACGATTCTAAAAAATTATCCTTCCGGAAACGCGAACAATTGTATAATCAGATTACTGTGCAGTCTCCGGCATGGGCAGTAGGAAAAGCTTCTTGGGAAGAGATCGATCGGATAAACATTTTACAGGCATCATTGCTTGCTATGAAGCGGGCGCTTGAAGCTCTTGACAGTGCATGGACGCTGGTACTTGTTGACGGCAATACCCCAATGCGGTCTCTCACTTTAGAACAGCAGAAGCCTATTGTCGGTGGTGATGGTATCAGCGCATCGATCGCAGCCGCTTCGATTGTTGCGAAAGTAACCCGTGACAGGCTTATGCAGGAGTATCACACCAGCTATCCGGTATATGGCTTTGACACAAACAAAGGGTATCCAACGGAAAAACACCGTAAATGCGTTATTGAAAACGGCATATCACCGATTCACCGGAAATCGTTCTGTCAAAAAATTCTTACACAAACCGAGTTACATTTGCTGTAGCCGTTTACGGCTTGAAATTGGAAATTATAAACGAAAGATAGGAAGTTCAAATGATTAGTAGAAAGTTTATCTTTCACTAAGAATTGTGCTTTAGTGCACTTCCAACTTGAGTTATACCCCTAAAGTGGCACCTTGTACACTTTGTGTAGAAATTGGGAAAAACATGAAACGTAGCCGTTCGCGGCTTACAATTTTGTTCGGGGAGCATTAGTGTATGGAATTCAGTGTAACCGAAAAACATAACAGTATTTACGTAAAAGTATTCGGCCCGGACCCCTGGCGGCCGCAAACCTTTTACCCTTTGATCGATAGGCTGAACGAGCAGATCAAGGATGCATTCCTACGAAGGAGCCGAACTATTGTCTTTGATTTTCTCGAACTTAATTTTATCGACAGTTATATGATCAGTATGCTCGTCCAGACCTCCCGTTTAACAGAACCGAAAAGGAATGTTTTACTGGTCACTGACAATCAGATTCTTGCTATTATCACGTTAATCGGAATCGACAAGATTTATAATCTCTTTGGATCAGTAAAGGAATGGCTGAATAAAAACTGATTCCATTTATTCCTATCTGAAAACTCAATTAATAACGAGGTCCCAAAAAGGTGAATCTTTCCAAAATCGGGAAAATACTGCTCGGTCTTATTATTGCAGCACTTGGATTATATATCTTTCTGAAAGATGTCAATATAAACAACCTGAAAGTAGAACTTCGTTCTATAAGAATTTCCGCTCTCATTTTCGGCTGTATCCTGGCAATTCTAACGCTCTATCTGCGGGCCATCCGCTGGCGCCTCATTCTTCCGGACACACCAGGTACCACCAAAAAACATCTTTTCAGTACTGTGGTCATTGGTTTTATGATAAATAATATTTTACCGGCGCGTATCGGTGAAGTTGCACGGGCGTTTATTCTCTGGCGTAAAAATAAATTTCCAGCGGTTATCTGTATCGGGACTCTTATCCTGGAACGCATCATTGACCTGCTTGTTTTCATGATTTTTTTCATTGTACCGGTATTCATTCTCCCGCAATGCTCCTCGTTGCGTATTTTTGCCCTTATCTTGAGTGCTATTGTTCTGGTTTGTATTGCCGGTATGATCTTTTATGTCCGATATAATGCAGTGACCGTTAGACTGGGTAAATGGATAGTATCGAAAGCGCCGGCGAAATTCAGAATAAAACTGACACAAATCGGTGGAGGGCTTGTTTCAAATCTCGGCTGGCTGCACTCACCAAAACGAATCATCATGGTACTACTCTTTTCATTTCTGACAACACTATGTTATCCCTTAACTATTATCCTTCTTGCCGGAAAAACCGACATCTCTTTCGGCCTTATCGAAGGAATGTTTGCACAGGCATTTGCTGCATTCGGCGCAGCCATCCCCCTTGCTCCCGGATATGTTGGAACGTTACATGCAATCATGCTTCAGGGATTGTCAATTCTTGGTATGAACACTGATCACGCGCGGGCTCTGGTAATTGTTTATCATATAATCAACTATATTCCGATTACTGTCCTGGGATTGATTCTTTTCTTCAGTATGAATCTCTCTTTTAAAGAAATCGCTGATGCAAAGGATATTATAGAGCAGGAGAAATGATACTTTAACTATTTTACATAGTATCTGTTAGATATAAGCCTGTTTTAGATAATTGAAAGAAATTATGAAATGTTGTAAATATGTCACCCTGAGCATGCACCCGACGAAAGGAGGAAGTCGTGCTCGAAGGGTAACTCCTTATTATTACACTAAATATGGTAGATGGTTCCCTTCGGCTTCGCTCAGGACAGGCTCGCTCACCATGA
>CBDVBE010000381.1:0-6137 GCA_965372145.1 uncultured bacterium | reverse complement strand
ACCCAAATGACCGTATATTCTCAGTGCAGGCGTTCGTAATGTATTTTCCGTTTATCCCTAATACCTGAAAACGAAAGCTCCTTGATAAATCTGAGTAGAAGCGGAATGGATTTTCACAAATCCCTCCGCTTAACTCATGTTTATAAAGCCGGTGGGTATATTTCTATGGTATACTGCATTACAAACAGGAAACACTAGTACTCTCGCATCAACCGCCCGGAAGAGTTTCCGTCCGGTTGGCTGCAATGGAATACACTCCTCGCTTCGCTCGGTCACTTCACATTGCAGCCGACCGTTGTCGGCGATCACAGCTCAAAAAAACTCTATTCCTACAGCAGACTCCCGCTGAAAAAGTGGATACATCTCGTATTTGTCTGGACCGGCGACAGTCTTATCTTTTATGTGAACGGTAAAAAGAACGCTTCCTGTGAAGCATCCGGAATCACTGTTATAAAACCGACTGACGCGAAACTCAGGGTGGGTAACGGCGCGGATATGAATAATGGCCTATGCGGGACTATCGATAACATTATTCTTTACAACTATCCCCTCTCCTCCGAAACGGTAAAAAGCCACTTCGAAGAATCCGGACTGGAGGATCTGGATATACCGGTCTCTCCCCGAAAGAGAAGAGGGTGCGGCGGCCCGAAATCAGGTACAGAATTGGCGTTTATTCCGCCAATAGGTTTTAAAATCGCTTCAATGGCGAAAAAGAGAAGGAAGTGGTGGGCTGCTTTTGTTGAATGGCTTAACACACTTTAATCTATAGAAATAATCCTTTTAGCAAGATGCATAGTGCCGCTTGTTAGTTTGATAATATAAATCCCTTTAGCAACTTTATTGTTATCGCTGTCCCTGCCATCCCACGTTATACGGTTCTCCTTTTGGCCGGCAGTAACTTTAAATTGTTTAATAAGAGTGCCGTCAATGCGGTAAATAAACAGACGGGCATTTGTGTGTAATGGCTTTGTACAGTTAATTGTTACAGCGCCTTTGAACGGATTGGGATAGACCGTCATACACGGCAGTGTTATACTGTTTTTCTGGTTTGTAATACTACCAACATCATAGTCCACTTGCACGCTGTCCGTCGGGCTGAATAATGCGGGATTTTTATTACAGCTCACAGGGACGGTCGTCCCGGAATTGGGACTATTGCACTTTAATGATTCACTATTAATTCGTTATGAAAAAATATAGTACTTCTGATTGAAAATTGACCTTGTGGTGAGCAGTTTACCTTGAGTTTATCAAAAGGAAACATGGGTAATCACTTATGACTCCTGCTTCAACGGAAGGCTGAAATAAAAGGTACTCCCCTCTCCTTCGGTGCTTTGTACCCGGATTCTCCCATCATGCGCTTCAACAATACCCTTTACAATTGAGAGGCCGAGACCTGTTCCTTTAATATCTTTCGTGCGGCTCCCGCGTTTGAATTTTTGAAAGATCTCCGCTTGCTCGTTTTCAGGGATACCCATGCCATTATCCTTTACAAAAAACTCAGCAGAGCCTTTTTTTACGGATGAGCCGATTGCAATACACGGGTCCTCACTCTTTCCCGAATAATTTATTGCATTGCCGATAAGATTCATGAATACATGGGTAAGTGCATTGCTGTCAGCCTCAAGCGTGACTGTAACATTCTCATTTACCTGAATATGTTTTTCATCAAGCTGCACTTTCATTTTCGAAATGACAGACTGCACCAGCAGTTTAACATTTACTTTTTCAAACTGCAGTACCTGCTTGCCCTGTTCTATTTGCGTAACCTGTAAAAGGTCCTCAACAAGTTCGTGCATATACTGCAACGATTGTTTTGCAATAGAAAACATCTCTTCATGATCGCGTGGCTTCTGTGCTGTGCCGTTTTCCCTTTGCATGATATCGCAGACACTCATCAAAGAGGTAAGCGGATTCCGCATATCATGAGTAATGACATGGGTGAAATCCATGATCTCCTTATTTTTCTCTTCAAGTCGTTTCTGGTACTCAACGAGTTCAGACACATCCCGTATACTGCCATAGACAGCCTTTTTACCATACCATTCAATGGGACATGCGGAAATCAGGGCGTTAAAAGTCGTTCCATCTTTCCGCATGCAGACTCCCTTATGGTTGATAACGGATCCTCCTGAAAACAGGGCTCCTAATGCCTTTTTCTGTTTCTCTTTTCCTTCAGGAGTGCTTAATTTATCCGGTGAAAGGGTGAGCAATTCTTCGCGACTATATCCAAACATTTTACACATCGCAGCGTTCACTTCAACGAATTTCCGGGTTTCAATATCTATAATATGCAGTCCTTCGCTTGCGATTTCAAACATTGCCCTGAAATTTTTTTCTGATTGCAACAAGGCATTTTCAGCTTCAACACGTATTACTAATTCACGCCTGATGCGTTCGCGAAAATCATGGAAATACCCCACTATTATGCCTATTATCAATACAGTAAGGGTGCCGGGGATTCCGCGGTAGCGTATGATCGAGTCCCACCCGGTCTGACCGACCATGTTAAACAGTGCGGCGTTTACAATTATCACTAGTATCCACGCGGCAAAGCCGGCCCGCTTTCCCCACAACCATGCGGCTACCACAACAGGTAAAACACAAAAAGATGCAATAGCGTTACCTAAAGATTCATAGAGGAGGATAAAAGTTATGCCGTATGCAACAACAGAAAGAAATGCCCACAAAGCATTGCGCACGGCATGTGGTTGCGAATAGGCAGAATTGTGTGGTTGTGTGTTATTATGTGCCATACTTCAGTTCAACCTTTTTACACGAATATGGCGACCTAACGAGAGTGCTTAATAATAATATATACTATTATTACCTGGAATATTCAACTTCTTAATTTGTAAATAGTATATCGTTCATACCTAACAAATGCCAGGTAAAAATGAATATTTCCACCCTTTTAAAATCTTACCTCAGTAGTGCCCCTTTTATTCCTTGCGACATAAAATGACAGAAATAATTCTGAGTGGGTGTAACTTTTCTGTATTTGCAGGCGTTTATAATACTACAGGGAGTTTATTGGCCGGGAAATAACAATTTTCAGTAAAAAGCCAATTATTACAGTAGGTTATATAATAGGGCAATTATAACTTCGCTGCGATTCTCGTATAATCAGCTCTTTGGGCGATTTCCAGCACTTTCCCCCAGAGACATTATACGGGAATTTGCAGCGCTTTTTATTGTTTCTTTACTGCAAGCATGGTAATATCATCAAACGGTGCAGCTTCTCTATTGTGATCTTTAAGTGCTTTTGTAATCTGGTTTACTTTATCGGATACTGAGGTGCTGTCTTTCTTAAGGAGTTCCCGTAAACGTTCTGCGGTAAAGAAATCCCCTTCCGGGTTTTGCGCTTCTGTGACACCATCTGTATACGCAAAGAGCATTTCTCCCGATTCTAATCTAATCGTTTCCTGATTAAAGATGAGATCTAATGCCAGCCCCACTGCAGGGCCTGTTGGCGACAATTCTTTGCTCACCTCATTATTTTTCACAATCATTGGCGCATTATGCCCGGCATTGATATACCGAAAATCTCCGGTGCTGGGTGTGAGCAGGCCGAAAACAATTGTCGCAAACATGCATCTGCCATCCCCCTGCCGGTGGTGCTGGATGATATAATCGTTAACAACTTCAATGGCATCAAGCGGATCGTCACCATCAGCCTGTGCACGTTCCGAAAAGACACGAATAAGTGTTCTGATAAGTGACATGAAGAGTGCGGCACTAACATCTTTCCCACTAACATCCGCAACAACCAGGGCGATTAAATCCTCATCAAGGGAAAACGCGTCATAAAAATCACCGCTGACTTCGCGGGCAGGCATAAAAGCAACAGCAATTTCATAACCGGTTAACTGTGGCAGCGTCTGCGGAAGAAATCCCATCTGTATTTTTCTTCCCAGCTCCAATTCACCCTTAATCGCCTGTAGATACGCATGTTCCTTTTCACGCAGCTTTTCTAATTCGGTATTTGCCCTCGCGAGCGTCTCGGCCTGCTGCTGTACCTTTTCGATAAGTCGTGCTGAATGGAGTGCTCCACTGATATATTCCCTTAAAACTTCGTATCGTTCAAATTCCTGCTGCATGCCGGCTTCAAACAGGACGATACCGAACTGTTCCTTCTGAAAATATAGTGGTTCTGCCACAAGGATATGATGTGTATCTTTTGGAACAATTCCATCAGGAAGTATTTCATTAGTGTTATATACGATACCTTCCTTGCCGATGTTCTTGCGTTTCCCGTTAATAAAAGCGAGCATTAAACGGGATTTCTTACTCGGCATTTTCTTGGTGGATTCATAGAGTGAGAAATAGAAAGAATTGATCCCCAGATCCGGTAAGTTCGCACACATCGCGTCAAGAAGCTTTTGCACATCAAGGGTATTCTTCAGAATATCCCCTATCTCATGCAGAAAGTAATTCTCACGCACCGTTTGAATCCGACGGACTCCCTGTTCCCGTAATCCAACTTCGCCGCGGATAACACGGGCTTCATGTAACATATCATCAGCAAATGCAAAGGTCTCTTTATCCAGATGCTGAAATGAATAGTACCAGAGCTCGAAAAAGATATTCAGCCATGCTGATAACTTTTTATCCTTCATAATAAGGTCACGCCCGATTCTATCCACTTTCCTTAAAAATGAAATACTTGTTTTATTATTGACATCCTGACAGAAACTGGTAATAATCTCTTTTGTATACTGTGCATACGAATGATCCATATGCGATGACAGGTGATCGATCACTTCGCTTTCAACAAGTTGTTTCTTAGCCGGTTTCGAATCGATGATTACATCCTGTACTTTTTCTCTATTTGTAAAATCTCTGAAACAGCCGCAGGATTGGCGGATTATCAGAGTTGCTTCCAGTATGGTATTCTGAGGTATTTTATCACCGTTAAGCAGCCGTACGAGCATCTCAACGGCTGTTTTGCCAAGATCATACAGAGGTTGATTTACCGTGGTAAGCGGCGGTGTAATATACCGGCTCTCCTCAATATCATCAAAACCGACAATGGCGATATCTTCAGGGACATTTTTTTCAAAGGTCTGAAGTGCCAGCATTGCACCAAGAGCGGTTTCATCATCTGCTGCGACGATAACCTCGAAATCTGCTTCGGATTTCATCAACTGCGCAACAGCATCGGCACCGCATTTCCGGGTAAAATCACCCGGCAGAAGAAAATCGGGATTAATGTGGATGTTATGCTCTTCCAAAACATCCTTAAAAAGCTGGAAACGTTCCTCGGCTTCAGCATTCCCTTCAGGGCCGCGAATAAAAGCAATTCTGCGGTAATTGTGATTTTCTACAAGATGGGTAATAAGAGAACGCATACCGCTTCTATTATCGACATACACCGCAGGTATCTGTTCAGAAGCCGGGGCCAGGGTAACCGCAGGCAGGTGACTGAATCTCTTGAGGAATTCATTCAGGAGATTATCCGAGACATAACTCCCTAACGAACCGGCAATAATCAATCCGTCAAGATCGTTGTTTTCAGCGATATCGTACAGTACGTTTCCCTGATAATCCCACGGATCCTGAGAAGAGACGCTTAAAGACCCGCCGCAGAAGCAGATAAGGTTGACATTATTTGCACGAACCGTATCGGCAATACCGGGCCACACACCAGCCTGATATTCACCGGAAAGTCCTTCAGTTAATAATCCAATGGTAGGAAGATTATTATTTAGTACGGAAGGACGTTTATCTGTTTGATTTTTTATCTGTGCCATAACCTATAATTAAGCGGTTAAGTTTTCCGGAATAAAAAAATTTTCTTAAAGTTATATTCTGCCATTTATTTTGAAAATAGTTAAATAAGTTTTATACCATTTCTTTGAAATTATTCTCTCCTCCCTCTCGTTGTAATGTTAATTAAAAATAATCTTTTAAAATATGAAAGCTACTATTTTTTACTTATTTATTTCTATAGTAGTTAGTATAACCATTTATTCAGAAAATGGCAACTCTATTTTTATCCGGCGATATATAATTTCATGAATAGCTTCATTTATAGTACCCGTTCAAAGGTTATCCCCGTGGGCGAGTACGAAAGCGCCTGGACAAGGTGTACCAGACAAGCTGGCATTATAACCCTTCAGGGTATAAACAAACAA
>CBDVBE010000380.1:0-6184 GCA_965372145.1 uncultured bacterium | reverse complement strand
AATTTATTGTAACATGCGTATGACATGCTCTGAAGAGACATGCCACCTTTCCAGATGCTGTTTTCAAGACTATAAAGAAACAACAAATTAAGAATGTAGATGAACTACAAAATGCGTTAAAGAATAAAAATAAAGTTCAAGATTTTTCAAAGAAGAGCGGAATACCAGAAGATTATCTGAAGATACTGAACAGGTACTATAATCAATCTAAAGGTGTGAATATATATGGATAAGAAAAATAAATTAACAATTAGAGATGAATTAACCGAATTTCTGCTTTATACTACCCCAGATGGCAAGGTAAAAGTTGAAATATTTTTTCATAACGAAAGTATTTGGCTTACACAAAAAAGAATGGCAGAGTTGTTTGGAGTACAACGACCAGCTATAACAAAGCATTTAAATAACATCATAAAAGAGAGGGAGTTAGAGGAGAATTCAGTTAGTTCCATTTTGGAACATACTGCCGAAGATGGTAAAAAGTATAAGACAAAATACTATAATCTCGATGCTATAATATCAGTTGGTTACAGGGTAAACTCATTACAGGCAACAAAATTTAGAATTTGGGCAACAGAACGGCTAAAAGAGTACATGATAAAAGGTTTTATTCTTGATGATGAAAGGCTTAAAAACGGTAGATATTTTGGTAAAGATTATTTTAGGGAGCTGCTCGAAAGAGTTCGTTCAATTCGGGCAAGTGAACGTCGAATTTACCAACAAATAACCGATATTTTTGCTGAATGCAGTATAGATTATAACTCGCAATCAGAAATAACTAAAAACTTTTATGCCACAATACAAAACAAATTTCATTTTGCAATATCTGGTCAAACAGCCGCTGAGATTGTTTACAAAACTGCAAATGCCGAAAATGAGTTTATGGGGCTTCAAACATGGAAAAATTCTCCCGAAGGTAGAATTTTGAAATCTGATGCAAAATTTGCAAAAAATTATCTACAAGAAAATGAAATTAAAAGACTTGAACGGACGATTTCTGGATTTTTCGATTATATTGAAAATATTATTGAAAATAGGATTTCTTTCACAATGGAAGCATTTGCAGAAAGTGTAAATAATTTCCTTACTTTTAATGAATTCAAAGTATTGAGTGGAAAGGGAGTTGTTTCACACAAACAGGCTATGGATAAGGCATCTATTGAATATGCCAAATTTAATAAAACACAAAAAATAGAATCAGATTTTGATAAAGAAATGAAAAAACTTATAACTAAAAATAAGAAAAACACATAACAAATCACTGCACTGGATTTTTACTCCGCTGCGCTCCGTAAAAACCAGTGAGTTCAGACGTTGATGAATGAAAAAAAAATAAACCTCAAGACTTTATGAAATACGTATTTCTATATATTTGAATAAAAAATAATAAATTTTTTTGAAACTTAGCACAAAGACTTAGGCCTGACAATGCCGATAGTGAAAAACAGGAATTTATTGCATGTGAGCACAATATAGTCTATATAGTGGTTTAAAGGAGGGATTATGAAACTAAGTGAATCTGTTAAACCAATTAGCTATCTTAAAGCACATGCTTCAGAATTGATTCGTGATGTTTCGGAAAATAACAAGACACTTTTCATTACTCATAACGGAGAAGCAAAAGTTGTAGTACAAAATCTCGCAAGCTATGAACAAATGAATGATACTTTAGCCTTGTTAAAGATGTTAGCTCTAAGTACAAAAAGTAAAATAGACGGTAAGTACAAACCAGTGAAACGAGCTTTTAAAGATCTTCGATCACGAATAAAGGATTTAAAATGAATTATCAAGTTAAAATTCTTCAAGAAGCTGAAGATACACAGTACTCTAACCTAGTAAATATGCTGTAACGATACATTCCCCGTCTGATGTAATCTCAACATAAGCCCTGTTTTCCTTAATCTTATACTGTTTGCACAATTTCTTGGCAAGGTTGCATTGAAACTGTTCCTGTGAAGGAATCCATAATAATTCACAGCAGGTGAAATCATAGGGCTCTTTAAGTGTTTTAAATAATGCTTCCTTGCAACAGAACGCAACGCAGAATCCAATGAAGGAGTCCTTCAGTGTAAAACAGTGGTCAATTTCATTTTGGGAGTAAACAAGTGGAGGGGGTTCGTTCCCTTCCAGTTCCAATCTGGCGAATCGTTCAATTTGTTCTGAGTCAATGCCGCATCCCAGCAGTGAACCACTGGTCTTAAAGCTCAACATTGATTATATCGTCGCCATGTTCGACAATGGCCAGGGTTAGATTGATAACATCTCCCACGGTATGTGCCGGTTTTTTCATGAGATGCTTTCCCAGGGTCTTGAGCTGGATTGAAAGGCTGTATTTTTTCCGTACAATTTCAAGAAGCGATAACAACATTAAGGAATCACCTTCAAGTTCCTCAATTATATTGGTACCATCACTGATATTTTCTTTGGCAATATCGCACTCTTCACTGAAATAGTTGTAGACAAGATCTCTGATTTCTTCCATCCCTTTCTGATCGATATCAGCCATCGGTTATGATCCTTTCCTTCACATTATATTAAATAAACTATGGCGCAGTACACCGATTGTTGAAGAAAAATATATACTGGGCACTAAAATATTGCCTAAAAATATAAAAGGGAATGGAAATTCGAAAATGTTATATGCAATAAACTGGTGATGGGTTTGTATCTACGATATCTTTTACTTATCGACCTGATCAACTATATTTGATGTACAGGGTACATTTTTCCAGGAAGCTATCTGATAATCAAATGAAAAAGACTTTCCACAATAATTCAGACACTGAGTCAGAAGTAACTATCCTGCTCATCAATCCACCCCGTTCACCGCATAACAGTATCCTGCAGTATGCTCCTGAGGAGGCGAAGCGCTTTATCCATAAAAAATTAATCGGCCCGCCGCTTGGCCTTTTAACCGTAGCAACTGCTGTAAAAGAGCATTCTGTTTCAGTGCTGGATATGAAGGGTGAGTATGATCTTCATCCGGAGGCTCCCGATGTCGAACAACTAACGCTCAAATGGCTTGAAAAAACAAATCCGCAGATTGTCGGGGTGACGGTTATCGCCTCAGAATTACCCGATAGTTTGCGTATATTAACCGTGGTTAAAAGGTATAACCCGGCTATACTGACCGTTGTCGGCGGCCTGCACACTACTCTTTGCCCTGATGACTTTAATGTTGATACCGTTGATATTGTTGCACCGGGGATAGCTGCTCATACTTTTACCCTTATTGTTGAGGCTGTTATTCAAAAAAAGAATCCGGGAGAGGTAAAAGGAGTATTAGTACGTAATAATGGTGTGTTGCAGCCAACACCTTCAAGTGACAATACCGTTTACCCGGCCCATAGAGGTTTTATTCAGCCGGACAGATCATTTATCAAACCATGGATCAGTACCTATAAAGTAGGTAATAAGACTGATCCGGTAACTTACCTGTATACATCGCTTGGCTGCCCCTATCACTGCACATTCTGTTCAATATGGCCTCAGTTTGACGGCCGGTTCTATCAGCGTGAAATCGAAAGTATTATTAGCGAATTGCAGGATGTTGATGATTATCCGATTGTACGGTTTGCCGATGCAAATACTATTGTTAATGCTGATGTTATCGATACACTGTTTGATCGTATTATCGAGGAGCAGATTACTAAAGAATATGTAATGGATATTCGCTTTGATACGGTCGTTGCCTATCCGAAACTGATTGAAAAAATGGCAAAGGCAGGATTAAAGGTCGTTATATGTGGATTCGAATCCTATCGGCAGGAGGAACTGGAACAGTATAATAAAATGGCTTCTGCGTCCCAGATTGAAGAGGCAATACGGATTTTCGATGCAAATGATATTATGGTTCGTGGTAATTATGTAATTCAACCGGATTACACGGCGGATGATTTTAAAGCACTTGCTGACTATGCAGCCTCACATAAGGTCGTCTATGCCGGTTATACCATTTTAACACCCATGCCGGGTACCCAACTCTATAAGGAATGTATAAATGATATTATCGATCATGACCTGGCGAAATACAACTTCTTTAACTGTGTTATGAAAACCACTTTGCCTTTGGAGGAGTTTTACCGCAGTGTCGGCGAGTTGTGGATGATTAAGAAGGGGACGGATGTGATATAATAAGAAATAAATGCAAAATTAACAATGCAAAATTAGCAATGCAAAATTAACAATGCAAAATTAGCAATGCAAAATTAACAGGGAGATTACATTTTTAACTGACAATTTTTTCAGGAATTGTATAGAAATTTTTCATGCCCCAAAACAAGATAAAAGATGCAATTAAAAATTTCCTGGAGTATTTGAGAAAGCAGCGAGGATACTCCGAACACACGGTTGCGGCCTACCAGCACGACCTCGCTCAATTTATTGATTTTGTTGAGTCAGAGGTCGGTAAAACTGCGGTTAAGGAAATTTTAACAAAGGGCATATTACGGACGTTTATTTATTCATTCCATGATCATGGTTTTAAATCCCGCACAATAGCCCGTAAAGTAGCTACCCTGAAATCTTTTTCCCGGTACTGTGTTAAGAATAAAATTGTGAAGGTAAATCCTGCTAAGATGCTCTCCACCCCGAAGCTTGATAGCCCTCTGCCATCATTTATTACACGGAAACAGGCTGATGCGATGGTAACGGGTGACCCTGACGGTGAAATGGCTCTCCGTAACCGGGCAATTGTTGAACTGTTTTACGGCACCGGTATTCGTCTTGCAGAACTGCATGCGCTTAATATCGGTACTATTGACCGCACAAATCGAACAGTACGGGTTATTGGTAAAGGCCGCAAGGAGCGGATTGTGCCGGTCACACCGGATGCAATTGCGCTTGTCGACCGGTATATTGCGATTCGCAGTATCGCGCATGAAAACGATGATCCGCTTTTTACTAATAAGGAAGGTACACGGTTATCACGCCGCCAGATAGAGCGCGTTGTCAGCCGGGAACTTGCAGCAGTGAGTCAGCTTAAAAAGAAAAGCCCGCATGTTTTGCGCCATTCATTTGCCACGCACCTTCTCGATGCAGGAGCTGATATCAGGGCGGTGAAAGAGCTGCTTGGCCATTCTTCCCTGTCGTCAACACAGATATATACTCATGTGTCAAAGGAACATCTGCGTAAAGTATACAACAAGGCCCATCCACGAGCAGGTGAATAGATTACATTTAATGTTATGTAGTGTGATATTCTATGAACGGTATTTTTAATCTCTTTTCTCTGCGTCCAACCTGCCTCTATCTCTTCTCCGAAGATAATGCAAAAGTAATTGTAGATATGGTAAACAAAGGGGTTGATTATATTGTCGTTGATCAGCTTGGTTTCAGTACTACCCCGAAATTCCTCATACCGGCAATTTTCCAGAATCCGGATTTCTTCGAAGTGGTGCTGCGTTTGAGAAATCCGGACACATTCCTTTTTAGAATTAAATCAGACTATGATCCGGATAAGAAAAGTGATGTTGCCGGTGCTGTCCTGCTGGTCATGGCGTTGCGCCGGTATCAGATGAAGGAATTTGCTGAAGCGGAACGGTTGATTAATTTTGCTATGAAGATCACCCGGGAAAGCATAGGTACGCAGAGTAAGGTATATGCGAATGCAGTAAATGATCTTGGTGTTATTGCCGTGGTGAAGAAAGAGTACCGGAAAGCACGCGACTATTTCGAACAGTCCATGGCTATTGAAAAGAAATTGCTGGGCGAAGAGCATCCGCAGATTGCCATGTCGTTAATCAATATTGCGGAGATGTATAAAGCTAATAAGGAATTTGAGACTGCTGAGGGGATGTATAACCAAGCTTTAGGCATCCGCGAGAAGGTGTATGGCCCTCACCATGCTTCAATAATTGAGGTCATGTATATTCTCTTTAAATTTTATTTAACCTGGGGGAAACAGGAACGGTCAGATGAAATGTTCAACCGTGTTGTCAGTATACTTGATAAGGTTCAACAGGAAGATATTTCTCAAGTACTACCGATCCTGGATAGTTTTAAAATGTTTTATACACAACTCGGTAGAGAAGACAGGGTTGAACTATTGACACAACGGATCAGTGACATTCGTGCCGGGACCGGATCTGATTAAACTTCGGATAAAAAAAGCACCCTCTGTTACAAAGGTGCCTTTTTTAATTTTCAGGAATAAGATTTCTTGAATTTATTGTTTTTTTGACGA
>CBDVBE010000379.1:0-6248 GCA_965372145.1 uncultured bacterium | reverse complement strand
AATTTAGATATTTAATTATTGATTTATGCAGCAGTAAATGGTGAAAATGGTATTTTTTCCTATAATTATGGCATTTGAGCTCTATTTTTAGAATATATTCATATTAAATGGTAAGATATTTTGCTTGACTTTAATGGTTTTCTCTGGTTTAAGTCAATAAGATTTAGATTGTTCAAAAATATCTAAGGTGCAATTGATAAGGTAAAGATCCATTATGGACACAATTTAAGGAGGAACTATGGAGGGATTATTTTCACAACGGCTCGCAAGGCTGGGTTCTCAAAATGAGTTTAAAATAGCCGATGATATAGCTAAAGCTGAGGCCATGGGACAACAAGTGGTCCGCTTAAATTTAGGCGAGCCGGATAACGATAGCGCGGACAACATTAATGATTGCGCCATTGATAATATTAAATCAGGGAATACACATTATTGTGATCCCCAGGGAGTGATGGCGTTTCGGGAAAGCATAGCCGATTTTGTCCGTAAAACCAGGAAAGTCGATGTGTCTCCGGATCAAGTATTGGTCACTTCCGGAGGAAAACCACCTATTACTTTTAGTTTTCTAACTTATGTCAATCCGGGCGATGAAGTGATTTACCCTTCACCAGGTTTCCCCGCCTATGAAGTTTGGACCAATTATGTTGGTGCAGTCCCAAGGCCACTTCATTTGGAAGAGAACAAGTGCTATCGGTTTGATGCCACAACGCTGGCTCCGATGGTTAATCGAAAAACTAAACTACTCGTTCTTAATTCTCCTTCCAATCCAACCGGTGGTGTGCTTACGAAAGAAGACTTGGCGGATATTGCTAAAATTATGGAGGAACAAGCCCATCCCGATTACCGAATTCTATCGGATGAAGTGTATGAAGACTTTGTGTTTGACGGCAATGACCACCATAGCATTATAAGTCAACCCGGAATGAAAGAGCGAACAATTCTCATGAATTGCCACTCCAAGACATTTGCCATGACGGGCTGGCGTATAGGATATGCGGTGTTACCAACCCAGGCGGAGGCCCAGGCGTTGAAATTATGGTCTGTCAACATTTACTCCTGTACACCTCCTTTTATCCAGATGGCCGCCCGGGAAGCCTTGGATAATCCGGTGAATAAAGAGATTACGAAAAATATGCGGGCTCGATTCCAGAAACGGCGAGATGTGATCCTACCCTTGATTAATGCAGTGGATGGGATGCATTGCGCCCAGCCGGGAGGTGCTTTTTATGCGTTTATCAATGTGGCTGATATTTGCAAACGGTTAGGCGCGGTAGAGTTTTCGGCATGTAATTCTGAATTACCTCCACCATCGACACTATTCCAATTATTTGCCTTGTACAAACATGGTGTAGCAACATTGGATCGTGCGGCGTTTGGCGTAGTGGGCAGTGAAGGCCAGCATTATATTCGGATATCGTTGGCATCGGATATGGAAGCACTCAAAACAGGAGTCTCCCGATTGGCCAAGGCGTCAGTTGATATGAATGGGTTTCAGGCTTTTTTGAAACAACCTGAATTGTACTCATGATGTATTGTTTTAAAAAATAGTCAATTCCCAACATGAAATGATCAAGACAATGAAAAAAGGATCTGTTGTGGTTGATATTGCTATTGACCAGGGTGGCTGCTTTGAAACTTCCAAAGCAACGACACATGCAGAGCCCGCCTATGAAGTAGACGGCGTTGTCCACTATTGCGTTGCCAACATGCCTGGTGCGGTTGCCAGAACCTCCACCAGAGCCTTGACCAACGCCACCCTTCCCTATGTCCTTCAAATTGTCAACAAAGGGTGGAAAAAAGCTATGCAGGAGAGCAGGGAGATCAAATTGGGAGCCAATATAATCAAAGGTAAAGTAACATACAAAGCAGTTGCTGAAGCGTTTGATCTTGACTACACCCCGGTTGAAGAATTCCTCTAAAATTTGTATAAAAAGCTTTATGCTTTCCTGTTTTATTGTTTGGGTTGCACATTGATTCAGGTTCCGTTGATGGGAAAGTATAAAGCTTTTCTTAATGGTAAGAATATTAATTTTATGAATATTTACGCAAACAACTCCTGGCTTAGAGTTCGATTAAAATATCCTCAACGTCTGGTTTATCTTCACCGATGTAGGGATCATAATGGCAGACATGGGCCAAGACTAACATGCGAACTTTACTCACCTCTCCTCGACGCATCCAGTAGAAAACACGTTTCCATTCTTCTACGGTATTTTTAAGCTTTTCAGGCGCCGTTGGCAGGAAATGGACATAGGAATGAATTTTAGTATGCACGGCACTCAACACCCATTCATAGATAATATTACCGGATAGTTTTGCCATCATGACATGAAGGTGACTTTCTGCTTCCCAGAATTTGATATGATCTGGAGGGTTCTTCTCTAATAATTGCTGTGCTTTTTTTAGATCGGCCTCCAGTTGATCAATATCTTTTGTCGAAGCCCGTTCCGTTGCCAACGCGGCTACAGCACCTTCGGTACCTTCGCGGAATTCATATAAATGCCGAAGGCTGATCTTCCCCTGTTTGAGCAATATATTAAGCCCGTCGCTGGCTTGTTGAACGCCAATTTTTTTAACAAAGGCGCCGCCTTTTGCGCCTATTTTTATTTCGATAAACCCTTTCTGTTCCAAAACGCGCAATACTTCTCGTAAGGTGGGACGGCTGATACTGAGGTCTTCGATGAGTTTTCTTTCATTGGGGAGCTTATCCCCGGGGTTTAAACTGCCGCTTAAAATAGCATCCTCAATTTGTTCCAAAGCACTCTGGAAAACGCGCTGAGATTTTACGGTACTGAATTTAATTTCACTCATTAAAAATCCAACCTTATATTATTTATCTGAATAGTTCTTTCTTAAATACATCAACTGGACGATAATGTCAAAATTAAACATCTAAATGATTTATATATTTAATTATTGATTAAATCGGAAATAAATGACAAATACAAATATATTATGATATTTTTTATTGCTATCATGCTGTTTAAGTTCTATTTCGAGAATATCTTCATGTTAAATGGTAAGATATTTTACTTGACATTAATAATTTTATTTGATTTAGCACCATATGATTTAGATCATTCAAATTCAATGTGAAAACGCTTTTTTTTTGCCGAATTTGTCAGGAAAGTAAGGTTATAGTATAGGATGGATGCTGAAATGGCAAGAAATTACGTTAAATATTGAAACAATAAATAATTCTCTGGGGACTTGTGGTACAAGAGTCTGATCAAAGGAGATCACCAATGAATAGAGGAAAATTGAAGTGAATATTTTACAGATATCCGATTTACATTTTGGAACACGCCATTGGAACGGTAATGATGAGATGTTGCTGGATAAAATCAACTCATATCCAGCAGATCTGGTTATTAATACGGGTGACAGTACCACTGACGGACTGGAAAGTGAATATCAGGATGCGGGACAGTTCTTAAAGGGTATTACCTGTGAAAACGTTATCTCTGTGATCGGCAATCATGATAAAAGAAATATGCGATCACATGAATATTTCAGAAAATACATCGATCATGATGAGATTATTTTACCATCAAGACCAAAACTGACGACCAAGAAAAACATTTATTTACAGCGGAATATTAGCAAAACAAAAAATTATTTCACTGATCTTAATTATATTAAGCTAGTTACCATTGATAGCATGACCGTGCTGGTTATCTGTATAGATTCCAATATTCTTTACGAAAACGACGGTTTTGTTGAAGAGGAAATTTTAAGGAGTATCTCCAGAAAGATCAACCGGATGAAATATGATAAGTCCATGATGTTGATTCACCACTCGATTCTTACCATGGATGCGGAGCCGCTCCGGAATTCCTTCCATGTGACTGATTTTATCAGGGAACATAAAATAGAGGATGTTTTCTGCGGCCATACCCACCGACTGGATTTGAGAAAAAGCACTGATCTGCGTTTTAATAGTTCTTTTACCCAGTACATGGCTGGTTCGCTATCAACAAGCAACCTTATGGGCAATGACAATCAGTTTTTATATTTGGAAAATTGGGGAACCTCTGAAATGCAGGTCCATTTGATAAGAATTCTCCTTGACAATGGTGTTATGAGTTTTACAGAAGAATTAATTTAGAAAAAAGGAAGACAAGATGACACAAATATTCCTGGATTACCTGAATACTCAATTGGCCGGGTTGCATTCAAATGGCCTGTATAAATCTGAACGGGTTATTGTTTCCAAACAGGCCGGTGAAATTGAACTTACAACGGGGAAAAAGGTTCTCAATTTTTGCGCCAACAATTATTTGGGTCTGGCCAACAATGCCGAGCTCGTTGAAACTGGCAAAGGGGCTCTCGATCGCTATGGGTACGGCATGGCTTCGGTGCGTTTTATCTGCGGCACACAAGAAGAACACAAACAATTGGAAAGAAAAATTTCAAACTTCCTCAAGATGGAAGATACGATCCTTTATTCTTCCTGTTTTGACGCCAATACGGGCCTGTTTGAAACCTTGCTTGGCCCCGAAGATGCCATCATTTCCGATGCGCTCAATCACGCTTCGATTATAGATGGCGTCAGGCTCTGCAAGGCTAAGCGTTACCGCTATAAAAACAACAATATGACGGCTCTGGAAGCCGAATTGAAAAAGGCCGGTGATGCCAGGTTTAAACTTATTGCTACGGATGGCGTTTTCTCCATGGACGGAATTATCGCGAATCTGTCCGGTATCTGTGACCTGGCTGAAAAATATGATGCCATGGTTATGGTCGATGACAGTCATGCGGTCGGATTTGTCGGTGAACACGGTCGCGGTTCGGCAGAATATTGCAAGGTAGAAGGTCGGGTGGACATCATCACTGGTACCCTGGGTAAGGCTCTTGGTGGAGCCTCGGGTGGCTATACTTGTGCCTGCAAAGAAATTGTGGACTGGTTGCGCCAGCGCTCGCGGCCTTATCTGTTTTCCAATACTCTGGCCCCGGTGATCGCGGCCACTTCACTGAAGGTGTTCGACCTGATTGAGAATGGCGGCACCCTTCGGGATAAGCTGACAGCCAATTCCAGGCACTTTCGCAAACGGATGAAAACGCTTGGCTTTACCCTGGGAGGCGGCAGCCACCCGATCATCCCTGTCATGCTGGGTGATGTCAAGCTTGCTCAAGAGATGGCAGCACGGTTGCTGGACAAAGGTATTTACGTGATCGGCTTTTCCTTTCCGGTTGTTCCACAGGGCCAGGCACGTATCAGAACCCAGATGTCAGCAGTTCACAGCAAAAGTGATATTGACCATGTGGTTGAGGCCTTTGCACAAACCGGTCGGGAGTTAGGCATTATTCCAAAGGAAATCTTATGAGCAATATGATGAAAGCGCTGGTAAAGGTAAAGGCAGAACCAGGCCTGTGGATGGAGCATGTTCCGGTTCCGGAACCCGGTGCCAATGATGTATTGATCCGGGTAAAAAAATCTGCCATCTGTGGTACTGACGTTCATATCTGGAATTGGGACGAATGGGCGGCAGCAACAGTTCCGGTACCCATGGTTGTCGGGCATGAATTTTGCGGCGAAGTTGTCGAAACCGGCTCAGCTGTTGACCGCTATAGCCCGGGCATGCGGGTTTCCGGTGAAGGCCATATTGTCTGCGGTACCTGTCGCAATTGTCGAGCCGGACGTGGCCATTTGTGCCGTAATACGCAGGGTGTCGGGGTAAACCGCCCCGGTTCGTTTGGTGAATATGTCTGCATTCCCCAATCAAATGTCGTGCCCATTCCCGATGGTATTCCCGATGAAATAGCAGCAATTTTTGACCCCTTCGGCAATGCTGTACACACCGCGTTGAGTTTTGATCTGACCGGCGAAGATGTCCTTGTCACCGGTGCCGGCCCCATCGGCATCATGGGTGCTATGGTGGCACGGCG
This sequence comes from uncultured bacterium, assembly GCA_965372145.1. Classification (GTDB taxonomy): domain Bacteria; phylum Fibrobacterota; class Chitinivibrionia; order Chitinivibrionales; family JANQEN01; genus CBDVBE01. The sequence continues at coordinate 359 of CBDVBE010000379.1, read as the reverse complement.
CTGCGGCGCCAGGAAAGTGGTGATCACCGACATAAATCCGCACCGGTTACAACTTGCCCGCAAGATGGGAATTGAATATGTTATCAATGCAACCGAAGAAAAACTCAGCGACGTCATGAAGAATATCGGAATGACCGAGGGCTTTGATGTGGGGCTGGAAATGTCCGGTGCAGCGAATGCCTTCCGTGACATGATTGATAAAATGAACAATGGCGGCAAGATCGCAATTCTTGGTATTGCACCAACCGGATTTGAAATTGACTGGAACAAAGTGGTCTTCAAGATGCTAAATCTCAAGGGTATTTACGGGCGCGAGATGTTTGAAACCTGGTACAAAATGATAGCCTTTGTGGAAGGAG
>CBDVBE010000378.1:0-6294 GCA_965372145.1 uncultured bacterium | reverse complement strand
CCACGAATACTAACAGAAAACTCACAATAACCTTAGTTATCTGTTTATATAGCAATACCATTATTCTTTATCCCTTGTAAGCATAAATGAAAGCTCCTGGATAAATCTCCCTTGGAGGATAATTCATATTGAAAATAGATTTTCTAATATTCATTTATCCTCGTCAGAAAGAGGAAATAGTTGCGTATTTAATTGATATACACGTTTAACATCCTTCTGGGTGCCACCAAATTCCAGCATTTCTTTCCAAAAGGTTTCCAGCCGCTTTTTAGCTTCCAATAAACCTTCGTCTGAAAGGCCAAGAGTCACTGAACGGATATCCCGCTCCGGCTTTTTAAAGTGGTCAATAGCTTCACCTGCCAGGGCAATAACGTCACGGTGGTATTTTGCTATTGCTAACGAAAGGACTTCCGACGGAGTACTTATAACCGTCTTTGTCATCTCCCATTTTTCAGTTATCGCATCCTTTTTTATTAATCCAAGTTTTTCAAGAAGTGCAATTCCCTTTCGTGCTTTACTTTCAGAAATCTGGGGAATAACCTTTTTTGCAATCCATTCCGGATTACCGGGGTAATCTGAACGAACTACTAATTCTCGAATAACAGGAATATACCAATGAGAAAAGAACTGGTATTGTTCCCTGGTTAATGTTTTTATAGATTTATATTCACGCTTATGCAAAATCTTCTTAAAATATACATCTTTTTCTTCATTGGTTTTTGCATGATCGAAACCTACTAATATCTTTAAAAAATCAGCCTCTTTCTTCTTTAATTTAAGAGTTGCAGCCACCGCATCTATAGCGGTTTCATGAATATTCAATTTTCGATCGCGAATGAGCTGAAGATAATTGGGGGATGAGGAGCCTGCGATACGGGCAAAGCTGCGGAAAGAAAATTCAGGGTCCTGCTCATGGACGGCCTCAAAAAGGTCCATGAGATACTGACGATAATCAAGATATTTATATATATTCGGTCGCATAGTTCCCTGCTCGTTACTTATATATATTTATCAGTACAACCCCTACTATATAATATACAAAAATATTTACACTTTGGCACTAAAAATTATACACTAGACTGCATTTTTTCACTGTTTTTTATAGTATTACAAGCGACATTTTACATAAAAGTTAAAATAAGACATCTTTATTTATACACCACTCTCCTTCAATTTCATCACAGTGACGGTATCGGATCTTCACCTATAATTTCATCGAGTTTCTTTGAAAGCTCCGATTTGTCATAAGGTTTCCGGATAAAACCGACAATCGCCTGATTCACATGCTGTAGTACCGTATCGGATATACGGCAGCCGGAAGAAAGAACAGCCTTTAATTTCGGATTTATCCTGCGCATTGCTTCAAACATCTCTAATCCATTCATCTGAGGATTAACCAGGTTTATTATAACAACATCAAGCACCTTCCACAAACGTTTATAAACATCCAACGCATGTTTACCATTCGGTGAAACAATAACCGTATGTCCAAGACTCTCCAGCATATCAAAGGCAATTTCACATTCCAGTTCATTTTCACTTACAAAAAAAATGCGCATTGTATCGGTACAAAGTGTATCCTCTTTTAATGGTAATTCAGTTCGAGTAATGTTTTTATTCATTATACAACGCTACATTAAAATTTTATATAATTTAGTCAGTCTCCCCCGTCTTAAAAGTAACACCACACATTGTGTTGAATAAGTAACGGGAATCTCCAGTCGGGTATTCTTTGGTGAAACATATCCGCGAACCAGCAGTTGTCCGGCAAGAGAATACACAGTAACTTCAGCGGGGTCTACCAGATCATTAAATTGAAGGACCCGATTCCCTGCTCGTCCGACTAATGCCACCTTTTCAAATAAATTGTACTCTCCAGCGTTAGCCTGACTCTGGATAACTGTATTTTCCTTCAGTATTAATACAAGGGTAATCTCGGTCACTTCATTACCAAGCGCTACTATTGTATCAATACTCTTATATATCTCCGTCTCAACCTCAACTTTTCCATCTGCATAGGTATCAGGAATACCGGTAATAGTAAAATGACCGTTCTCATCGACACTATCAACCATAATTACCTTATCAACCTGACCGCCGAATTTTATAACAGCCACAACATCCGGTACCGGATCTCCATCTTCATCAACCACGGTTCCTTTCAATGTTTTGCCGTCGCTGGTGGCTTCAGGCATCATAAGGCGCACAGTGTCAACCTCACCGGATTCAACTCCGCCACTACCCGTAGTCACGTCATACCCGGTCAGACATGCGGTAATCCTATATGCCCCGGAAACCACTTCCGGGAACGTTATCCACCCGTCAGCACCCGTTCTACCCGTGTATAGCGCTCCCTGGTTAACCTGCAGTCCCGCGGCAACCATTGCCCCTTCAAGCGGGCTGTTATCGGCTGCTTTTCCTACGAATACTTTCATTCCGCCGTATGTCTTCTCACTCAACGCAAAATCCAGTACAAGGTCCTGGGTCAACACAAGATTTGCGGATTTTTTTGTATTATACGTATCATGGTAGACTAAAATCTGATACAGGTCACTGTCATTAACAGACTCTTCAAGTCCGGAGAATGAATAGGCGCCGTCAGTACCGGTATTCATTTTATCAAGCTGCTCCCAGGTAATATTCATACCGCCGGTACCCTGCTTCTCTCCTCTCCGCACCATGACTTTTGCACCGCTTATAGGCAAACCGTCCGACTCGGCAGTGACAACCCCGCTTATTGAAACCGCATACATAGCTTCATCAGCAAAAGCACTCCCCCGGCACAGGATACCCACCAGCGCCATAGAGGCACATACAATACTCAGTGAAAAAAAGTTGTTCATTAAACGTTTCATTTAATTCATCCTTTCAAAACCGGTTTTATATCTATTCTCCTCTGGTATTAAAATCCTTTTGCCCCACATGAATCAATAAAGGAAACTAAATGGGAGGGGGCGCTCCTCTAATCATCTTTGTGAGGCTAAAAGAATTTTTTATTGAAGAGGAATTTATTTTTTTTCTGTGATCACCTTCTTGCCAATCAATTTATATAGTAATAAACAAACCGAACCCTTTACAATTTGAGATATATTGCATGTTCTTATGACGTATTACCATTTTCGCAAACCGACATAGATACTCATACGATTAGTAAACGGCAGGCAATCTTTATACTGTGACAGGGAAAAACCTGCGACAATTTCTGTGCATCTAATTTGGAAAAGTGTTTCCAACGATGCCGTTGTTCTATAGTATTTGTACCCACCATTACCTGGACCATATCGCCAGAAAACCTGTGCATTGGGAGAAATACCAACCCCCTCAACGATGTAAAGTATTGTCCGTAAACATATTCCCTGGCGTGGTATTGCCGAACCCGACACACTCCAGTACCCTAAATTTATAGACGAACGGTTTCTCCATGATTTCCGAATGTCAAACTGATATCGCTGCTTCTGCATGTCCTTTGACAGATCATAATCAACGGCGGCCTTGACAAAAATTCTATTTCGAAAACGGAATACCGGACGCACCCGAATCACCGTTGCCAATCCTTCAGCATCGCCATTGCGATACAGTGCTTCACTGATACGCCAATGCTCCGACAGGAGCCAGGTAAGATACAATTTTCGCCTGCCGAGCCTGATGGTATGATCTCCACCGAAATCAACATGATGATCACCGTAATCATAGCCGTCATATTCATTAAAATCATTTTTCATGAAGGTGCCGATACCGAACTTCAATTCCTCTGCAATGGTTGTATTGAAAAGTATTTCCGACCACATATCATCATCAATTGCTTTCGTTATGGTATTGTCAGCATCCATCAAATCATAATTCAGGCGGAAATAGGTAACGTCTGTACTGAATGATATCCGTTTCCCGTTAAGTTTGAGATACATGTTCCCGCTGCTTAATAATTTCTGAACGACCGTTGAATCGAAAGAATAAAAATTGAGCGTAAGTTCATCTGCATGTGCAAAAATATCATTGGTTGCTTCAATAGAAAACGTATGTTTTTTATTATACTTTAATCCCAGCGCCGTATAATTATCAAGAGGGATACTGTTTTCAGGCATGACTGCCCAGCGTGACGAACCATCCAGGCGATGGCTGAGATACAGTGAAAATGTCGGAGAAAAGGCATGCTCAGCATAGAGAAAACTTTCCGCTTTTCCGGAACCTATGCTCTTATCGGTAATAGTCAGAAAACCTTTTGTATCGAGCTGAAAACTCGCGTTGCCTGAAAAAGGTAACAGTAGAATAACCGCTAATAATATTTTTCTATTCATCAATAAATCGCATTCACCGGACACACTTCCACACAATATCCGCAACCGATGCATTTCGTCGGATCAATAACCGCTTTATTGGAGATTATCCGTATAGCGTCTGCCGTACATACCGCGGTACATTTGGCACAGCCCATACACTGCGACCTGTCAACGGATAACACAGCATTTTCTGTGGGACTGCACCCTGAAAAGACTGCGACGCCGATAATCAACACACAGAATAGTATTACTTTTCTCATCCGGTTATTTCTCCGTAATTCGAATAGCGTTATAGGAACAAATGGAATAACATAATCCACACCCATTACACAGCTCTAAATCTATAACCACTTTGCCTTTTGTCATCACCGCCGCATCCTTCGGACAGATTCTCACACAATCGGAACACCCCACGCAGTTGCCGGTAACAACCGCCGCTTTACGACTTGACGCACTGTAAATCCCACCGACAAACAGAAGCAGCAGCAACCAGACAAGTATTCGCAGTCCTATTCTCTTTTTTTGTATCTTCATTATTAATCATCCCCGCTATATTCAATTTTCCGGATCGCATCATCTTCACACGCAGGAATACATTCGCCGCACCCGGTACATTTATCAGGATCAATGAAACAGAACCATTCACCATTGAGCTGGGTTTCAATAATAGCATCATACGGACAAGCCTTTACGCAGAGGCCGCAGCCTATACATTTACCGGCATCAACCCTGCAGACAATTTTTCCACCCTTTGAAACCGGATTTTTTGTTACCGTATCGATACACCCGGCACTACATAGAACCGATATAATCGATACATACAACACTGCCCGTACCACACTCAAAACAGGCGGTCTTTTTTTGCTACTTGTCAACATCTTCCACTTCTTTCCCGGGTTCACCTACAAGTATCGCTTCCTCTGGACAGGCATCAATACAAACACCGCACTGGGTACATTTCTCCTGGTTGATAACATTGATCTCCTTCCCATCCTTTTCAATAACCTCAATTGCCCCTTCAGGACATTCTTCAACACATACACCGCATTGGGTACACACCTTCTGATCGATATAATGAATCTTTGTAGCGGCAGCAAACACAAGCAGCACCAGCCAGGTTATAATAATCAGACTGGCAAAAATTTTTTTTGTAACCATACCTTATCCTTCCTGTTAGTAATTCGTCTTATTTTTTCTCTGCCGGTATAAACTTTTTAAGCCAGCGTGTAATTTTTTGCAACAATGTATCTTTCATTATTATCGCCCCTCTCGGGCAGGAAAATAATGTTGTACACTCCCCACACCCATCGCACTTGTCCGGGTCAACTACATATACGCCACCTGATTGATAGAAGGCATTCTGCGGACAACTGAATTGAGTAACACATTTGCCACAACCATTGCAGGAACTGGTAATAAAAGCAACTTTCTGTGTCTCATCCGTTTTTGCCGAAGCAACACTGGAATAATCCGACTCACTATTGGCATTATACGCTTTTACTTTATAGTAATACCAGGTGTCTGCCGTCAGGTTGGTATGCGTATACGAGGTAGCACTCGTTGTGGTAACCAGGGTATAGGTACCGGAACTGCTGAGGCTGTAGTAAATCTTATACCCATCAGCATCATTGACCGCATTAAACGAAATACGGATCTCTGATGATGAGAGTGCTGTTGCAGTAACACCCGTCGGTGGATCGATTGTTATCACGTCATCCGTTTTCGCAGAGGCGACACTGGAATAATCCGAATCCCCATTTGCATTATATGCCTTGACTTTATAATAGTACGTGGTATTGGGCGTCAAACCGGTGTGATTATATGATGTATTACTTGTGGTAGTGACAAGGGTATACGTACCTGAACTGCTGAGGCTGAAATAGATTTTGTAGCCATCCACACCGGTCACACTATTGAACGACACGGTAATCTCAGTTGATGACTGAGTAGATGCAGTCACGCCGGTCGGCGCATCCGGTACCGCGCCCTGGTCTGTTTTCGCAGATACATACTGGGA
>CBDVBE010000377.1:0-6396 GCA_965372145.1 uncultured bacterium | reverse complement strand
GTAACCGTTCACGGGTTCAAAGGTTCACACCCAAAAGGTATAGGGCGACCTTTAGGGTATAACTCAAAGGGGAAATGAATTTCCTCCTTTTCGTATAGGGTTCAGGGTTGAAATCCAAAATTGTATGGTTGCGGATTGTGGAATGCTGATTGGGGATTGAAAAAATCCAAAATCCAAAATTACAAAATGTTTACACAAGCATCATCACAAAGTTTTTTTATAGAAAAAGTCGATTTAACCCTTGAACGGGGAACCCTGAACCTGTGAACGGTTACTATATATATTACTTGATTCATATTGTCATTCAAACCCTTGATATAAATAGGCTTGCTATCCACATGAAAATAAGCATCCAGGTTTTAGGGAGCACCAGCTCGGGTAACTGCACAGCAATCTGGAATCGAAAGGACAGTATTTTAGTTGATTGCGGATTCAGTCCCCGGTACACCTGCCGGAATCTGGAACACAACAGGCTGAGCTTGTCCATGCTCTCCGGTGTACTCATCACCCATGCCCATTCCGACCATGTCCATGAATCAATGCTCAAAAGACTTACGAAAGAACAGGTGCCTGTTTTTTGTCACCGCAACGTGTCACGTGTATTATTAAAACAATACAGCACTATGCGGGATGCGAAAAAACTTGACCTGATAAAAACATTTAAAAATGAAACATTTACAATAGGATCATTCACAATTCAGGCTTTTGAGGTTCCCCATGACTCAAAAGGAGGATGTTTTGGATTCACCATATATCACCATTCAGATTCGGGTAAAAAGAAGATTACAGTAGCGACAGACATGGGGTATCCACAAAACGATACGCTCACACATTTCCTCGACTCCGATGTGATCATAATTGAATCAAACCACGACCAGGATATGCTTACTCAATCATTGCGCCCTGTGTGGTTAAAAAAAAGGATAAATAAAATCGGCCACCTCTCAAATGAACAGTGTACGGATTTTCTGGAACAGGTCCTCAGCCACTCTGAAAAAAAACCAAAAGCAATCATTCTTGCCCATATAAGCCAGGAATGTAATACTAACGCGCATGCAATCCAATGTGTCAAAAAAATGCTCCAGCAGAACAACCATTCTGATGTAGAAATTGTTCAGACATATAGGCGAAAATTGAATAAATGCATTAAAGTTTAGTCCAATTTCGTAAAAATCTTTATCCTAATCACAATCGTAATCATAATCGTAGTCATAATCATTTTAGTTTTAATTTATGGAGGAGATTATGAGTAAGATTAAGAGTAAGATGTAACAATCGAAAACAGCACTTATTAGACACTATGTATAACGTAACAGTGGCAATTACACCGTATTGATATATTTTTATACAAAGGTACGTTTGAAACACTCGTGTTATACTAAAGCATAACATTATGTAAGAGCGGATAGGCCACTATCGTGTCCTCCCGCTTAACATACTGTTACATATTTCATAACCGCTGTTCAACTAAATGATTTTTCGCACATGAAAAAAACAACCCTGCAAAAATATTTCATTGTCATATTCTTACTATCTACCGGTATATTTTCAGAAATATTGAATCCCCAATTCTGTGCACATCGGCATTATACCAATATCCGCTACATGGGGTTGTCAAATGCAGGTGTCGCCATTCCTGAACCGGCGACAAGCATTTTACTCAATCCAGCCCTTATCCATAGCTGGCACTGGAAGAATGGGTTTTCCTACGCCGCTACTGCTGCCTATGAAAATGACTCGGTTTTTTCCCGACATGTTATCAGTACCGGAGGGAGCTGGCAGGTTAACGAAGTAACCACCGTAGGATCACTTTATCGCAATTTAAAAAGAGCGGACAATAATTACCAGAATGATATCATCATCTGTGTGGCCGGCCGTCTCTTTGATAAAAGTTTAAACCAGGGGGCTGTGAATCTGGGGATGAATATACGTCTAGAAACCCTGCGATGGGAAAATCTGCTTGATTCCCTTCCTGTTCACGCACATGTCTATGATGACACCGGTGCATATAAGACTACGGAACTTATCTCTAAATATAAGTCATCGTTTTCCAAGTCTTCACTCAAAGAAACCCGCCTCCTATTTGATCTGGGCTTTTACCAGGACGAAATATTCCCCGGCATGGATTTCGGATTGACATTTCATAATCTGTTCACCAGGCATTGGAAATCTGATAAACCAACTGGTAGCCATGTATATGATACCACATATGATACTGTATTAACTGACATATTTATAGATACCGTCTATAACACAACGGTACACACCAGCAAATGGACAGACAGTAAAGGAAGATTTCCCAAGGTATATAAACGCATGACAGTCGGCCTTGCTTACCATGCACCTATTATGCAGGAAAAAGTCATGGTAGTACTCCCTTTTGATGTTGAATTCCTCGGTCTATTTGATAAAAAGCAGGATATTAAAGTAGGTCTGCATACCGGTATTGAAGCCTGGTTTATTAAAAAAATAGGCATCCGCTTCGGTTATGCCTATGCCCCTGACCATATATTGGGAACTCCCGGTGATATTACTTTTGAAAGCAGTCACATTCTAAGCGGTGGAGCAAGTGTACACTTTGAAAAAGTCCGCTTTGGGGTCTATATCAAGAAGCAGGATTGGGGAATAGGTAGTACCGTTACTTTTTAGCAATCATTTTTAATTTTCTTCCAGCTATCCTTATTAAAAAAATCTATTCCATGGCTTTAATTGGTATATATTTATTAAGAAAACGAAAAAGAATTGCCACATTATCCGGGGGAGGGAAAAAGTGAAGCATTTCAATTTACCAGTTAAAGCAACCTTTTTACTAGTAAGTCTATTCTACACACAGGCATTCTCAACCTTTTCAATTTGTGCTGTTGATACGGTAACCAGACAAGTAGGCAGTGCCGGGGCTTCCTGTGTTGCAGGCGCTATTATGCTCAGTGACCTGCTCCCCGATGTCGGGGTTATCCATACGCAGGCATATTATCTTTCGAGCAATCAGGACTATGCTCGAAGCCTTATGGAACAGGGTAAAACACCAAAACAAGTGGTTGACGGGGTTGTTGCCAATGATGCTCAGGGGAATTCATCAAGGAGGCAGTATGGGGTGGTAGATCTGGTTAATAATGGGAGAAGTGACGGTTTCAGCGGCTCTGACTGCGATGATTATAAAGGCCATATACTAGGCAAAAACTATGCGATACAGGGTAATATATTGTTGGGCGAAAAGATTTTAGATTCAATGGAAACCCGATTTCTGAACACTGAAGGGACTCTTGCTGATAAGCTCATGGCTGCATTGCAGGGAGCAAAAGTAGTAGGTGCTGATACCCGCTGTTACTCATATAATAAATCTACCATTTCTGCTTTTCTGAGAGTGGCAAAACCGGATGATCCTGATAATGATCTCTTTCTGGATTTGAATGTAAACAATACCAGCGGGAGTAATGACCCGATTGACGCGCTGCAGGACAAGTATGATGACTGGCTGGCAACCGACTCAAAGCAAGCGTTTAGTATACACCCCAAGGGATTCCAGTTATTCCAGAACAATCCCAATCCCTTTATCCATTCCACTCGTATCAATTACCTCCTGCCTGAAAATGGCATGGTAATGCTGAAAGTCTATACTCCTTCAGGCAAAGAGATAAAAACGCTTGTTAACAGGCGCCAGTCTGCGGGACAGCATGCTATTACATGGAGCGGAACGGATAATAACGGGCACGCAGTAATTGGCGGTATCTATCTGGCTGTTTTAAAAGTGAACGGGATGAAGCAAACGTGTAAGATATTACTAATAATGTAAGTGACCTTAATTCAATCATTTTTCTTCTTTTCTATTTTACACCTTAGCAGTAATTATTCACCGAATAATAACTATACTGGAATTTATACTACCGAAAATCAGGATTATACACCACTTTTATCATTTACAAATCTATACCTATTTATAAGTACCTGTTTCCTGCGAGGATTTTTTGCACGGTCTATTCTTGCACAATATGGGCACCCCGTTCCATTTTTGTTTTTGATGTAATAACTGTCTCGTATATTGATTCGCACACGGCAATTATCTTTACGAATTAAAAAATTTTCATCAGTTAGAGCAAAGAGGCTTGTTGAAAATGTATAAAAGATAAAAGACAAACTATCTAATGAGTGTCGGAGAATTTTTATCAACATATGTTCCATCACCTAACTGACCAAATTTATTTCTTCCGGTAGACCACAATGTACCGTCTTTTTTAATGAAACACGTTTGATTTGCACCCGCAGACACTTGAATTACATCGTTCATAATTTGAATAGGAGTATTTTCGTTAGTATTTGTACCATTACCCAGTTCACCATTCATATTTGAACCAGTCGCCCACAAAGTGCTATCGGCTTTTATAATTGTCGAATGGAAACCACCGGCACCAACGATTTTAACGTTTGCCATAATTTGCACAGGGGTGTTTCTGTCGGTATTGGTTCCATCACCTAACGTGCCGTTAGAATTTGAACCTGTTGTCCATAAGGCACAGTCATTTTTAATTATCATTGAATGGAGACTTCCGCAACTCACCGAAAGTACCTCGTTCATAATCAGGTTTGGATTATTTAAATTCGAATTTCCACCAGTACCCAATTGACCATAAGTATTATAACCGGTTGCCCAAAGCGTACCATCATTTTTTACAATCATGGTATGATCAGCTCCCGTGGAAACAGAGGCGACATTTATAGTAATCTGGTCCGGAACATTTCTATTGTTATTGAATCCATCCCCCAATTGACCATAATTATTTTTCCCCGTTGCCCAGAGAGTATTATTTGTTTTTAATATCATTGTGTGGTTTTTTCCAGCAGAGACGGATGATACACCTGTCATCACCTGAACAGGAATGTTTCCATTAACATTGGTTCCGTCTCCCAATTGCCCGCAATCATTTTTCCCTGTTGCCCAGAGAGTCCCATCTGTTTTCAAAATCATAGTGTGATATCCGCCAGCAGAGACATCCGCAACATTCGTCATAACTTGAACGGGCGCATTTTTTTGATCATTAGTACTGTCACCCAACTGTCCCCACCAATTATCACCAGTCGCCCACAGGGTGGAATCTGATTTTAATATCATGGTAAAATTTTCATTTGCAGAAATATTTGCATACCATACAACTTGCAGACTCGCGTCAACGCTGGAAATAATTTGAGCCGCACTGCTTAAAACGCATTTGAAAATTGCATTGTTATCATACCTGATCACAGTATCAACAGTATACGCATTCGAAATAGCCCCGGTAATTTCATTTCCATTTTTATACCATTGATATGTAACATTCGGTCCGGTTGCTATTACTGTGAAAGTCGCTTGTTGACCGGCAGTTACTTTTGCATTGTTCGGCTGAGTTGTAATAACAATAGGATTAATAAGTGTTACTAAACACGAATCTGTCGTTAATGATCCTTTTAAATCTTCAACGGTAAGTTTTACTTTCTGAGTGCCGACAGTAGCATTCAATTTAAGAGTTACATTTCCAATGGTTGTGATTTTATCACTGGCACCGTCACCATTAAAATCCCAACGATACTCTTTAATTCCTTCAACATCGGAAGCAGAAATAGCCAGTGTCAAGGAGTCATTAATTACTCCGGTCGTATCATTCAAGCAGTTAATAACTGAAGGATGGTTTCTTGTCTTGAATGAATAAAAATTATCATCACCATCGGGGCAGCGAACCGTATCATGAGCGGTAATCACATCAACGTACCAGATATACTGTGTGAAACCATCAAAATTATCAATTGCAATGACTGTATCCGTTGTCACTTCCCCCTGCAAGGAAGACGCAACTGTTCCGTAATGAATGTTATAGGAAATAACGTCACCGTCAGCATCAGTCGCCGGATGCCAAGAGAAAGTAATTCCTCCAACGTTTTCAATTCCCGTTGCGTTGTCAGCAGGAGAAATAATTGTGATTGAAGTAGGAATGGAATAGTATACAATAGATACAGTTTTTTGTGATTTATTGTGCTCTGTGCTTGCGTCAACAGCGTGCAAGGTGGCCTGATTTGAGCCATAATTTGCCATGGTAAATGTAATGCTGTATTCATTCCCTGAAACATGCAGAGCTTTTCCAATGTATGTACCGTTTAGCTCATAGTAAACAGAGTCAAGACCGTTGGAATCAGCAACATCAAAGGTCATTGTAACCACATTATTTAACACATACTCGCCATTAGCAGGGCCGGTTTTCTGTGTAATCTGAGGACCGCTTAAATCTTTGGTTGTAAAATTGTAATAGTCATCCGCTCCGGCAGGACATCTGATTACATCAAGTGATGTAGTAACTTCAACATACCAGAAATACTTTGTATTTGCCAACAGTCCTGAAAGTGATACGTTTTTATTCTGCGTACTGGTTG
>CBDVBE010000376.1:0-6418 GCA_965372145.1 uncultured bacterium | reverse complement strand
AATCATGTTAAATCATCATAGGATTTATATGTGTAGCAAGCGTGGGATTCTACACTGTGTAGGGTAGAATCTGCAGGAGAACTTTCATAATCATCATTAACGCTATCGGCATAACTTATTAAATATGCTATAGACAGGGCGATAAATAAAAGTTTACATCGTGTAAGCATATGCACTTCCTTTGGTTTAATTATCCGGTTACTTCCATAGTAAATTAAATTTTGCATGATAAAATTCCTATATCTCAATAGTTAGCCAGACAGCAAATAACTATTTCCGCTGCGGTAATTTCTCTCCTTTTAAGCTGGTCAACTCTTTTTATGTTCAAATCAAGCAGCATTTTTTCAGCATCCAGAAAATCAAGTATACTACTGTTTCCAATTGTATACATTTCCGTGACAAGTTCCAGTGTCTGACGGGCTTTTGGGATGAGAACATTATCTAAAAGCGCTATCTGTCTTTCTGCGTCATCGAGTTCAGTAAGAAACACCGAGGCATCTTTTGCAATGATGAGTTCTTCATTTTTAAGCTTTGCCTGTTCCGCTGCAAGCATTGAACGCGCTTTATTTACTTTAGCCTTATTGATACCAAACCAGATGGGCATAACCAGTCCAAGACTGAATCCAAAGCCGCCTTTTAATTCTTCTTTGGGCATCGCCATTCCCTGATCATCAACCATAGGCATTGCCATCATTGCCATCATATTGGACATATCATATTCGGCACGCGAATAAGTACCTGAAACCATAAAATTGGGTGCATACATCTGTTTAGCCATATGAACCATTGCTTCTGCTTCTTTCACCTGCTCCCGATGTTTCAAAACAAGCGGATTATTAAGTATTGCAATCTCACGAACGTCTTCCTCCTGCCTTGGAACTTTCAGCAGCGGCAATGTATCGGGAAATGGAAAATCACGTGCAGCCGGTGTATTGAGCATTGCCTCGAGCATATATCGTATCTTTTTTCCCATCTCTTCCATATTGATGATCATATTTTCAATCATGGCCATTTTAACCTGCAGCTTAAGTAATGCCATCTGGGAGCCCATAGCGGAAGCATATTTTGCGAGCATAACCGATTCCATCTGCTTGAGAAGTTCCAGAGACTGCTTACTATATTCAATCTTTTTACCCACAGTATAAAGAGATACGTATGCTTTACGTACATTAAAAACAATCATTACCTCTCTATCTTTTTTATTAAACTCCATGGTAGAAATAGTTTTATCTGCCACTCGTTTTTTTGCGGCCAGTTTTCCGGGCCAGGGAAACATCTGCGAAACAGTAACCTTACCCAATCCGAATGCATCCGCATCCATCTCCTCCATGAACATGGCCATAACCTTCGGATCGGGAATTTTTCGTGTCAGGTGTTTTTCTTCCTTTTCCATGGTAATCATTTCGCCGGCAGCATCGATCATAGGATTATGTTCCAAAGCATATCTGATATATTCATCTAAGTTATGTTTGAAAACATACTCCTCTCCCTTTACCCATTGAATTAGCACAAATATCATAATGAAACAGGTGCAATAAAAATAACACCCCTTATTGTAACGGATTAGAAGAATTTTCTTTAACATTTGTATTCACCATCCTTACTTATTTTTTCTTTGCATTCAGGTTATAATTCAGAAATTTATTTTTCACTTTTCATCTTCTTAATAAATTTCTCCGGATTCTTATTAAATTTTTTACGGCTTTTTTCATTGAAAAAAAAGATACGTTTTCCATTATGATCGGTATAAATAGCCGGATCAATATCTTCACCGGTCACGGGACACTTCGGTTGAACGTTAATCGGATCAAGTGTTTCCGCCATTTCACCGCTTTCTTTCATTTTCTGAAGTGATTGCTCAGGATTTTTCCAGAATCGCGGCTCACAGCCCATGCAGCAGAAATAGATTCGCTGTCCTTTATAATCAGTATAGGCTTCTTTATTAATAACACCACCCGTTAAAGGACAAATTGTCTGAGGCTTTAATGCTTCAGTTTCTGTTCGATCTGCAGTACTGTTCTGCGTATCTTCATTGCCTGTTTCCTGACTATAAGCAATTGAATATGACCATAATGCTGCGTTCATGAAACAAAAGGTAACCAACCATAATGGAAAAAGTATTCTTTTCATAGTCCTGCCTTTCTTATTTCACACTATTTTCTATCTTTACTTCCGACTCTTTAACCATCTTTAATTGCCGTTTGAATTTAAACTCCTTTATCATGCAATAAAGAATCGGGGCAAGGAAAATTGTTGCCAGCTGAATCATCATACCGCCAAACGATGGAATAGCCATGGGTACCATGACATCTGCCCCTCTTCCGGTAGAAGTAAGTATAGGAAGCAGAGCCAGGATCGTTGTAGCCGACGTCATGAGTGCAGGTCTTACACGGCGTGTAGCTGCTTCTACTGTCAATCGGCGTACTTCATCAATAGAAGAAGGTGTGGCACCGGCGAAACGTTGATCCAGATAAGTGCAAATTACTACTCCATTATCCGACGCAATACCAAACAGCGCCAAAAATCCCACCCAGATGGCAACACTCAGGTTAATCTGATGTATCTGGAAAAGCTCCCTGAGATTTACTCCAAGGAAATTCAAGTTCAAGAACCAGTCCTGTCCGTAGAACCAGATAAGTAGGAATCCTCCTGCCCATGCGACAATAATACCGGCAAATACCAGAAGTGTTGTCAGAACATTTTTAAACTGGAAATAGAGAATCAGGAAGATTAGAAAGAGAGCAATGGGAAGAATAACCATGAGCCGTTTCACGAATCGTATCTGACTTTCATAACTTCCTGCAAAGCGGTAATTGACTCCTTTGGGAATCACCAGTTCTCCTAAATCGATTTTATGCTGAAGATATTTTTTTGCGGCTTCCACAACATCCACTTCAGCATAGCCGGATTTTTTATCAAACAATACATACCCGGTTAAAAAGGTATCTTCACTTTTAATCATCTGCGGCCCCTGCCGGAATTCTATTTTTGCCAACTGTCCAAGCGGTATCTGCATAGTTGATCCCGCACCTGATCTCTTCTTCATACTTGATCCCATTTGCATACCTGATCCCATTTGCATGCCGGATTCTACCGGAATAATAATCTTTTTCAAATCATCTATTCCGCCACCAAGTCCGCGTTGTTCGCGTGGATAGCGAACCCTGATTTTATAGCGTTCCCTGCCTTCAACCGTACTGGTAACCCCCATCCCGCCAATTGCGATAGAAATGATGCTTTGAACCTTTTTGATCGATAAACCATACCGTGCTATTGCGTCACGATCTATAATTATTTCCAGGTACGGCTTTCCGACAATCCTGTCGGCAAAAACAGCAGCAGCTTCAATTTCCGGAACATCTTTAAGGTATTTTTCCAATGTGATACCAAATGCTTCAATAGTCTCCAACGAAGGGCCGTGTACTTTGATGCCCATGGGTGCGCGCATACCGCTCTGCAGCATAACAAGCCTTGTACTAATCGGTTGAAGCTTCGGAGCAGATGTCACGCCAATCATCTTTGCTTTTTCCACCACTTCATCCCAGATATCATCAGCTTTTCTTATTTTATCCCGCCACTGGCGAAACGGTTTACCCCATTTATCAGGTATCAAATTCCCCATACTGTCCAAAGGAAATTTCTTCTGTTTCTTATCATATTTAAACCGTATCCTGTGTCCTTTTTCATCAGTAATATATTCAGGTTTGTAATTAATTATTGTCTCAATCATTGACACAGGCGCCGGATCAAGCGGACTCTCAACCCTGCCCAATTTTCCGACAACGGATTCAACTTCGGGAATACTCTTTATCGCCATATCCTGGGTTCGGAGAATATCCTGGACCTGGCCTATAGAAGCATGAACCATGGTCGTCGGCATATATAAATAAGCTCCTTCATCAAGGGGAGGCATAAATTCCTTACCCAGACCGGGAAACGCATGATTCATGGCAGCAACAGGTTTTAATTTCCGAACCGGCTCCGGCAGGAAGAAGAAAACCTTTGAAAAGCCCAGCCAGATTATTGCACTCAATAAAATCAGAAGGCAAATTGGCACAAGAAATGCCGCTTTAACCTTGAGGAAATAATGAAGAATGCCCGGATATATAGTTACAAATGATTTAAAAAACCAGAGCAGGCCTCCGACACACAATACGACGAAAAGAAGATTGGAGATCATCGATTTATCCGCCCCAAGGGGTACCCATTCATTTGTCAACAGCAAACCGACAATAACAACAACGATACTATTGGCTATAAATGGAATGCGTTTTTTCCATTCAGGAGCTAGAAAAGGCTCACTGAATGAACGCGCGCCGATTACCATAATGATGAGTCCGACCCACCATTTAAAGTAAATAATAGTTAAAATACCAATACAAATAACAAGTATCTGCACTATTCTTGTCCAAAGAGAAATGCGATCCTTTTGCTTTCCTCCAAACATAAGATGCAGTACAGGAGGAAGAATCGTCAGTGCAACAATAATCGATCCAAGCAGAGCAAAGGTTTTTGTAAATGCAAGAGGTTTAAACAATTTTCCCTCTGCAGCTTCCATGGTAAAAATCGGTAAAAAGCTGATTATTGTTGTGAGAACTGCGGTTACGATCGCACCGCCTACTTCAACTGCGGCGCGGTATATCACCTCCTTTTTATCCTCATCAGGCCCCGCCTGTTCAAGATGTTTGAGGACATTTTCGCTTAGAATAATGCCCATGTCAACAATAGTGCCGATTGCGATTGCAATACCGGAGAGAGATACAATATTGGCATCAACACCAAACATTTTCATGCCGATGAAACTCATTAACACTGCCATAGGAAGCACAGCAGAAATAACCAGGGAACTGCCCAGTGTATTCAGCATGATAAGGATCACCAGAATAGTGATCAATATCTCCAGATAAATTGCTTCATTGAGCGTACCGAGGGTCTCCCGTATCAGTACTGAACGGTCATAGAATGGAACTATAGTAACTTGTGATACCGTTCCATCAGGCAGTATTTTCTTTGGTAAACCGGAAGAGATTTCCTCTATCTTCTTCTTAACATTCTGAATAACTTTAAGAGGATTTTCACCATAGCGTGTTACGACAACACCGCCGACAGCTTCAGTTCCCTCTTTATCCAGTATACCCCTGCGTATTGCGGGGCCTTCGGTTATTCCGGCTATATCGCCAAGGGTAATCGGCACATTGTCAATGACTTTTATAACTGCTTTTTCGAGGTCGCTTATCTTTTTTACAAATCCTACTCCACGAATCACATATTCTACGTTATTAATTTCAATGGTACGGGCTGCAATATCAAGGTTTGAATTTTTTACCGCCATTAACACCATATCAAGGGTCACGCCATAGGCACGCATTGCATCGGGGTCGGCATCTACCTGATACTCCTTGACAAATCCGCCGCATGACCCCACTTCCGCAACTCCACTGGCAGACATAAGACCATATTTTACATAATAGTCCTGGATAGTGCGAAGTTCCTGCAGGTCCCACCCTCCGGCAGGGTTACCGTTCTCATCCCTTCCTTCCAGGGTATACCAGAATACCTGTCCAAGACCTGTTGCATCAGGCCCCATAGTTGGCCGCACCCCATCAGGCAAGGTACCCGGCGGAAGAGATGATAATTTTTCAAGGATTCTGCTTCGCGACCAGTAGAATTCAACCTTTTCTTCGAATATCACATAGATACTGGAAAAACCGAACATCGAGAAACTGCGTATTGACTTGATACCCGGCACACCCAACAAAGCAACCGTTAATGGATAGGTTAACTGATCCTCTATATCCCGGGGACTTCGTCCCATCCACTTGGTAAAAACAATCTGCTGATTTTCACCAATATCCGGAATTGCATCAACGGGAACCGGGTTGCGAATTAATCCTTTAATGTCCCATTCAAATGGTGCAACCATTATACCCCAGCCAATAATCCCGGCAGCAAACAGACCGGTTACAATTTTATTTTCAAGGCAAAAACGTATCAGATGATTCAGAGGCGATTGCGATTCTCGTATAAGTTCCGGTTTTTCGTTCATATTTTATATCCTTATTTTTTAATGCTGCGAAGACACAAAATTACAAAGTTTACATAGTCACTTTTTAAATATTTCAGTAAGCATTCACAGAACGCTGAAATTGCGACGTCCTGAGCTTGTCGAAGGGGAAATTGGAAATTTGGTATTCATACTTTTGTTCTATTTATCCATTTAGATGGATAAAGATGAGTAGAAGCGGAATGGCTTTTCAAATCACTCCGCTTAACTCATCTTAATAAACATCCAATTCATATACAATTTTAATGTTTTCCCAATTTCTACACAAAGTGTATAACTCAAGTTGGAAGTGCACTAAGGCACAATTCTTAGTGAAAGATAAACTTTCTACTAATCATTTGAACTTTCTACTAA
>CBDVBE010000375.1:0-6435 GCA_965372145.1 uncultured bacterium | reverse complement strand
ATTACCGGCTTCTGTGGACTGGACTGTGGAGGTAGACACATCAGTGCTCTTAAGGGTCTGGGCTGTTGAAGTTGGTGCACTGGCTACAGGATCTGTATTATCAATGGTCAGCCAACCACCGACAATCGCTGATACATTGCCCGCTGCATCAACAGCAACTATATCGTAAACTCCGTCATTGGTTGCCGCCGCTACGGTGATCGTATAAGGTGTAGCTGCTGCCGCACCGGATTTTCCTGCAAATCCGTTGTTGGCACCAACTGCTGTGTTTATTTCAGCTTGCGTAGAAGCTGCAACGCCGTTCTTGACTAAATAAATAGTACCTGCTTCAGTGGACTGTACTGTTGAAGTGGAAACGTCAGTTGGTTTTAGAGTCTGTGCAGTTGATGTGGGTGCACTGGCGGTGGGGGCTTCGTTATCAACTGTAAACGCTTCTGACGTGCCGAAGACAGAACTGTTTGAGTTTCCATCGTTTGCATAGAAACGAATCATTACATCATTCTGGTTAACATTATTAAAATCAGCGGAAACATCGGCATGTTTGGTAGTGAAGGTAAAACTGTGCACCGTCCCGCCCCAGCCGTTGGCAGAGCTGTAGCTGCTGCCGCCGTCAGCCCAGTCAGCCGACAACGAAACTGAAGCGTGATTGACACCGTTCCAGGTTGGAACGTTATCTACGGAATATTGAAACGTGTTCAGTGTACAGGCGTCTGATTCCACATCATTAATACGGAATTGTATTGTTATCACGCCATCACCGGAAGTTGACTGGGTGCACTGGGCCTGCGGTATCACATTATCAGCAGTGTAGCCAACAATGGCGGCATTGCCGAAGTTCCAGTTGGCGTTACTGCCGCTGTTGGTACTGTTTGTTGCCACACCGGAAGAAACGGATGCTGTGCTATTTCTTAAATCTACATAATCTGCCATTAGGGTACCTGTTACTGAAATTGTCCAGGGTGATGCAGCAGTAGTATTGAGGTCAAGCACAGTGCCATTCTGTCCATTAAGTATAGCATTTCCGGCAACGGTGATGGTACGGCCGCCGATATTGGAGACTGCGGAAACAGGAGAAATAGTAAAATCACCGCTGCTCACGGTAGTGATATCGATGCTGTTAAAATCGAGTGTTCCATCGGTCTGAATAAAACTGTTACATTGAAGGTCGTTGCCTGTAAGCTGCAGTATCTGATCACCTGAATGGTTTATCGCCGGGTGATCGGTGGTCGCCTTCGGCGTAAAAATCTGGTTACCGCTTGTTCCGGTAAACTGGAGTGTCCCGGTTCCTGCCGTGAGTGAATTCAGGGATGAAAGGTTTGCATTGCCCGATTTTATCTGCAGAGTGCTCGACCCGAAATCAAGTCCGCCGCCGGGTGCACCGGTTGTCACCTCATTGACTCCATGGGTCAGACCGCTGCCCAGTGAGAAAGTACCCTGGACAATATTCAGGCTAGGGCCATTACCGATATCGCTCAGAAGAGTGGTCCCTCCGGTTCCGTTCTGTTTGATTGCAGGATGTACCTCAGATGCATGTGGAGTAAATGTCTGTGCTGAGCTCCCGGTAAATACTATGAAGCAGTTCCCGTCGTCAGAAATGGTTGCCAGATTGGAGAGGTCCGCATCACCTGTTATCTGAAGCTCTCCCCAAAAGGTAATTTCAAGCCCCCCGCCATTGGTTATAACATCCCCTGTTACCAGTGTGTTTGTGTTGTTGATTTTAAATGTTCCGGAGGTGATTGTCAGGGAACCTGTTGTTGTGGAGGAACTAAGGGATGTGCTTCCCGTACCATTTTGAATAAGATCGGGATGCGTCTGGCCCGCCTTTGGTGTAAAACTCTGTGCACCCGCTCCGGTAAACTCCAGTGCGCCGGTTCCCTTGGTGACGGTGGTTAACGATGACAGGTTGACAGTGCCGGAGGCTTTCAGGGTGCTGCTGCTGAAGTCAATTTCACCACCGGCTGTAGAAATAGAGTTTATTTGATGCGTCAGGCCTATGCCAAGATCCAACGTACCGCTGGTGATCGTAAGGCTGCCCGTTGACAAAGCATTAGTGGACAACTGTACGGTGGCACTACCGGCAATCTCAATTGCATCAGGCATAGTTTCTGTAGGATGAGGAGTGAAAACAGCTGCGGCTGTGTTGTTGAAAACAATTTTGTCGGTCGCCCCTCCTACAGTCACTGTACCTCCCATTAAAAACTGCCCATCGCCTCCAATAGTAAGCGTTTGATCTTGAAACTCGAAATTATGCGTGAACGCTGCGGTGGCGGTGAAAGATTTAACCGTGGGTGAAATAGTAAGCTGACACCAGTCTGTACCGTTGCCATCCAGAACCACGTCATCCCCGGAGCCAGGCACACCACTGGGCGACCAATTCCCTGCTACGTTCCAGTCTCTTGGGCCGCCGCCATCGCCGCCGATCCAGGTTTTGGTTGCGGCATTTGAAACAACCGGCATCAACAGGGTTATAAGAATGATATAAGAAATACCGAAGATATTTCTTTCAGTACTTCTTAAGATGTAGTTTTTTAAAAAATTATAGTCCATTCCCAATTAATACCTTTATGATTAAACCAGTGCCACTCCCAATGCAATCTTCCCTTCACCCGCCTGTTCGAAATGTCTCACCCACCCAGTCGTCTGTTTATTAAACAGAGGGTTTTTATAATTCATTATTGTTACTTCAGCAATTCCCCCTTTGTCCAACTCCTTCATGAGCCCGTTATTGTCTTCGATAATGAGGCCGAGTCCTTTCCTGCTCATATCGGTTATCACTGCCGTGTTATAGTGCGGGACCTTTTCCTGTTCAGTTTTAATAACAACAACATACTCACCTTCGAAGCGCGTCTCTTTTCTGTCATCCGCACCGGATTTCCGTTCCTTCTGTTCCAGCAGTCTCTCTATCTGCTGGCGGTCAAAACGAAAATTCCCTCCGGGTGTTTTTACCGGTTTCAGTTTTCCCTTCTTCACCCAGAAAAAAACTGTCGAATGGTTAACATTGAAAAGTTTTGCAACTTCGGAGGTTTTGAGGAAGTTTTTTTTCGGAATAGAAATTGTTGCAGTCATTTGGTTTGCACCTTTTATTGTAGTGAATTCTATATATTCGATGGATATATGTATATTATATCCCAAAATGAGAACCAATTCAATACATTAAATATCTTTTTTGTAATTTATAATATATCAGCTTGTTATAGATATGTTTTAAACAGCTTAAGCAATCCTATTTATACACCATTCTCCATTTTTGTGGAGGATATTTACAGATATATTATGGG
Source organism: uncultured bacterium (assembly GCA_965372145.1). Lineage (GTDB taxonomy): Bacteria > Fibrobacterota > Chitinivibrionia > Chitinivibrionales > JANQEN01 > CBDVBE01. The sequence goes on along the minus strand of CBDVBE010000375.1, from coordinate 3,157 downwards.
AGCCTTTAATACTTGTATACATTTGCCACTTCGGGGATCCCGAGTGGGAGACAATAAATTTTTTAAAAACGTATCTGAAAAAAAAGATTTTTCACTCCGTTCAAAAGTATATGAAATTTCATCCCTCTGGAGGATACCCATATTGTCTTTTGTGCTTTCTCTCCACAAGTCGGGGGAAAAAATGACAGACTACATTTTTTTATTTAAAAGGGTGACTTTATACTTACATTTTATCATAATTCAATAGCACATGATTTGTTAAGTAGAGCCAATTATAAGTAATTCTGAAAAGGTATTGACAGCACCGATCCGTTATTTGTATTATAAATAATATCAATAGGTTAATACTTTTTAGCAGGTATACAGAGAAGGGAAAAGATTTCTGTGAAAATACTGGCGATCGATGATTCTCCAACGATGCTTAGTTTAATAAATAAATCGTTGACCGATATGGGGTATACGGACAATATTTATTGTGACTCAGGGGACGCGGCCCTGCAGCTTCTTGAGACGCAATCCGTCGATCTTATCCTTCTTGACTGGCATATGCCCGGCCTCACCGGACTGGACTGCCTCCGCATTATAAAAAATACCGAGAACACGAAAGCGATCCCGGTTATCATGCTCTCCGTAGAGGAACACCCCAGAAGTATCGAAGAGGCACTTGACAGTGGTGCCGTTGCGTATCTTGTCAAACCGATAAACCCAGAGTTTTTTCAAAACATACTTGAGCAGATTACCGGAAATCAAGGGTTACAGAGGCAGAATTATTAGGCTTCAAAAAACAAGAGCCATGTTAATCTAATGAATTAAGCAGCTCCTGTTCATCTTTATAGATTTCAATAACGGTATCTATTTTTAATGACTTTAATAGTTGTATACAATAATCCGGGACCTGGATTAAGTAGATATCATTGCCTGTTGCAGTAAGTTTTTTCTTGAAATATATAAGCAAAGAAATTGTAAGGCTTGTTACATTTGACAATTGTGACAGATTAAAAACAAGATTTTGAATTGTCTCGTTTATGTTTGATTCAATCCTCAGCTGTACCTGCTTAGTATTCTCCCGTTTAATATTTTTCGGGAGAGAGACAAAAAGACATCCCTGCACCTGTTTAATATCAATTTCCATATTTTTTATTCCCGGGGAGTAGGTGAATAAAAACAAAACCGTTTTCAACTGGTAATAAGCGAATGCAGTGTTGTACTCAATTTATTAATGGTATATGGTTTGGCGATTGCAGCACAGAAGCCATAGGCTTTATAATCGGTCATAACCGGGTTGTTTGAGTACCCGCTCGAGGCGATTGCCTTTATGGATGGATCGAGTTCTCTGAGCTTCTCAATAGTATCCTCACCTCCCATGCCGCCCGGAATGGTCAAATCCAATATAATCACATCATAGGGATTACCCTCTTCTTTTGCCTTTATAAATGAATTAATAGCCTCACTGCCTTCAGTTACTAGTTCCACGTCATACCCAAGGGATGAAATCATCTTTCCGATGGATACCCGGATGATTTCTGCATCGTCCATTAAAAGAATTCTTCCTTTGCCTATCAGGGGTTCAGTTTCACTCAGCGTATTGTCAGAGTGAGGATCTTCACCGGAAGCGGGAAGGAAAATTGAAAAGGTTGTGCCTTTTCCTTCTTCTGATGTAACGGCAATATGACCATTATGTTTACTGATTATTGAATAGCACAATGCCAGTCCGAGACCTGAGCCTTCCTTTTTAGTTGTAAAGTAAGGATCGAATATCCTGCTGAGGTGGTCCCGGGATATGCCCGGTCCCTGGTCTTTGATGCAGATATTAATATATTTACCGCGTTGTAAAGGAATAGTATCCCGGGTATCAATAATGTAATTTTGAGCGATTACCATAATGGTGCCGCCATTAGGTACGGCTTGTTTGGCATTAATAACTATATTACTTATTACCTGGCCTATCTGAGTTTTGTCAACTTCTGCAGTCCAGAGATCTTCCGCGATTGAAAAATCAGCCTTTACATTTGACCCTCTTAAGACAAAAAGTGTTGAATCCTTTATCAAGTGATTGATTGAGCATGTCTCAGTAGCGAGTCCTCCCTCTTTAGCAAAAGTAAGTAGCTGCCGGGTTAATCCAGCTGCCTGAAGCAAAATGTGTTCCGTATTTGCAAGAATTGAAGACATTTCACTATCTGGAGGTACGAGTGTTTTTACCAGTGAAACATTTCCCAGAATGCTCGTTAAAAAGTTATTGAAATCGTGAGCAATGCCGCCGGCAACTATACCGATTGATTCAAGTTTCTCGATCTTAAAACGCTCTTGCTCCATTTTCAGTTCGCTCTCGCTCAGTGACTGCTCTGTTTGCTTGAGTTTGGATATGTCCAGAACAGCACCTCTCAGGCCAAGTACGGTTTGTCCCTCCATGATACGGCACGACTCCAGGATAACCGGGAAAGTGGTACCGTCTTTTCGCAGGGCCGTATATTGTGTACCGCTAAACTCCTCGCCATTGAATTTTCGGTAAATATTCTCACTGGCTCTTTTACGATCCACAGGAGCCAGGCAATCAAGAATATTTACCCCTTTTTCAATATCCTCCCTCTCATATTTCAACATTTCGAATGCAATTTTGTTAGCGAAAGTCACCGTGCCGTTTAAATCCGTTTCAAAAACAGGGATAGGCAGGAAGTCGGCAAGATCTCTGTATTTACTCTCACTTTTCTGCAATGCGCTTTCATACTCTTTACGGTGGGTAATATCCCTGATTATACCAACGGTACCTGTAAATAATCCCTTCTTACCTGCCGGATCTCCACGATACTGACCTGAAGCCATCACCTCACCCAGGGTAACCAGTGAACAAAACCTGCACTGAGGATTATCCCTGTCTGCCTGCCAGTTTCTGGGGATTAGTCTCAATTCAAGATTCTTTGTCATTCTTAATTCGCTTCTTCTTTCATCGAAGAGCTTTGGTGCACTTTCAGGGCCGGTTACCTTACCATTGTATTTTGGCAATACTATTTTTCGGCTTACCGTTTCTACATCGTCAGGATGTATTATCTTGCTGAAATGTTCACCAATCAAATCAGAAGGATCATAATCCAGGTTCCTGATAGAATTGTTGAGGTATAGAAATAGACCATCCGGATCGATTTTGTAGATAATATCGCCC
>CBDVBE010000374.1:0-6452 GCA_965372145.1 uncultured bacterium | reverse complement strand
AAGCATTTCAGTCAACATCATACGTATTTCCTCATGATCATCAATCACCATAATATCCATAACGTACTCCTTTTCTAACCCTGTTCATAGAGTTCCAACACTTCATCGAGTTTCTGGGCAGTATCGGCACACAACCGCTCAAAATTCTCCCGCGAAAGCTTCAGCCGCTCAGTAATTTCGCTGTCAATTGTCACGCTCATACCCTCATACCCGATGCCCTGACCGATGACCCGGGAAACAATATTGGCGATTCTCACGCTGTCAGTTACCGGATCAAAATCAGTATTATCCATATGATGGAATCGAATTGCATGCTCAATTTTCTCCGGCAGTTTCCACAATTGCGCGATGTGGGCGCCGACATCAGCATGGGTAAACCCATATAATTCTTTTTCCGCAAAAGCCCATGAAACTTTCCGTTCATTCATCATCTTCCATATTTTCTGCATATTACTTTCCGGGAACACCCGCACCATTATCAGTTTTCCGATATCATGCAACAGCGCGGCAGTAAAAGCGACGCCGCTTACTTGCACATCGATATACCTGTTTAAGAATTCGGCCGCAATGGCACTGGCTACACTATGCCGCCACAAATCTTCCTCGGTATAGCCGTACTGAGAGAGTGGCTGTTTCATGACGCCTTTAACTTTTTTTGATACCAGCATTTCAAGAATCCTGCCGCTGCCCAGGCGAATGACAGCGTCACGCACATTCCCAATGCTCCGGCTCGATGCTGAAAACGCTGAGTTCGCAATCCGCAGGACTTCAGCCGCAAGTGCCTGATCATATTGTATTACCTGCGTCACATCATTAATGGTCGATTTTTCATCAGCAACAACCCGGGCAAGCTTGCTCGCCGTTGGCGGCAGCGGATCCAGTTTTTCCGACTGGGTAACGATTTCGTTTAATATTTTCATAGTTCCACCTTTATACCGGTACTGGTCATCCATGTCAGTCCGGAGCCTATTTCCAGGTACAGGGTACGCGGAATACTTCCGCCGACATGTTCCGCCGCTATAAGTACATTATTTTTCCAGAACATTTTCCGTGCTATAACTATGTTCCGTTTTCCAATGGCAAAAAAGTCTTTTTTCTCAAACACCTGTGCACCACCGGTCATTATAACGCGAATATTATCCTTGGTCGCTCCCAGACCATACGCTTTTGTAAACAGCAGCGGTATACCGGTATCGCCGAACATATAAGGATTTCTTTCAGCTTTACCCATGTCAACTTTTGACAGGGGAAGCATATAATGGAGTATGCCGCCCACCTGTGCGACAGGATCGTGAATGGCAATGCCGATACACGAACCTAACGCATGGGTGACAATGATATCACCCGCTGCATTACTCATCTTCATATCTGAAACGCCGACTATATGTTTCATAGTACGCCCATATTTTATTAATTAGATTCTGTTAAATATTGACAGATGACCGTCATTATGACACACCACTATTACCTCCCTGTCTTATTCCTTACACACCTGCTCAATTGCATCAAACATCTCCTGTTTTTTAAACGGTTTTGAGAGAGTAGCACCGGCACCCAGCCCATCCGCTATCTGGAGATACGTTTCATGGCGCATGGCTCCTGACATGGCAATAATCTTTATATGCGGATGAATCAGTTTCACCTCCATTATCGTTTCTACACCTTCTCTTTCCGGCATTATCATATCAGTAAGAAGGATATCAACCTTTTCATTTTTCAGGATTTCAACTCCCTCTTTACCATTCACTGCTTTAAATACGGTATGCCCTCGCGACTTCAGCAAATCGGAAACATACTCCCGAAAATCCATATCATCATCCACCACAAGTATCCGCTTACTATCCTGTCCCATGTCAAACTCCTTTACCCTGTTTCACAACAACCTTTTCCTTCCGTATGTTCTTACCCTCTGATGCATGCCCATTCTTTAGTACCCGTGCTATAGTCTTGCTGAGGATTACCCGGTCAAACGGTTTCTCAATAAAGTCTATTACTCCCCTATCCAACAGTTTTTGCACTTTATAATTCCTACTGTATCCACTCGCAAGAACAACCTTGACATCAGAATTAACCTCTCTCATTTTATCGAAACAATCAAGTCCATCCATTTTCGGCATAACCATATCCAACAGAACAAGGTCAACAGCGGCATAATTTTTTTTATACCAGGAAACAGCCTTGACGCTATCACCAAACGTATGGACGGTATACCCGCATTTAACAAGCATATCCTCCACCAATTCTCGAAGCATATCTTCATCATCTACGACAAGAATTGTCCCGGTGCCCTTTACAATTTTTTTATCACGAACCTTATCTTCCAAAGCACCTTTCAGTGTTGCAAGCGGTATATACACGTTAAACGTAGTGCCTTTATCTATGACGCTCTCAACAGTAATGTATCCGTTATGACTTTGCATCGTTCCGAGAGCACTTGAAAGACCGAGTCCCGTGCCTTCACCTACCTCCTTGGTAGTATAGAAAGGTTCAAAGATTCTGCCCAGCATCTCCCTGTCCATGCCGCAGCCGGTATCCCTCACCGACAGCTTGATATAGTTTCCGGCCTTTATTTCAATGTGATATTGTCCTTTATGCAATGTCATATTTTCAGTACTGATTTTAAGTACTCCTCCATTTTTCATTACATCGCACGCATTGATACAGATATTCAGTATCGCGTTCTGAATCTGGGTAAAATCACCCTTAACAATCGTATCCCGGGCTGTAAATCTTTTCTCCAGTGTAATCTTCCGGTCAACGCTACTCTCGAGCAGGGCAATAACATCATTAACGAGTTCATGTATATCAATGGGCATATTTCTGAATTTCCCGCGCCGTGAAAATGCGAGCAGTTTTGCCACCAGGTCGGCAGCTCTGCCTGAAGCCCTGCTGATAACAGCTATGCGCTTCTGAAGATCTTCATCCCTTGTATTCCCCTGCTCGTCTTTATTTGTCTCTTCAATCAAATCAGCATATCCTGAAATTGCACCGAGCATATTATTAAAATCGTGTGCGATTCCGCCGGCAAGTTCTCCAACTGCACGGAGTTTCTCGCCCTGACGCAGTTGATCTTCGAGAGCCGCATTCTCCTTTTCCGCACGTTTACGCTCGGTAATATCCCTGAAAAAACCTACGTTGTATTTTCTACCACCCATAACAAGTGGCTGAGTATTTATATCCGCATATAGTATTGTTCCGTCTTTTTTCAGACATGGAATATCCTGCGCCAATGTCTTTTCTCCATTTGCCTGTGCCATAAACTCATCTATCACATGATCTAATGACTCTTTTGGGTGAATATCCAAAACGCCCATTTTCCTAATCGCCTCTTTATCATGCCCTAACATTTTACAGAAGGATTCATTTACATATTCAAACTTTTTTGTTTCAACGTCTGCTATAATTATACCATCGGCACTTCCTTCAAATAGTGCTCTGTATCTTATTTCTGATTCTTTTATGGTTTCTTCTGCTTTCCTGCGCTCAGTAATGTCACGGTCAATACCGCGATATCCACGAAAATCTCCGTTAACGTCAGAAATCGGAACACCACTTGTTTCAATTATCACCTGTCGCCCGTTTTTATCTAAGTTTACATTTTCCAATCCATTAAAAGGCTTCCCGGCTTTCACAATATCGGCAAATTTATTTCCCATACGTTTTGCTTCATCAGGAGACATTAAATCAAATGGCGTCTTACCTATGACTTCCTCCGTCTCAAACCCCAAAAGGTCTTTAATTCTTGGGCTTACGTATGTGTAAACTGCATTCTCATCAACCTCCCATATCCAATCACTTGTGCTTTCTATTAATGCTTTAAAACGCTGCTCACTATTCCGCAATGCTTCCTCTGCCATCACTCGCTCTGTAACATCTTCCGCTGAAGATAAAATACCGTTTATTTGACCGTTTTTATCTTTAATAACCGTATTATGGAACGAAAACAGCCTCTCTTCGCCTTTCTTATTTATTAATACATTCGTATAATATTCAACAGGTTTAACATCACCACTCATAAGTTTTTGAAAAACTTCTCTTATATCTCTCCTTATTTTTCGCGGAATCAGAATGTCAAACCAGTTTCTTCCGATAAGCTCTTTTGCATTGTAGCCAAGAAGGTCACAGCCTTTTTTGTTGATCAGGCCGATAGTTTCGTCTTTATCTACGACTGCAAACATTACTCCGGCTATATCAAGGTATTGTTCCGCACGTTTCTTTTCTCTTTCCAGTGATTTCTCAATATTCTTACGCTCGGTTGTATCAACAAAGGAAGCCATCATACAAACAGGTTCACCTCTCCCATTCTTAACCACACTTGCAGACAGTTGTGTAACAAAGAGTGAGCCATCCTTTTTCTGAGCATTCATTTCGCCAACCCATGCACCGGATTTCTTCATATTCGAAATCACGTTCAATGCATCTTCCTCTTTTTGCCAGAATTTCAATGTCGATTTCTCCAGGACTTCCCTTTCATCCTCAAAGCCCCACATTGTAATAAACGATGGATTCACATAGGTCAGATTCCCCTCAAGATCAGCAAGCGCAATTGCATTAATAGAAGATTCAATAGCACTCTCTTTTATATTCAGCATCCCTTCCACACGAATCCGCTCAATAAATCTTCCTACCTGATCACCGATTGCATTGATAAGGTCTCTTTCTTCCCTGACAAAAGGGCCTTCATATCTTTCCGGTTTCTCTTCCAGATAGTATACCTCTACAGCTCCTCTTTTTTCACCATACACTTTAATGTCACGGCTTTGTTTCCAGATAGTCTCACTGAAATTTCCTGTTTTATACTCAAGCCCCTCCAGTATGATCCGCGCACAGGTACTCAGAGGATACTCCCAGGAAGGAATGATCAGATTAACTATCCCATGAAGTATATCTTCAAGGGTATTGCCTCTTCTCTGTAAAAGCCTGGAAATTCCATACAGGCAATTCAGCTCCTTGACTCGCCCCCGTAAAGAACTTTCTGTTTTTTTTCGTTCAGTGATGTCAAGTATAATAAACTGTATACCGGTAACCTCTCCATTTAAATCTCTCACCGGCTGAACATTAGCATCAATCCATCGATCTTCTCTGTCGATATGTATCATCCGTTCCTTCTTGTATCCTTTACGCGAAGTAACAACTTTCCTTATTCCCTTCAGAGCCATTTCAGAAAGCTCCCTTGGCACGCACTCGGCAATATTCCTGTTGCATAATCTCTCCGGGATACTATCCAGTAGTGAGGCCCCTGTCCGATTTATCATGAGAAGTGTACCATCGGCACGTATCACGCCTATTGCCGCATTTGAATTCTCTATAATATTCCGGTATTGTTCCAGGCTTTCAACGTTACCATTTCGATCTTTTCCAAAATCACCGTCGCCCAAAGTGCCATTCTGCCTTTCAAGCACTGCTACCCTCTCCTGCAGTTCTTTATTCTGCCCGACCAACGCCTGCAGCCGTTTATCTATCTGTTTCTGTTCTTCCATCTTTTGTTCTCTTGTAATTGCTCATTGTTAGTTGTTAATTGTTAGTTGTTAATTGTTAGTTGTTAGTTGTTAATTGTTAGTTGTTAATTGTTAGTTGTTAGTTGTTAGTTGTTAGTTGTTAGTTGTTAGTTGTTAGTTGTTAGTTGTGAGTTGTTAGTTGTTAGTTGTTAGTTGTTATTTGTTAGTTGTTAGTTGTTAGTTGTTAATTGTTAGTTGTTAATTGTTAATTGTTAGTTGTTAGTTGTTAGTTGTTAGTTGTTAGTTGTTAATTTTATATTCTACTCTTTACAACAGCCCCAGCAGCTTGATCTCATTCAACAGCTTGTTTTTATCAATAGGTTTAACGATATACGCTTCACACTGTTCCCTGAATGATTGAATGATATTCTTGCTGTCACCCAATGCAGTAGTCATTATAACTTTGACGCCGTCAAGCCCGAGGATTCCTTTTGTCTCTTCCCATTTACGGATCTCTTTAAGAACCTCCTGACCATCCATTACCGGCATCATGATATCCAGGCATATCAGTTCGAACGGTTCTTTTTTCTCATGGGCACCGAAAAACAGTTTGAGCCCTTCTCTCCCATCAACTGCCACCAAACATTCACCATAGGGGGAAAGAATCTTTTGAAGCAGCACAGAGCAGGATACATCATCTTCTACGACAAGTGTTTTCATATTGTTTTTCCTTTGTGGTTTCAGGCAATTTTTGACAATGTACTATTAAATACTGTTTTTAATCGTTCAAGCTCATACGTAAAATTCTTTAGAAGCGATTCGGCATTTTCAAATGCATTCTCCCTGCCTGCAGTTTCTATTCTCAATGCCATCTCACTTAACGCTTTTGCACCGATATTGAGAGCGCCTCCTTTTATCTTATGCGCACAATGTTTCATCATTTCGTTATCCTTCTTAGTAACAGCTTGTTGCAGTGTTTCGACATCCCCCCAAATATTCTTCAAAAAAACGCTG